>NZ_JBJGYL010000061.1:0-2161 GCF_054049975.1 Geodermatophilus sp. SYSU D01119 | reverse complement strand
GGCTCCACCACACCACGGGTCACCCCGCGGGGGGGACCGGCGGGGGGGGGGGGGGGTCTGGGGCGGGGGGGGCCCGGGGGGGGGGGCCCCCCCCCGGCCCCCCCCCCCCCCCGGAGGGGAGGACGACGGTGCTGGTGTAGGGCCTCCGGACGCGACGAGGCCCCCGTCCCGGGGCGGGACGGGGGCCTCGTCGGACGGTGTGCGGCGCGTCAGCGCCAGCGCATCGACATCACCAGGCCGACGACCATGGCGCCGAAGCCGATGGCGAAGTTCCACGCCGACAGCGACACCATGAACGGCACCCGGTCGCCGGCCACGTAGTAGACGACGATCCACAGCAGGCCGAGCACCATGAGCGTGACCATGAGCGGCGCGTACCAGCGCGGGCTCGGCTGCACCGCACGGGCGGCCGACCGGGACTGGAGCACGCCCTCCGGCGGCGTGTAGACCGACTTCTTGCGCACCTTGGACTTGGGCACCGCGACCGACTCCTGCTGACTCTCCCGGGGTGCCGGTCCGTCGCGACCGGCACGCTGGTCTCCCAGCCTAAGCTGCGCGGTGAGGACGACGGCCCCGCCGAGCCGTGCGCCCGCCCTCCCGTCCCCCAGGAGCCCCCGTGACGCCGTCCGAGACCGCCGCCGGGGCCTCCGGGCGCCCGCGGCGGCAGCGGACGGCCTGGGGCGCCCTGGTGCCCGTCGTGGCGCTCGCCGCGGGGCTGCTGTTCGCCACGTCCGGCCAGACGGCGCAGGGGTCGGACCTGCGCGCCGGCGACGTCACCGAGCTGCGGGCGCTGCTCGCCGAGCGCAACGACTCGATCGCCGAGCAGGAGGCGCAGCTGGCCGCCCTCGAGGCGCAGATCCAGGCGCTCACCGACCAGGCCGCCACCCGCGACGGCGCGGTCGCCGCGGCCGCCGCGACGGCCGAGCAGGGCGAGCTGTCGGCCGGCCTGGTGGCGCTGACCGGCCGCGGCGTGGAGATCACCCTCGACGACGCCCCCCGCCGCCCCGACGGCGGACTGCCCGTGGGCGCCCGGCCCGACGACGTCGTCATCCACCAGTCCGACGTGCAGGCCGTGGTCAACGCCGTGTGGGCCGCCGGGGCCGACGGGGTCGCCATCATGGACCAGCGGCTGATCGCCACCAGCGCCGTCCGCTGCGTCGGCAACGTGCTCCTGCTGCAGGGCCGCACCTACTCGCCGCCGTTCGTCGTCACGGCGATCGGCGACGCGGCGGCCATCCGCGCGCAGCTCGACGCGTCGCCGCAGGTGGCGGTCTTCGAGCAGGCGGTGGAGGCCTACGGGCTGGGGTTCGCCGTGCGGGAGCGGGCCGACGTCGTGCTGCCGGCCTACGGCGGCCCGCTCGACATGGACCTCGCCACCCCCTCCGAGGGCTGATCTCCCTCCCGGCCCCGCGACCGGCCGGTGTACACAGGGAGCGTGAGCAGGCCGGTCCTCGTCGTCGACAACTTCGACAGCTTCGTCTACAACCTGGTCCAGTACCTCGGGCAGCTAGGCGTGCGGTGCGTGGTGCGCCGCAACGACGCCGTCGACGTCGACGAGCTGGCCGACCTCGACGTCGCGGGCGTGCTGCTCTCGCCCGGGCCGGGCACCCCCGCCGACGCCGGTGTGACCGTGCCGATGGTCCGCGCGGCGGCCGAGGCGGGCACCCCCGTGCTCGGCGTGTGCCTGGGCCACCAGGCGATCGCCGAGGCCTACGGCGCCGAGGTGGTGCGCGCGCCGGAGCTGCTGCACGGCAAGACCAGCGAGGTCGTGCACGACGGCGTCGGCGTACTGGCCGGGCTCCCCTCGCCGTTCACCGCCACCCGCTACCACTCGCTGGCCGTCGACCGGGACACCGTCCCCGCCGAGCTGGAGGTCACCGGCACGACGCCGTCGGGCATCGTCATGGCGCTGCGGCACCGCGAGTTGCCCATCGAGGGCGTGCAGTTCCACCCGGAGTCGGTGCTCACCGAGGGCGGGCACCAGATGCTGGCCACCTGGCTCGCCGCCTGCGGCCTGGCGCCCGACCCGGCGGTGGTCGAGGCCGCCGCCGCGGGCGCCCGCCGCCTGTCGGCCGCTCCCGCCTGACCCCGCGAACACAGAAGGGGGCCGGCCCGCTCGGGGGGGGGGCGGGTGGGGTTGGGGGGGGGGTGGCGCCCCGGG
>NZ_JBJGYL010000060.1:0-2579 GCF_054049975.1 Geodermatophilus sp. SYSU D01119 | reverse complement strand
CCCCCCCCCCCCCCCCCCCCCCCCCCCCCCCCCCCCCCCCCCCCCCCCCCCCCCCCCCCCCCCCCCCCCCCCCCCCCCCCGGGCGCGAGGTCGGGCACCGCGGCGCGGGCTCGGGCGGCGCACCCCGACGGCCCGGGAACGCCGACGGCCGCCGTCCCGGTGCGGGACGGCGGCCGTCGGAGAGGACTGCGGCTACTGGTCGTAGCGGCGGCGGAAGCGCTCCTCGAGGCGGTTCTTCAGCGGCTGCTTGCGGGGCTTGCCGCCGCGGCCGCGGGCGGTGCTACCGCCGCGGGCGCCGGCCGGGCCGGCCTCGACCGCGCCGGTGGCGGAGCGGTAGTTCAGGACGCCGAGCGCGGCGCCGCCGAACATGACGAGGAACCCCAGGACGCCGAGCGGGACCGAGGGGGCGACGGCGCCACCGACGAGGACCGCGAGGCCCACCACCACGAGCAGGGCGCCCAGTTGCAGCTTCCGCCGGGCCCTGAGCCTGCGGTCACCCGTGCGGACGGAGGAGGCGAACTTCGGATCGTCGTCGACGAGGGCGCGCTCGATCTGCTCCAGCAGTCGCTGCTCGTGCTCGGAGAGCGGCACGGATGCCTCCAGGTGGGCCAAGGCCTGATCCGCCGGGTCCCCCCCGGCGGTACCCACGAGGATACGAGCCGTTCACGGGGTGCGAAAGGCGAGCGCGCGGCGACCCGCCCACGGTGGACCGGGATCACCCCCGCGGGCGGTCGCGGACCCGCCGGTCGCGGTCGCGGTGCAGCAGCGTGGCCGGCCGGACGGCCCCCGCGCCGAACCTCCGGGCGGCCCGGTCGGCGGCCAGCTCGGCGTCGCGGCGGCCGTGCTCCCGCTCGCCGAGCTCGAGCTGGCGCGGCGTCGACCCGGCCTGCACCAGCCGCTCGGCACGCACGCCCACCAGCCGCAGCCGGGCCCGGTCCAGGCCGAGGGCGTCGAAGAGGGCGCGGGCGGTGTCGTAGAGGTCCTGCCCGACGTCGGTGGGGACGTCGAGGGTGCGGCTGCGGGTGATCGTGGTGAAGTCGGCGAAGCGGACCTTGATGCTCACCGTGCGCGCCAGCCAGCTCCCCGCGCGCAGCCGGCCCGCCGTCCGCTCGGCCAGGCGCAGCAGCTCCCGGTGGACGACCGCGGGGTCGTCGACGTCGGTGCCGAAGGTCTCCTCGTGCCCGATCGAGCGCTCCGGCTCGTCGGGGACCACGCGGCGGGGGTCGCGGCCCCAGGCCAGCTCGTGCAGCGAGCTGCCGGCCGCCGGGCCGACCGCCCGCTGCAGGGTGCGCGCCGGGACGTGCGCCAGGTCGCCGACGGTGCGCAGCCCCAGCCGCAGGAGCACCTCCTCGGTCTTGGCACCCACCCCCCACAGCGCGCCCACCGGCAGCGGGTGCAGGAAGTCGATGACCTCGGCCGGGCGGACGACGAGCAGCCCGTCGGGCTTGGCGCGGGTGGAGGCGAGCTTGGCCACGAACTTGGTGCCGGCCACCCCGACCGAGCAGGTGATGCCCTGCTCGTCGAAGACCCGGGCACGCAGGTACTCGCCGATCTCCGCCGCGTCGCCGAGCCGGCGGCCGGCCCCGGACACGTCGAGGAACGCCTCGTCCAGGCTCAGCGGCTCGACCAGCGGGGTGACCGACCGGAACAGCGCCATGACCGAGCGGGAGACCTCCGCGTAGAGCGCCATGTCCCCCGGCAGCACGGTGGCGGTGGGGCACAGCCGCAGCGCGCGGGCGGTGGGCATCGCGGCGTGCACCCCGTAGGCGCGCGCCTCGTAGGTGGCCGAGGTGACCACCCCGCGGTTGCCGGCGCCGCCGACGATCACCGGGGTACCGGCCAGCTCGGGGTGCCGGCGCACCTCGACGCTGGCGAAGAAGGCGTCCATGTCGACGTGCAGCACGCTGCACCCCTCCGCACGCCCCGCTGCCATCCCGCCCCGCCTCTCGAACACGTGTTCGGACCGACCGGAGGAGAGTAACGGCCCGCCGCGGTCCCCGGCGCGCCGTCGGCAGACGTGTCCGCGCGTGTCGGGAAACGGCAGGTGGGGGCATGTGTGGCGCGCTGCGGATCGGGTTAGGTGGGACACGACCGACCGCCGTCCGGCGGACGGCTGCGACAGTGACCGGAGGAGCTCGATGGCGCTCGACGACGACGACATGACCAGCGTGGAGGGTCCGGCCGACAGCGGCGCCGGCGAGGGCACGCCCGGCCACCAGGACGGTGGCGCCGACGGCGGTGCCGACAGCGGCGCGGGCCACGGTCCGGCCGACGGCGGCGCGGCGGGCGGCGGCTCCGACGGTGGCGCGGACGGCGGTGCCGACGGCGGGGCGGACGGTGGCGCCGACGGCGGTGCCGGCCACGGCCCGGCCGACGGCGGTGCGGTCGGCGGCGGCTCGGACGGTGGCGCGGACGGTGGTGCCGACGGCGGCGCGGACGGTTCGGCCTGAGCCAGGACCAGGCCGTCGCGGGGGGGGGGGGGGGGGGGGGGGGGGGGGGGGGGGGGGGGGGGGGGGGGGGGGCCGCCCCACCCCTCTCGCCCCACCCACCCCACCCACCCCCCACCCCAGCGCCACGAC
>NZ_JBJGYL010000059.1:0-5393 GCF_054049975.1 Geodermatophilus sp. SYSU D01119 | reverse complement strand
GCGTCCGCTCCTTGAGAACTCAACAGCGTGCCGAAAGTCAGTGCCAAGTAATACCCCGTCCCGGGCCTTTGGTGGTCTGGGTGGGATTCCTTTGGTTGATTGATATCGCGATCTGTCAGGTCGCGGTTCTCAGCCGGTATCAGATCATCTACGGAGAGTTTGATCCTGGCTCAGGACGAACGCTGGCGGCGTGCTTAACACATGCAAGTCGAACGGTGAACCTCTTCGGAGGGGATCAGTGGCGAACGGGTGAGTAACACGTGGGCAACCTGCCCCCGGCTCTGGGATAACTCCAAGAAATTGGGGCTAATACCGGATGTTCACCGCTGTCCGCATGGATGGTGGTGGAAAGGGTTTCCGGCTGGGGATGGGCCCGCGGCCTATCAGCTTGTTGGTGGGGTAGTGGCCTACCAAGGCGACGACGGGTAGCCGGCCTGAGAGGGTGACCGGCCACACTGGGACTGAGACACGGCCCAGACTCCTACGGGAGGCAGCAGTGGGGAATATTGCGCAATGGGCGGAAGCCTGACGCAGCGACGCCGCGTGGGGGATGACGGCCTTCGGGTTGTAAACCTCTTTCAGCAGGGACGAAGCGCAAGTGACGGTACCTGCAGAAGAAGCACCGGCCAACTACGTGCCAGCAGCCGCGGTAATACGTAGGGTGCAAGCGTTGTCCGGAATTATTGGGCGTAAAGAGCTCGTAGGCGGTTCGTCGCGTCGGCTGTGAAAACCCGGAGCTCAACTCCGGGCCTGCAGTCGATACGGGCGGACTTGAGTTCGGCAGGGGAGACTGGAATTCCTGGTGTAGCGGTGAAATGCGCAGATATCAGGAGGAACACCGGTGGCGAAGGCGGGTCTCTGGGCCGAAACTGACGCTGAGGAGCGAAAGCGTGGGGAGCGAACAGGATTAGATACCCTGGTAGTCCACGCCGTAAACGTTGGGCGCTAGGTGTGGGGGCCATTCCACGGTCTCCGTGCCGCAGCTAACGCATTAAGCGCCCCGCCTGGGGAGTACGGCCGCAAGGCTAAAACTCAAAGGAATTGACGGGGGCCCGCACAAGCGGCGGAGCATGTTGCTTAATTCGATGCAACGCGAAGAACCTTACCTAGGCTTGACATGCACGGAAAAGCGGCAGAGATGTCGTGTCCTTCGGGGTCGTGCACAGGTGGTGCATGGTTGTCGTCAGCTCGTGTCGTGAGATGTTGGGTTAAGTCCCGCAACGAGCGCAACCCTCGTTCCATGTTGCCAGCACGTGATGGTGGGGACTCATGGGAGACTGCCGGGGTCAACTCGGAGGAAGGTGGGGATGACGTCAAATCATCATGCCCCTTATGTCTAGGGCTGCAAACATGCTACAATGGCCGGTACAAAGGGCTGCGATACCGCGAGGTGGAGCGAATCCCAAAAAGCCGGTCTCAGTTCGGATTGGGGTCTGCAACTCGACCCCATGAAGTTGGAGTCGCTAGTAATCGCAGATCAGCAACGCTGCGGTGAATACGTTCCCGGGCCTTGTACACACCGCCCGTCACGTCACGAAAGTCGGTAACGCCCGAAGCCGGTGGCCCAACCCTTGTGGAGGGAGCCGTCGAAGGCGGGATCGGCGATTGGGACGAAGTCGTAACAAGGTAGCCGTACCGGAAGGTGCGGCTGGATCACCTCCTTTCTAAGGAGCACTGGCCGGTGGACCGCTTCTCTCGGGGAGTGTCTGTCGGCCCAGAGCCACGCCCACCGCGGGATGGCTTCTCAACTGTGAGGAGTCGCGGGCTGGTGGGGTGGTGCTCGAGGGTGGAACGCTGACCAGTTCGGCCGGCCGCTGCTGCGGCCTCCTAGTACGGCATCGCGTCTTCGGGCGCCGGTGCGGGGAACGGGGGTCGGGGGAGTCGGGTCGGTCGTAGGCACGCTGTTGGGTCCTGAGGGAGCGGGCCCCGTCCGCCGGTGCGAGCCGGCGCGGGCGGGGGTGCTGTCTCTCCGGGCCTCCGGGATCTCACAACGCTCCACCGTCCTGCGGGACACCGGTGGGGGTCGGGTGGGGTCGGTGTCGGAGGTCGCGGGTTGGTCGTTGAGAACTGCACAGTGGACGCGAGCATCTTTGATTCTCTGTATTGCTTGCCCGTGCGCGCTCCTTGCGGGGTGTGGGCGGGTTTCGAGTGATGCCAGAGTTCGCGTGTTTGTAGGTTTGTGTGTGGCCAAGATGTTGAGGGCACACGGTGGATGCCTGGGCACCAGGAGCCGATGAAGGACGTGGGAGGCTGCGATAAGCCTCGGGGAGCTGCCAACCGAGCGTTGATCCGAGGGTGTCCGAATGGGGGAACCCCGCACCAGTCATGTGGTGTGACCCGCGCCTGAACACATAGGGCGTGCGGAGGGAACGTGGGGAAGTGAAACATCTCAGTACCCACAGGAAGAGAAAACAACCGTGATTCCGTGAGTAGTGGCGAGCGAAAGCGGATGAGGCTAAACCGTCTTCATGTGATACCCGGCAGGGGTTGTGGAGGCGGGGTCGTGGGACCGATCGTGCCAGTTCTGCCGGACTGGCGGGGAGTGAGAAAGCGCAGTTGTTAGTGGAAGGCCTCTGGAAGGGGTCGCCGTAGAGGGTGAGAGCCCCGTACACGAAAACGCTGCGCCTCCTTGTTGTCGTGTTCCCAAGTAGCACCGAGCCCGTGGAATTCGGTGTGAATCTGGCGGGACCACCCGCTAAGCCTGAATACTCCCTGGTGACCGATAGCGGACAAGTACCGTGAGGGAAAGGTGAAAAGTACCCCGGGAGGGGAGTGAAATAGTACCTGAAACCGTGTGCCTACAAGCCGTGAGAGCCGTGAATCCGCGCCTCGTGCGCGGGCGGTGATTGCGTGCCTTTTGAAGAATGAGCCTGCGAGTTAGCGGTACGTGGCGAGGTTAACCCGTGTGGGGTAGCCGTAGCGAAAGCGAGTCCGAACAGGGCGCATCAGTCGCGTGCTCTAGACCCGAAGCCGGGTGATCTACCCATGGCCAGGTTGAAGCGCGGGTAAGACCGCGTGGAGGACCGAACCCACCAGGGTTGAAAACCTGGGGGATGAGCTGTGGGTAGGGGTGAAAGGCCAATCAAACCCGGTGATAGCTGGTTCTCCCCGAAATGCATTTAGGTGCAGCGTCGCGTGTTTCTTGCCGGAGGTAGAGCACTGGATGGCCGATGGGCCCCACAAGGTTACTGACGTCAACCAAACTCCGAATGCCGGTAAGTGAGAGCGCGGCAGTGAGACTGCGGGCGATAAGGTTCGTAGTCGAGAGGGAAACAGCCCAGATCATCGGCTAAGGCCCCTAAGCGTGTGCTAAGTGGAAAAGGATGTGGGATCGCAGAGACAACCAGGAGGTTGGCTTAGAAGCAGCCACCCTTGAAAGAGTGCGTAATAGCTCACTGGTCAAGTGGTTCCGCGCCGACAATGTAGCGGGGCTCAAGCACACCGCCGAAGCCGTGGCATCCACGAGGTATCCCGCCGACTCTCTTCGTGAGGGCCGGCCAGGTTCGTGGGTGGGTAGGGGAGCGTCGTGTGGCGGGTGAAGCGGCGGAGGAATCCAGCCGTGGACGCCACACGAGTGAGAATGCAGGCATGAGTAGCGAGAGGGGAGTGAGAACCTCCCCCGCCGGAAGACCAAGGGTTCCTGGGCCAGGCTAATCCGCCCAGGGTGAGTCGGGACCTAAGGCGAGGCCGACAGGCGTAGTCGATGGACAACGGGTTGATATTCCCGTACCCGCGAAGGAACGCCCATGCTGAACCCAGCGATGCTGACCCACCGAAACCGCTCACTGCTCTTCGGAGGAGTGGGTGGGAGTAGCTGGGGACCCGGACTGGTAGTAGGCAAGCGATGGGGTGACGCAGGAAGGTAGTCGGGCCGGTGAGTGGTAGTACCGGTGCAAGGGTGTGGCCCGTGGTGTAGGCAAATCCGCACCGCATACAGGGTGAGGCCTGACGCATAGCCGAATGAGGCGAATCCGATGATCCTATGCTGCCGAGAAAAGCCTCTAGCGAGTTCCGAGCGGCCCGTACCCCAAACCAACTCAGGTGGTCAGGTAGAGAATACCGAGGCGATCGAGCGAACTGTGGTTAAGGAACTCGGCAAAATGCCCCCGTAACTTCGGGAGAAGGGGGGCCGTCTACCGTCAACACTCTTGCAGTGGGCAGCGGTGGGTGGCCGCAGAGACCAGTGAGAAGCGACTGTTTACTAAAAACACAGGTCCGTGCGAAGTCGTAAGACGATGTATACGGACTGACGCCTGCCCGGTGCTGGAACGTTAAGGGGACGGGTTAGTGCACCTCGTGTGTGCGAAGCTCAGAACTCAAGCGCCAGTAAACGGCGGTGGTAACTATAACCATCCTAAGGTAGCGAAATTCCTTGTCGGGTAAGTTCCGACCTGCACGAATGGCGTAACGACTTCTCAGCTGTCTCAACCACAGGCTCGGCGAAATTGCACTACGAGTAAAGATGCTCGTTACGCGCGGCAGGACGGAAAGACCCCGGGACCTTCACTACAGCTTGATATTGGTGTTCGGTTCGGCTTGTGTAGGATAGGTGGGAGACTGTGAAGCCGGCACGCCAGTGTCGGTGGAGTCGCCGTTGAAATACCACTCTGGTCGAATTGGATGTCTAACCTCGGTCCGTGATCCGGATCAGGAACAGTGTCAGGTGGGTAGTTTAACTGGGGCGGTTGCCTCCCAAAATGTAACGGAGGCGCCCAAAGGTTCCCTCAGCCTGGTTGGCAATCAGGTGTCGAGTGCAAGTGCACAAGGGAGCTTGACTGTGAGACCGACGGGTCGAGCAGGAGCGAAAGCTGGGACTAGTGACCCGGCACCGGCATGTGGAAGCGGTGTCGCTCAACGGATAAAAGGTACCCCGGGGATAACAGGCTGATCTTCCCCAAGAGTCCATATCGACGGGATGGTTTGGCACCTCGATGTCGGCTCGTCGCATCCTGGGGCTGGAGTAGGTCCCAAGGGTTGGGCTGTTCGCCCATTAAAGCGGTACGCGAGCTGGGTTTAGAACGTCGTGAGACAGTTCGGTCCCTATCCGCCGTGCGCGTAAGAGACTTGAGAAGAGCTGTCCCTAGTACGAGAGGACCGGGACGGACGAACCTCTGGTGTGCCAGTTGTACCGCCAGGTGCACTGCTGGTTGGCTACGTTCGGCAGGGATAACCGCTGAAAGCATCTAAGCGGGAAGCTCGCTTCGAGATGAGGTCTCTCACCCAGTCAATGGGGTAAGGCCCCCGCCCAGACCAGCGGGTTGATAGGCCGGAAGTGGAAGCACCGCGAGGTGTGGAGCTGACCGGTACTAACAGGCCGAGGGCTTGACCACACACCTTCCTGCCAACACAAGACAGGTGTTCACACAAAGCGTCCACTGTGCAGCTCTGAACGC
>NZ_JBJGYL010000058.1:0-6217 GCF_054049975.1 Geodermatophilus sp. SYSU D01119 | reverse complement strand
CCCCCCCCCCCCCCCCCCCCCCCCCCCCCCCCCCCCCCCCCCCCCCCCCCCCCCCCCCCCCCCCCCCCGCCCCCCCCCCCCCCCCCCCCCCCCCCCCCCCCCCCCGCCGGGAGGGCGGCCCCGTCCCCGGGGACGTCGGCGTCGTCGGCGACGGCCCCGGGGACGGTGGCGGGAGCCTCGGCGGCCGGGACCGGCGCCGAGGGGACGAGGACGTCGGGCACGGGCGCCAGGACGCCGGTCACCGGGGCCAGCGCGTCGGTCACCGGCGCCAGGGCCTCCGTCACCGGGGCGAGTGCCTGTGTCACCGGCGTCAGCGGCCGCGCCACCGGGGCTGCCACGTCCCGCAGCGGCTCGGACACCGGCGCAACGATGTCGGCGACGGCCTGCACGACCGGTTCGACGGGGGCCAGGACGGGCGCGAGCGGCTCCGTCACCTCCCCGAGCACGGTCCCCACCGGGGCGGTCACCGCGCCGAGCGGGGCGCCGGGTGGGGTCTCGTCGGCGGAGGCGCCCGACGAGCCGGCCAGCCACAGCCCGGCGCCGAGCCCGGCGACGAGGACGGCGCGACCGCCCCACCGGCGCAGGCGGGCGCGACGGCCCGCCCGGACGGACAGCTCGGCCATCGCACCTCCCCCGGTGCCGTAGTGACGATCTGCACACGGATTGGAGCGGAGCGTCACCGGTGCCCGGCAGTCCCCCGATGGGAGGAGATCCGCTGACGGAACGTGACCGTCCGGTCCGTTCCGGACGGGCCGGTCACCCGATGGGCGCGCCGCGGTGGCAGGCTCCCGACGTGACCGTCGACACTCCCGGCGCCCCCGTCCTCTGGCAGCCCACCCGGGGAACGAAGGAGGCCACCCGGCTCGCCGCCTTCGCCCGCGAGGTCGCGCAGCGGCGGGGCCTGGACCTCGACCCGACCGACTACGACGCGATCTGGCACTGGTCGGTCGAGCACCTCGACCAGTTCTGGGCCGACGTCGCCGTCTGGTCCGGCGTGCTCGACCGGGTGCCCGACGACCGCGTGCTCACCCGGCGGGGGATGCCCGGCGCCGAGTGGTTCCCGGGGACGACGGTCAACTACGCCGAGCAGGCGCTGCGGCACGCGGCCGACGGGGCCGTCCACCCCGACGACGCGGCGCTGGTGGCGGTCGCCGAGGACGCCGAGCCGGTCGAGGTCTCCTGGGCGCAGCTGCGCGGGCAGGTCGGTGCGTTCGCCGCCACCCTGCGCCGGCTCGGCGTGCGGCGCGGCGACCGCGTGGCCGGCTACCTGCCCAACGTGCCCGAGGCCGTCGTCGCCTTCCTGGGCGCCGCCTCGATCGGCGCGGTCTGGTCCTCGTGCGCGCCCGACTTCGGCACCCGTGCCGTCCTGGACCGGTTCGCCCAGATCGAGCCGACGGTGCTGGTGGCCGTCGACGGCTACCGGTTCAACGGGCGTGCGCACGACCGGCGCGAGGTGGTCGCCGAGCTGCGCGCCGCGCTGCCCACCGTGCGCGCGACGGTCGCCGTCCCCCGGCTGTTCCCGGGCGAGGTGCCCGACGGCGCGCTGGACTGGGCCGACGCGGTCGCCGACCGGCGGGAGCCGGAGTTCGAGCCGCTGCCGTTCGACCACCCGCTGTGGATCGTCTACTCCTCGGGCACCACCGGCCTGCCCAAGGGGATCGTGCACGGCCACGGCGGGGTCGTCCTCGAGCAGCACAAGCAGCTGGGCCTGCACGGCGACGTCGGCCCCGGCGACCGCTTCTACTGGTACGCCTCCACCGCCTGGATCATGTGGAACATCGCCACCTCGGCGCTGCTGCGCGGCGCCACCGTGGTCGTCCACGACGGCGCGCCCGCGTACCCCTCGGTCGACGCGCAGTTCGCCCTCGCCGCCCGCACCGGCATCACCTACCTCGGCACCAGCGCCGGCTACCTCATCGCCTGCGAGAAGGCGGGGATCCGGCCGGGGGAGACCCACGACCTGTCGGCGCTGCGCGTCATCGGCTCCACCGGCTCACCGCTGCCGGCCTCGGCCTACTCCTGGGTGTACGACGCCGTGCGCGACGACGTCTTCCTGAGCTCGGCCTCCGGCGGCACCGACGTCGCCACCGGGTTCATCGGCAGCTCGCTGCTGCTCCCGGTGACCGCCGGCGAGCTGCAGCGGCCGATGCTCGGCGTCGCGGCGGCGGCGTGGAACGAGGTCGGCGAGCCGGTGGTGGGTGAGCTCGGCGAGCTGGTGATCACCGAGCCGATGCCGTCGATGCCGCTGTACTTCTGGAACGACCCCGACGGCGTCCGCTACCGCGAGGCCTACTTCGAGCCGTGGCCGGGCGTCTGGCGGCACGGGGACTGGATGGAGGTCACCGACCGCGGCACCTGTGTGATCACCGGCCGGTCGGACTCCACGCTCAACCGCGGCGGCGTGCGCATGGGCACCGCCGACATCTACGCCGCCGTCGAGAGCTTCCCCGAGGTCGCCGACTGCGTCGTCCTGGGCGTCGAGCAGCGCGACGGCGGCTACTGGATGCCGCTGTTCGTCCAGCTCGCCCCGGGCGCCGAGCTCACCGACGATCTGCGGGAGCGCATCCGCGCGGCCATCCGCAGCTCGGCGAGCCCGCGGCACGTGCCCGACGAGATCCTCGTGGCGCCCGGTGTGCCGCACACCCGCACGGGCAAGCGCCTGGAGGTGCCGCTCAAGCGGCTGTTCCAGGGCGTGTCGCCGGAGAAGGCGGTGAACCCCGGGGCCGTGGACGACGCGTCGCTGGTCGAGCACTACGTGGCCCTGGCCCGGGAGCGCGGCTCGCGCTGAGCGCGCCCCCGGGCGGGGCCGCCGCCGGGGTCAGGGGCGGCGGAACGGGCCGCGCAGCACGGCCCACTGCAGCAGCATGATCGTCTTCGCGTCGGCGATCCGGCCGTCGTCGACCATGGCCAGCGCCTCGTCGACGTCGAGCTCGAGCACCTCGATGTCCTCGCCCTCCTCGGCCACCCCGCCGCCGGCGGACACCCGGTCGGCCGGGGTGTAGGGCGCGGCGAAGCAGACGACGCGCTCGGTCACGGAGCCCGGGCTGGTGAAGACGTCGAAGACGCGCGTCACCTCGCCGACGGCGACGCCGAGCTCCTCGGCCGCCTCGCGCCGGACCGCGGTCTCGGCGTCCTGCTCGTCGAGCAGCCCGGCGGCGGCCTCGACGAGCATCCCGTCGGGGGAGCCGTTGACGTAGGCGGGGAAGCGGAACTGCCGGGTGAGCAGCACGGTGCGCCGGGCGACGTCGTAGGGGAGCAGCGCGGCGCCGTTGCCGCGGTCGTAGGTCTCGCGCTGCTCGGTGGTCCACCGGCCGTCGCGGCGCCGCTGGTCGAAGGTGGTCCGGCGCAGCACGTGCCAGGCCGCGGCCAGCAGCTCGACGTCGCGGACGACGACGCCGGGGTTGCCGGTGAGGTCGCGGCCCGCCCGGTCGAGGCCGGTGCGGCCCCGGTGGTCGGGGACGTCGAGCCCGGGCACGCCCGGAGCCCGGGGTCCGCCCGGCACGCCGGTCACGCCGCCACCGCCGGGACCTCGCCGACGCTCGTGTAGACCGCCGCGCCGTGGGCCCGGGCCAGCTCCACCATCTCGTCGGCGCCGGCGGAGGTGCCGGGCAGGCGCAGGACGGCGTCGCAGCGGGCCACCAGCCGCCGGCCCATCGGGTGGAACACCTCGTCGAAGGCGGCGTCGCCGACGCGGGTCGAGCCGGCCAGCTCCGCCAGGGGCAGCGCCAGGTCCTCGCCGTTGACGGCGAGGTGCCCGGCGCGGAACAGCTCCAGGCAGGCCAGCTGGATGGCGCGGTGGTTGGCCGCGATCTTCTCCGGGTCGTCGCCGGTGCCCCCGCGGTAGGGGCCGGCCACCAGGATCATCAGGGGTTGCGTCACGACAGGTCGACCTCCACGCCGGCGTCGTCGAGCGCGGCCAGGGTGTCCTGGGCCGCGGGGGTGAGCTGGGGATCGCGGGCGCTGGCGTCGGTGACCAGCCGCCCGACGGCGGGCAGCGGCGCGACCGAGGCGAAGGCGCGCACGCCGAGCTTCGAGGCGTCGGCGACGACGAGCGTCTCCCGCGCCTGCTCGAGGCCGACCTGCTTCACGGCGGCGTCCTCGAGGGTGAACTCCGACCAGCCGGCCCGGGCGTCGACCGCCCCGATCGACATGACGAACAGGTCGAAGGTGAGCTGCCGCAGCACCGCGGCGGTGAGCGGCCCGGCCAGGCTGCGCTCGCCCGGCCGCGCCTCGCCGCCGACGACGAGCAGCCGCACGCCCGGCCGGTCGGCCAGCGCCTCGGCGACCGGCAGGCTGACGACGGCGGCGGTGAACGGGCCCTCGCCCGCGGCCGCCCGGTCCGCCAGTGCGCGGGCCACGTGCACCGTCGTCGTCCCGGCGTCGAGCAGGACCGTGGCCCCGGACGGCACCCGGGCGGCGGCCGCCCGGCCGATCCGGTCCTTGATCCCGGCCTGCCAGCCGGCGCGGGCGGCGAACCCGGCGGCGCTCTCGGGCTCGGCGACGGCGACCGCGCCGCCGCGGACCCGCTCCACGAGCCCGCGGGACTGCAGCGCGTCGAGGTCGCGGCGCACGGTCATCTCGGAGACGCCGAGACGGGCGGCGAGGTCGGTGAGGGACACCCGGCCGGCGTTGCGCACGAGCCGCAGCGTCACGTCGAGTCGGTCGGGGACGGCCACGGGACAGTTCCTACCAGGCCCGTGTGAGATCTGTGAAGTAGTTGTTCGATGGGTGCTCACCGACGTGCCGTCGGTCACGCTCCCGCGGGTGCGCCCTGCAGGTCAGGGGCGCGGCGCGCATGGTGGGCAGACGCCCTGACCGCGATCCCCACCGCGACGGAGAGAGGCCCCACGACGATGACGTCGACCCCGGACCGCCCCGCCGAGCTGCTCGAGCCGGCCCCGCCCGCGCTCCTGCCGCCGTGGCACACCCCCGAGCGCGAGGCGCTGCAGGAGCAGGCCCGCCGCTTCGCGTACGACGAGGTGCTGCCGGTCGCGAACGAGCTCGACCCGCAGAAGGGCCTGCTCCCGGAGTCGCTGCTGGCCCGCATGGCCGCGCTCGGGTACTTCGGCATCACGGTGCCCACCGAGCACGGTGGCCTGGGCCTCGGCGTCTTCGAGTACTGCATGGTCTCCGAGGAGCTGGCCCGCGCCTGGATGAGCAGCGCGAGCATCCTCGCCCGCTCGCAGGGTCTCGGGACGGCGGTGGCCGACCCCGCCCGGCGCGGGGAGCTGCTGCGGCGCAGCGCGGAGGGCGGGTGGATCGGCGCGATCGCGCTGTCCGAGCCCGACGCCGGCTCCGACCTCGCCGGCGTCACCACCCGGGCGGTCCTCGACGGCGACGAGTGGGTGGTCACCGGCCACAAGCGCTGGTGCGGCAACGCCGAGGCCGCCGACTTCATCCAGGTGCTCGTGCGCGAGCGCGACCCCGAGCCGGGGGAGTCCCGGTCGAGGGGCCTGGTCAACCTCCTGCTGGAGAAGGACCGCGGCTCCTTCCCGCCCGGCCTCACCGGCACCCCGATCGACAAGATCGGCTACCACGGCTTCCTCACCTGGGACCTGGTCTTCGACGGCGTGCGCATCCCGCGGGAGAACGTCGTCGACGAGGCGGCCGCCAGCGGCGAGCAGGGGGAGGCGGCGAAGCGCGCCGGGTGGGCGCAGGCGCAGCGGTTCCTGGACACCGCGCGGGTGCACACCGCCGCCCGCGCCGTCGGGCTCGCCCGGGCCGCGCTCGAGGACTCCGTGGTGTACCTGCAGGAGCGCGAGCAGTTCGGCCACCCGATCGGCGACTTCCAGGCGCTGCGCTTCGCCGTCGCGGAGATGGCGGCGCAGGTCGAGCAGGCCCGGGCCTTTTACCGGCAGGTGGCGCACCTGATCGACCTCGGCGTCCGCTGCGAGCGGGAGGCGTCGATGGTGAAGCTCGAGGCCACCGAGATGGCGGTGCGGGTGACCAACCAGGCCATGCAGCTGCACGGCGGCAACGGCTACACCACCGAGCGGCAGGTCGAGCGGCACTGGCGCGACGCCCGGCTGACCACGATCTTCGAGGGCACCAGCGAGATCCAGAAGCGGATCATCAGCGACCGCATGCTGCCGCGCTCGCCGCTCACCTAGTCGTCCGGAGCGCGGGGGGGGGGGGGGGGGGGGGGGGGGGGGGGGGGGGGGGGGGGGGGGGGGGGGGGGGGGGGGCGCGGGGGGCGCCGCGGCTGGCGGCAGCGGGC
>NZ_JBJGYL010000057.1:0-6479 GCF_054049975.1 Geodermatophilus sp. SYSU D01119 | reverse complement strand
CCCCCCCCCCCCCCCCCCCCCCCCCCCCCCCCCCCCCCCCCCCCCCCCCCCCCCCCCCCCCCCCCCCCCCCCCCCCCCCCCCCCCCCCCCCCCCCCCGGGTCCGGCGGCGGTCAGTCCTCGCAGAGGGACGTCCCGAAGTGGCAGGCCACGACGGCGGGGGTGTCCACCGGGCGGCCGGCGTCGACGGCGTGCGCCAGCCGGACGAACCCGCCGTGCGTCCACGACAGCGGCGTCGCGGAGAACGTCGGCTCGCCCGGCACGAACTCCGTCCCCTCCGCCGACGGCGGCTGGTCGTCCCACACCTGCTCGGCCATGAGGAACGACTCGTCGTCGGCCGCGCGGGCCATCGTGTCCAGCCGCTCCTGGGCGGTGGCCGCGGCGTCGCCGCCGAGGGCCAGCTCGTACTCGCCGCGCTCGCCGGTCAGCAGCGGCCACCCGCGGCCGATCGTCTCCCGCGAGCCGGGGTCCACCGGCTCCCACTGCGTCCCGTCGGCCCGCTCGCCGTACCCGTCGGAGCTCGACCGGTGCCAGAAGCGCCCGTTGGCGGTGTCGTAGCCGAGCTGCTCGTCGACCAGGCGCAGGGTGGTCGCCACGACCGGGTCGTCGGCCGGCACGATCCCGAGCCGCACCAGGTCGAGGAAGCTCGGGTCGAGGACCTCGCGCTGGTCGACCAGCGGGCCGCCGTCGGCGATCTGGATCCGCGTGCCGGCGTCGGCGTCCCCGTCGGCGGTGATGCGCAGGTAGTAGGGCTCGGGCGAGAGCGGGCCGGTGGTCGTGACCGTCCACTCGGCCAGCCGCGCCCGCCACTCGTCGGCGGTGGCCAGGTAGGTGTCCGCGCGGGCGTCGTCGCCGTTCTCCCGGGCGATGTCGGCGGCGGTGACCAGGCCCGCGATCTCGGCCGCGATGGTGTTCGGGGACCAGCCGGCCAGGTTCTCCCACCTCTCCTGCTCGGTGTCCGGGCCCTCGGCCACGATGAAGTCCGCCGAGAGCCGCACGCGCGCCCAGTCCTCCGGGCCGGTGCGGCCGAGCTGCCAGGCGAGCACGATCGGCAGCGCGACCTCGTCCATCTGCAGCCCGCCGAAGACGGCCTCGCCGTCGAGCCGCGCGTTCTGCGGGAACGACCCGTCGGGACGCTGCTGCACCGTCCACAGGTGGTCCAGCGCCCGCTCGGCGGCCGCCTCGTCGCCCATCGCGATCAGGGCGGTCGCGTGCTGGTACAGGTCCCGGGACCAGACCTCGTGGTAGACGGGGAAGTGCTGCAGCTCGTTCGCCCAGGCCCACGGCTTGCCCGGGGAGGCGATGAACCCGCCGCGGAAGGTCTTGTCCTCGCTGGCCGCGACGACCATCGCCGAGACGAGGTACTCCGTGCGCCACTGCCCGGCGCTGGCCGGCACGGGCGCCAGGCCGTCGAGGTAGTCGTGCCAGCCCTCGCCGTAGGCGGCCAGGGCGTCGTCGAAGCCGCGCTCCAGTGCCCGGTCGGCGGCGCTCGCGGCGTC
Organism: Geodermatophilus sp. SYSU D01119; assembly: GCF_054049975.1. Lineage (NCBI taxonomy): Bacteria > Bacillati > Actinomycetota > Actinomycetes > Geodermatophilales > Geodermatophilaceae > Geodermatophilus > Geodermatophilus sp. SYSU D01119. Next base: position 4,982 of record NZ_JBJGYL010000057.1, on the reverse strand, counting down.
GTCCTCGGTCGTCCCGAAGCCGAGGGCGAGGGTCAGGTCCTGCCCGCCCTCGACCCCGGTGAGGGCGGTCCGCCCGATCTGCACCACGTTGCCGGGGGTCCGCGCCTCCCACGCGTCGTCGAGGACGAAGTCGTCGCGCAGGTCGGCCCAGCCGTCGCTGCGCTCGAGGTAGCCGCTGGAGGTGTCGGTCAGGCCGGTCGAGGCGACGACGGCGCTGCTCAGCGCGCCGTCGGTGGCCAGCAGCCGCCCGCCGCCGGAGCGGCCGGTGTCGTCGTTGGCGTTGAGCCCGAGGGCGGCGTCGTGCAGCAGGTAGACGTCGTAGGGCTGCCCGTCGAGGGACTCGAAGCGCACGTCCACGAGCACGGCGGCGCGGTCGGGGTCGGTGGTGTAGGTCTTGGTGATCCGGTACCGGCCGCTGGTGGCGGTGTTGACCTGCCGGTACACCAGCGCCCGCTCGTCGACCAGCTCGACGACGGAGTCGGTGGCCTCGTCCTCGCGCTCGGCGAAGGTGGCGCCGTCGGAGACGACGAACTGGGTGTCGCGGGAGCTCGGGGTGTCGATGCGCGGGGCGAAGACCTCGCTCAGCGTGCCGTCGTTCAGCGTGTACCAGACGGTGCTGTCGAGGGCGCCGATCGCCGTCCCGAAGCCGTCCTTGTCCCCCGGCGACCAGTCGGCCGCCTCACCGGGGTACCCGGGCGCCTGGTCGGCGCCCTCCGCCGGCCCGCCGGCCGGGGCGTTCGCCGCGGCCGGGGCCGCGCCGAGGACGAGGACGCCGACGGCGGCGGCCAGGAGGGCCCGGCGGCGTGCCGCCCGGGGCGTGCTGGTGGAGGTCATGGCGGCTCCTCGCGCTGTCCCCCGTCCGAGTGACGTGCGCCACACCGTAGGGGGACCGCTCCGCCCGCCACCAGCGCACGGGAGACCGCCCGCCGGGACGCGCGCGGGTGGACTAGCGGCCGAGGATGCCGCCGATCGCGCCGCCGAGGCCGCCGCCCTGGCCGCCACCCCCGCCGCCGAGCATCTTGATCAGGTCCATCGGGTCGATGCCGAGCTTCTGGAGGAGGCCGGCGTGCTGGTCGGTGTCGACCTGACCGGGCAGTTCCTGGTCGGCCTGCTGCGCCTTGGCGTCGTCGCCCTGCGACTGCAGCAGCTGGAGGATCTGTGCCTTGTCGATCTGCATGAGGGGGCCCTACCCAGTCACCCCGCCGCCCGCACCACCCGGTCGGGACGGACGACGACCCAGCGCGCCCGGCCGTCGCGCAGCCACGCGGTGAGGGCGCCGTCGAGGTCGTCGAGCGCCGTGCGCCGGCCGTCCGCGGTGACGGTGAGCCCGGACGGCGCCAGGGCGAGCACCGCGGTACCGCCGCCGAGGACGTCGTCGAGCCGGCACTCCCGCCCCTCGACGCCGACCCGCGCGCGCGGCACGAGGGTCCCCGCCAGCCGGCGCCCGGCGGGCCCGCTCCGGTCGACCAGCGGGCCGCGGCGCAGCGGCGGCGTGCGGCTGTCGGTGGCGTAGGCGGCGAGCGCCGGCACCCGGCCGACGGCGGCCAGCACCGCGCGGCGCACCGGCACCGCGCCCGCTCCCCCGCCGGTCATCAGGCCGCCGACCAGCGCGGCCAGCCGGATCAGCGATCGGGCGTGCGGCCCGCGCTCCGCGCCGTGGCTGTCCAGCAGGCCCTCGTCCGCCGCGCCGGTGACGACGGCGGCCACCTTCCAGGCGAGCTGGTGCGCGTCGCGCAGGCCCAGCCCGAGTCCCTGGCCGACGAACGGCGGGGTCAGGTGGGCGGCGTCGCCCGCCAGCAGCACCCGCCCACGCCGCCAGCGGTCGGCCACCTCCGCGCGGTGGACGTACTCCGCCGCGCGGACCACCTCGGCCCCGTCGGCCCCGAACGGCGCGAGCAGCCGCCGCAGCACCTCCGGTGCGGCCAGCCCGGCCGCCGTCTCGCCGTCGAGCAGGCGGGTCTCGAAGCGGTACCGGTCGCCGCTGACCGGCATGAAGGTCGCGGCGCGGGCCGGGTCGCACACCTGGTGCACGCCGGGCCACACCGGCAGCGGCGACGGCGAGCGCAGGTCGACCACCAGCCAGCGGTCGGGCCGGCCGAGCGTGCGCATGCGGGCGCCGGCCAGCCGCCGGACGGTGCTGCGCGCCCCGTCGCAGCCGAGCACGGCCGCGGCGTCGAGCCGGTCCCCGCCCGCCAGCGCGACCGTGACGGACCGGTCCGACCGCTCGTCCAGGCCCACCACCTCGGCGGGCGCGCGCAGCGTGACGCGCGGCGTCCGGTCGACGGCGGCGCGCAGCACGGCCTCGAGGTCGGGCTGGTGGAACATCGACGCCTGCGGCCAGCCGTGCCGGCCGGCGCCGGGGTCGCGGCGGAACTCGGCCAGCACCCGGTGGCCGGCGTCGAGCAGCCGAAGCCCCGCCATCGGCCGGCTGACGGCGAGGAACTCCTCCGCCACCCCGGCGTCGGCCAGCGCCCGCAGCGCCTCGTCGTCGAGGTGGACGGCCCGGGGGACCGCCGGCGGGGCGGGCCGGCGCTCGAGGAGCAGCACGTCGAGCCCCCGCCGCGCGAGCAGCAGCGCCGCGGTGCAGCCCACCGGCCCGGCGCCGACCACGACCACCGGCAGCTGCGACACGCCGCCCAGTGTCGCGGACCGGGCACCGGCGCCCGCCCTGGCATCGTGGTCCCGCCATGGCCCCGACGTCCGTCCCCGCGCCGCCGCGCGAGTGGCGCCGCCACGGCCGGCCCGCGGGTGAGCGCTGGCGGACCCTGGTCAGCGGACTGGGCCAGACGCTCGTCACGGCCGGCGTCGTGCTGCTGCTGTTCGTCGCCTACGAGCTGTGGGTGACCGGCCTGTTCACCGCCCGCGACCAGGACCGCCTCGCCGACCAGCTGGCCACCGAGTGGTCCGGCGGCTCCCCCGACGCGCAGGCGCCCGTCGTCGGCACGCCCACCTCCCCGGCCGCGCCCGGGGTGGGCGAGCCGTTCGCCGTGCTGCACGTCCCGCGGCTGGGCGAGGACTGGTCGCGGGTGGTCCTCGAGGGCACCACCGAGGACCAGCTCTCGCAGGGCCCGGGCCACTACGTCGGGACGGCGATGCCCGGCGAGCAGGGCAACCTCGCCGTCGCCGGCCACCGGGTGGGCCGCGGCTCGCCGTTCCTCGACCTCGACGCGCTCCGGCCCGGCGACGCCGTCGTCGTCGAGGTGGCCGACGGCTGGTTCACCTACCGGGTGCTCGGCGCCGGCGACGACCTGTCGGTACCGGACCCCAACGGCGTCCTCGGGCAGCAGATCGTGACGCCCGACCGGGTCGACGTCGTCGCGCCCCTCCCGGGCGCCGCGGGCGCCGCGCCCGCCGGGGCCTACCTGACGCTCACCACCTGCCACCCGCGGTACTCGGCCCGGCAGCGCCTGGTCGTGCACGCCGTGCTGGAGGGCCCGGGCGTGACCCGCACCGACGCCCCCGACGGGCCGCCGGCGCTGACCGGGGACTGAGGGGACCACGTGTACCGCTGGATCTGGCGCCACCTGCCCGGGCCGACCGCCGCCCGCGTGGCGCAGGCGCTGCTGCTCGCGCTGGCCGCCTGCGCGCTGCTGCTGTTCGTCGTCTTCCCCGCCGTCGAGCCGCACCTGCCCTTCACCTCGGTGACGGTGGACCCCGGACGCTGACGCCGCCCGCCGCAACGGTTGCGGCCCCTTGACGGCACCCGGTGCCGCGCACAGTCTGTGGCGCGGCGCACAGTCGCAGCGGCGGCCCGTCGACGGAGACGGGCGGCGACAGGGCACAGACGGAGGGACACCGGGTGAAGACCAAGGGCGCGATCCTGTGGGGCGTCGGCGAGGAGTGGTCGATCGAGGAGATCGAGCTGGGCGACCCGAGGGAGGGTGAGGTCCAGGTCCAGCTCGCCGCGTCGGGCCTGTGCCACAGCGACGAGCACCTCGTCACCGGCGGCACGCCCGTCGCCTTCTACCCGGTGATCGGCGGGCACGAGGGCTCCGGCGTCGTCACCAAGGTGGGCCCCGGCGTGACCGGTCTGCAGGAGGGTGACCACGTCGTCACCGCCTTCATCCCCGCCTGCGGCCAGTGCCCGCCCTGTTCGAAGGGGATGCAGAACCTCTGCGACCTCGGAGCCAGCCTGCTGGCCGGCACCGCGATCTCCGACGGCAGCTACCGCGTGCAGGCCAAGGGCCAGGACGTCATCCCGATGTGCCTGCTCGGCACGTTCTCCCCCTACATCACCGTGCACCAGGCGTCGGTGGTGAAGATCGAGCCCGACATCCCGCTGGAGATCGCCGCGCTGGTGGGCTGCGGTGTCACCACCGGCTGGGGCTCGGCCACCAAGGTCGCCGACGTCCGGCCCGGCGAGAACGTCGTCGTCATGGGCGCCGGCGGCGTCGGCATGAACGCCGTCCAGGGCGCCGCCGCGGCCGGCGCGAAGCGGGTCATGGTCATCGAGCCGGTGGCCCGCAAGCGCGAGTGGGCGATGGACCTCGGCGCCACGCACGTGTTCGAGTCGGCCGAGGAGGCCACCGAGAAGGTCAACGAGCTGACCTGGGGCCGGATGGCCGACAAGACGATCATCACCGTCGGCGACATCCAGGGCGAGGACATCCAGACCGCGCTGAGCCTCACCGGCAAGGGCGGCCGCGCCGTCGTCACCGGCATGGGCAACGCCGCCAACACCGACGTCAAGCTCAGCCTCTTCGAGCTCACGCTGCTGCAGAAGGACCTGCAGGGCGCGATCTTCGGCGGGCTGGCGCCCCGGGCGGCGATCCCCGAGCTGCTCAGCCTCTACCAGGAGGGTCAGCTCAAGCTCGACGAGCTCGCGACGACGAAGTACAAGCTGGAGGACATCAACCAGGGCTACCAGGACATGCGCGACGGCAAGAACATCCGCGGGATGGTCGTCTACACCGACGCCGACCGCTGAGCCGTCCTCCTCGCTGACGCGGTCGTGCTCTGCCCACACCCGTGGGCAGAGCACG
>NZ_JBJGYL010000056.1:0-7363 GCF_054049975.1 Geodermatophilus sp. SYSU D01119 | reverse complement strand
CGCGGAGTGGTAGCGGGCGGCGGCGCGTGGGTGGGCGTGGCGGAGGTGCGGCTGCCCGAGCGCCAGCTGGCCGTGGCCGCGGCGCCCGGCCCGCCCGCCGGCGGGCGCGCCTCTCGCCGGTCCCGCCGGCACGGCGGCGACGTCACGGCCGAGCAGCCCGCCGTCGGCGCCGCCACGGCCGGCCGCCACCGCGCGCCGGCCGAGCCGAACGCCGGCCGGCACCGCGCCCTCACGACCGAGATGCCCGCGGTCGTCGTGGCCCCCGCCGTCACCCCTGCCGTCGCCCCCGCCGTGGTCCCGGCCGCGGTGTCGGCGGTTGCGGACGCGACCGTCGTCGCCCCCGCCGTCCGCGTGCCCGCGCCCGAGCCCGACCTGCTGACCCGGCCCATCCGGCTCGGCGACCTCGTGCCCGGCCGGCGCGTCGGCCGCCCGGCGGTCCCCACCGCCTGAGGGCCCGCTCCTCGCGCCTCCAGCCGCGGGCGGCCGGTCCGCCGGCCGCTCCCGCGGGGCCCTCGCGCGTCCTGGGGAGGCCTGTTCGCGGCGTCGCGTGTACGACACCTCCCGGCCTCCCGCGCGCCGACACGCGCGGCGTCCCGGCGTGTCGTGTGACGGGTGGGAGAACTGCTCGCGCCTGGTCACCAGTGGGTCACGGTCTCGTCGCGGCGGAAGAGACACGCCCGGCCCCGCCTTGCAGATGTAGTGGAGCGCGGCCTACTGTCCCCCTACATCTAGTAGTTGCACCGATGGAAGTCCTCCACAGCTCGTCCTCAGGTCTTCCCCGGCGTCTCCACCGGATGTCCCCAACGGGGTCCACAGACCACCGTCGGCGGACGGGTCGCCCGGGCGGCCCGTCGGCACGACCCACCCGGCACCGGGGTACCGGTACCGCGACCGTCCGCGGAGGAGGTGAACCGCAGTGCGTTGCCCGTTCTGCCACAACCCGGACAGCCGGGTGATCGACTCGCGCGAGGCCGACGAGGGGGCCACCACCCGCCGCCGTCGCTCGTGCCCGGCCTGCGGTCGCCGCTTCACCACCGTGGAGGAGGCGGTCCTCGCCGTCGTCAAGCGCAGCGGCGTCAGCGAGCCCTTCAACCGCTCGAAGGTCGTCGCCGGGGTGCGCCGGGCCTGCCAGGGCCGGCCGGTCGACGAGGACCAGCTCCAGCAGCTCGCCCAGCAGGTGGAGGACGCCATCCGCGCCAGCGGCGTGGCCGAGGTCCCGAGCAACGAGGTGGGCCTCGCCATCCTGCAGCCGCTGCGGGAGCTCGACGAGGTCGCCTACCTGCGCTTCGCGAGCGTGTACCGCGCCTTCACCTCGGTCGAGGACTTCGAGAAGGAGATCACCGAGCTCCGGGAGCGCCACCACCGCGGCGGCACCCCGCCCCTGCCCGGCCTGCAGCTCGAGCCCCCGGCGCCGCGCCGCCGGGCCGGCGGCCGCAGCGCGCCGGCCGGCACCTGACCACCCCCGGGACCACCCGCCGGCAGCGCCGCCGGACCGCACCCCGCAGCACCGCCAGAACCGTCAGCACCACCCGCTAGAACAGGGGCGGCTCTCTTCCCCAGCCGCCCGCACCGATCACCAAGGGAGAGCTCGTGACCGAGACCGAGGACCGCGTGACAGGCCGTACGCGTCGCGCCGCCGCCAAGGCGCCGACCCGGGGGAAGGGCCTGCGCATCAAGCGCGTCTACACCACCGCCGGTGTGCACCCCTACGACGAGGTGACGTGGGAGCGCCGCGACGTCGTCATGACCAACTGGCGTGACGGCTCGGTCAACTTCGAGCAGCGCGGCGTCGAGTTCCCCTCCGAGTGGAGCATCAACGCCACCAACATCGTCACGACCAAGTACTTCCGCGGCGCCGTCGGCACCCCGCAGCGCGAGACCAGCCTGCGCCAGCTCATCGACCGCGTGGTGCTCACCTACGGCGCGGCCGGCCGCGAGCACGGCTACTTCGCCACCGAGGGCGACGCCGAGGTCTTCGAGCACGAGCTCACCTGGATGCTGCTGCACCAGGTGTTCAGCTTCAACAGCCCCGTGTGGTTCAACGTCGGCACGAGCGCGCCGCAGCAGGTCAGCGCCTGCTTCATCCTCGCCGTCGACGACACGATGGACTCGATCCTGAACTGGTACCGCGAGGAGGGCCTGATCTTCAAGGGCGGCTCCGGTGCCGGCCTGAACCTCTCCCGCATCCGCTCCTCCAAGGAGCTGCTGTCCTCCGGCGGCACCGCCTCCGGCCCGGTCAGCTTCATGCGCGGCGCCGACGCCTCCGCCGGGACCATCAAGTCCGGCGGCGCCACCCGGCGCGCGGCCAAGATGGTCGTCCTCGACATCGACCACCCCGACATCGAGGAGTTCATCGAGACCAAGGCGCGCGAGGAGGACAAGATCCGCGCGCTGCGCGACGCCGGGTACGACATGGACCTCGGCGGCAAGGACATCACCAGCGTCCAGTACCAGAACGCGAACAACTCGGTCCGCGTCTCCGACGAGTTCATGCGCGCGGTGGAGGACGGCACCGGCTTCGGCCTGCGCGGGCGCCTCGACGGCTCGGTCATCGAGACCGTCGACGCCAAGGAGCTCTTCCGCAAGGTCACCCAGGCCGCGTGGGAGTGCGCCGACCCCGGCATCCAGTACGACGACACGATCAACGACTGGCACACCAACCCCGAGACGGGCCGGATCAACGCGTCCAACCCCTGCTCGGAGTACATGAGCCTGGACAACAGCTCGTGCAACCTGGCGTCCCTGAACCTCATGAAGTTCCTCAAGGACGACGGGACCTTCGACGCCAAGACCTTCGTCAAGGCCGTCGAGCTGGTCATCACGGCGATGGACATCTCCATCTGCTTCGCCGACTTCCCGACCGAGCCGATCGGTGAGACCACCCGCGCCTACCGCCAGCTGGGCATCGGCTACGCCAACCTCGGCGCGCTGCTCATGGCCACCGGCCACGCCTACGACTCGCGCGGCGGCCAGACGCTGGCGGCGGCGATCACCTCGCTGATGACCGGCACCGCCTACCGGCGCTCCGCCGAGCTCGCCGGCATCGTCGGCGCCTACGAGGGCTTCGCCCGCAACGCCGACGCCCACGCCCGGGTCATGCGCAAGCACGCCGCGGCCAACGACGCCATCCGCCCGGTCGGCGCCGACGACGCCGACGTGCTGCGCGTCGCCACCGCCCAGTGGCAGGAGTGCCTGGAGATCGGCGCGGACAACGGCTGGCGCAACGCGCAGGCCTCCGTGCTGGCCCCCACCGGCACCATCGGCTTCATGATGGACTGCGACACGACCGGCATCGAGCCGGACTTCTCGCTGGTCAAGTACAAGAAGCTGGTCGGCGGCGGGTCCATGCAGATCGTCAACCAGACCGTCCCGCGGGCGCTCAAGAGCCTGGGCTACCAGGACGAGCAGGTCGAGGCGATCGTCGAGTACATCTCCGAGCACGGCCACGTCGTCGACGCGCCGAGCCTGCGCCCGGAGCACTACGAGGTCTTCGACTGCGCCATGGGCGAGCGGGCCATCTCCCCGATGGGCCACGTCCGGATGATGGCCGCGGTGCAGCCGTTCATCTCCGGCGCCATCAGCAAGACGGTCAACATGCCGGAGACGGCGACCGTCGAGGACGTCGAGAACATCTACTTCCAGGGCTGGAAGCTCGGCCTGAAGGCGCTGGCGATCTACCGCGACAACTGCAAGGTCGGCCAGCCGCTGTCCGACGCCAAGGCCAAGAAGGCCGAGGCCGTGGCCGAGGTCGAGGCGGCCCCGGTCGCCACCACGTCGCACCCGGTGCGCCGCCGGCTGCCCAAGAAGCGCCAGAGCATGACGACGTCGTTCAGCGTCGCCGGCGCCGAGGGCTACATGACGGCCGGGATGTACGAGGACGGCAGCCTCGGCGAGGTGTTCCTCAAGCTCGGCAAGCAGGGCTCGACCCTGGCCGGTGTCATGGACGCCTTCTCGATCGGCATCTCGATCGCGCTGCAGCACGGTGTGCCGCTGGAGACCTACATCCAGAAGTTCACCAACATGCGCTTCGAGCCGGCCGGCATGACCGACGACCCGGACATCCGGATCGCCCAGTCGGTGATGGACTACATCTTCCGTCGCCTGGCGCTCGACCACCTGCCGGTCGAGACCCGCGCCACCCTCGGCATCTTCAGCGCCGAGGAGCGCGCCGCGCAGGTGGCCGGTAACTACGGCTCGGCGTCCACCGCGGACGTCGTCGAGGAGGAGGTCGACGTCGAGGCGCTGCGCGGTTCGGTCCCGACCGAGGCCGAGACCAAGAGCGTCGCCAAGGAGAAGGTCACCCCCGAGGGGCCGAAGTCGGTCAAGGAGGCCCACTCCTCGGCCGAGCTCCTCGAGCTGGTCACCGGCACCGCCACCGACGCGCCGCTGTGCATGACCTGCGGTACGAAGATGCGCCCGGCCGGCAGCTGCTACGTCTGCGAGGGCTGCGGCTCCACCAGCGGCTGCAGCTGACCGACGGCTGACCCACGACCGGTGCCCCGGTCCCGCCACGCGCGGGACCGGGGCACCGGTCTTTTCGCCTTCGGCGCAAGAAATGCGCGGGAAGCGTAATCGGCCATTCCCCCGGCGCATTCTCCGACCATTCCCGCTGTACTGCGGTCGTCCGGTCCCGACGACGCAGGAGGCACCGTGTCCCACCCCGTCATCCGAGAGACCAGCGGCTCCCGGTCGCTGCAGGACGCCGTCACCGACCAGCTGCTGGGCGAGCGCATCCTCGTCCTCGGCACCGCGGTCGACGACGACGTCGCCAACCAGCTGTGCGCGCGGTTGCTCCTGCTCGCCGCCGACGACCCGCACCGCGACGTGCACCTCTACGTCAACTCGCCGGGCGGTTCCGTGGACGCCGGGCTCGCCGTCTACGACACCATGCGCTTCATCGGCTGTGACGTCGCCACCTACGCGTTCGGGATGGCCGCGTCGATGGGGCAGTTCCTGCTCACGGCGGGCACGCCGGGCAAGCGCTACGCGCTGCCGCACACGCGGATCCTGGTGCACCAGCCCTCCGCCGGCGTCGGTGGCACCCAGTCCGACATCGCCATCCAGGCCGACGTGCTGCGCCGCCTCAAGCGCCAGGTGAACGAGTTGCAGGCCCTGCACACCGGCCAGGACGTCGAGCGGATCGAGCGGGACTCCGACCGCGACCGGTGGTTCACCCCGGAGGAGGCCCGGGCCTACGGCCTGGTCGACCACGTCGTCTCGTCCGCGGCAGCGCTGCCGGTCCCGGGCGCCTGAGCGGGCGGCGGGGAGGCGCGCGGGAGAAGGGGGGAGGGGGCGCGAGCGAGGTCACAGCGCGATGCCGGCGGATCGGGTGACGAACCGGTTCCGGATTGCCGATGACCCGTCCGGCCACCGCGCAGTGCCGGCGGATCCGCTCGTCGACGAGGGACCGCGGCCCGGAGGAGCACCGTCTCCCGGCCGGTGGCCGCCCTCGCCCGCACCACCCGAACGGATCCCGCTCCGCCATGCCCGCCGCCCTCGGCCTCGTCGCGACCGTCCTCAGCATCTCCGTCATCTGGCCGCAGGTCTGGCTGTCCTGCCGGCACGGACGCACCGGCGGCCTCTCGCCCACCGGCACCTGGCTCGCCGCCCCGCTCAACCTCGCCTGGCTGGCCGTCGGGCTCCTCATCGCCGATCCCGCCCAGGTGGTCACCAACACCGTCGTCGGCGCGGGCAACACCGCGGTGCTCGCCGCCCTGCTCCTCGCCCGCCCGGACCTGCGCAGCCGCCGCGCGCTGCTCCGCACCGCCTCCGGCGCCGCGGGCCTGACCCTGCTGACGGCGGGCTGCGCCGTCGCCGTCGCGGTCCTCGGCGTCGCGCCGACCGGGGTCGCGGTGGTCCTGGCGGCGGTCGCCGCCGTCGTCGGCGCGGCCGCGGCGCTGCCGCAGCCACTGGCCCTGCTGCGCGACCGCGGCCAGGACCTGTCCGGCATGTCGCCGGTGCGCTGGTGGCTGGGCGCCGGCTCGTGCGCCGCCTGGACCGGGTACGGCGCGGTCACCGGGCAGCCGCTGATGGCGGCCTCGGCCGCCGTGGGCCTCGCCTGCGCGCTGGTCACGCTCGCCGTGGTGGCCGGCCGCCGTCCGCTCGCCCGGGTGGTGGCGCTGCCCGCCCGCCGGCCGCGCCCCCGCCTGGCGACTGCCGCCTGACGGCAACGGTGCGCCGTGCCAGGGTGGAGCGCGTGCGCGTCCTGGTCACCGGCAGCTCGGGTCACCTCGGCGAGGCGCTGGTGCGCGTGCTGCGGGAGGCCGGGGACGACGTCGTCGGCCTGGACCTGCTGCCGTCGCCGACCAGCGACGTCGTCGCCCCGGTGACCGACCGCGCCGCGGTCCGCTCCGCCCTCGAGGGGGCTGACGCGCTGGTGCACACCGCGACGCTGCACAAGCCGCACGTCGGCACGCACAGCCGGCAGGAGTTCGTCGACACCAACGTCACCGGCACGCTCACCGTGCTGGAGGAGGCGGCGGCCGCTGGGGTCGGTCGGGCGGTGGTCACCAGCACCACCAGCGCCTTCGGCCGCGCGCTGACGCCCGCGCCGGGGGAGCCCGCCGCGTGGGTGGACGAGTCGGTGCCGCCGCGGGTGCGCAACGTCTACGGCGCCACCAAGGTCGCCGCCGAGGACCTCGCCGAGCTCGTCGCCCGCGACACCGGCCTGCCCGTCGTCGTCCTGCGCACCTCGCGGTTCTTCCCGGAGGGCGACGACAGCGACGACGTCCGCGGCGCCTACGCCGACGACAACGTCAAGGTGACCGAGCTCCTGTACCGCCGGGTGGACCTCGCCGACGTCGTCTCGGCGCACCGCGCCGCGCTCGACCGGGCGCCCGCGCTCCGGTTCGGCCGGTACGTCGTCAGCGCCACCACGCCCTTCGGCCGCGGCGACCTGGCGCAGCTGCGCACCGACGCGCCCGCCGTCGTCGCCCGGCTTTTCCCCGACGCGCCGGAGCTCTACGCGCGCCTGGGCTGGCGGCTGTTCCCCTCGATCGACCGCGTGTACGTCAACGACGCCGCCCGCGCCGACCTCGGCTGGACGCCGGAGTGGGACTTCCGCGCCGCCCTCGACGCGCTCGCCGCCGGCCGTCCGCCGCGCAGCGAGCTGGCCCGCAGCATCGGCGCGAAGGGCTACCACCCGACGCCGACCGGCCCGTACACCGTGCGGGGGTGACCGGGTGAGCCTCCGGATGCGCGCGGTCGCCGCCTACCTGCGGGCGACGGCGAAGCCGCGCATGGCCACCGCCGAGGCGGCCCGCCGCCGGATGGCCGACCCGGGGCCGGCCGCGGGGGGGGGGGGGGGGGGGGGGGGGGGGGGGGGGGGGGGGGGGGGGGGGGGGGGGGGGGGGGGGGGGGGGGG
>NZ_JBJGYL010000055.1:0-9318 GCF_054049975.1 Geodermatophilus sp. SYSU D01119 | reverse complement strand
CGGTCGCGTTTGGTCCTGCAGGACCCGCGATGCTCGAGGAACGCCGGCAGTGCGTGCTCCTCAGCCGTGGGTGGTGGCGGCGGAGGCGGTGGTCGGCTCGGCGGGGTTCGCGGGCGGGGCGGACGGCGCCGGGCGGCGGCGGATCGAGATCGACAGCGCCGCGGCGAGCAGGCACAGCGCGCCGGCGCCGAACCAGGCGAGGTCGTAGGAGCCGGTGACGTCGCGGATCACGCCGCCGCCGAAGGCGGCCACCGCCGAGCCGACCTGGTGCGAGGCGAACACCCAGCCGAACACCACCGGCGCCCGCGCGCCGAAGTGCTCGCGGCACAGCGCCAGCGTCGGCGGGACGGTGGCCACCCAGTCCAGGCCGTAGAAGACGATGAACGCGATCATGCTGACGTGCAGGTCCGGCCCGAACAGGGGCGGCAGCAGGAACAGCGAGAAGCCGCGCAGCGCGTAGTAGGCCAGCAGCAGCACCCGCGGGTCGACGCGGTCGGTGAGCCAGCCGGAGAGCACGGTGCCGGCGATGTCGAAGATGCCGACGACCGCGAGCAGCGACGCCGCCGTCGTCACCGGCATGCCGTGGTCGTGCGCGGCGGGGATGAAGTGCGGCTGCACCAGCCCGTTGGTCGACGCGCCGCAGATGAAGAAGCCGGCGGCGAGCAGCCAGAACGGCCGCGACCGGACCGCGTGCGCCAGCCCGCTCAGCGCCGCGCGGGCCGCGCCGGTGCGCACCGGGTCGACGTCGTCGGCCTCGGTCCCGCCGTAGGGGACGGTGCCGACGTCGCGCGGGCGGTCGCGCAGCAGCCACAGCACCAGCGGGACGACGGCGAGCGCGGCCGCCGTGGTCCCCAGCGACGCCGCCCGCCAGCCTCCGTCGGTCTCGGCCACCGCCGCGACGACGGGGAGGAACACCAGCTGCCCGGTCGCCCCGCCGGCGGTGAGGATCCCGCTGACCAGCCCGCGCCGGGCGACGAACCAGCGCCCGGTCACCGTGGCCACCAGCGACAGCGCCATCGAGCCGGTGCCCAGGCCGACGGCGAACCCCCACAGCAGCACCAGCTGCCAGCTCGCCGTCATGAACACGGTCAGCCCGCTGCCGGCGGCGGTGAGCAGCAGCGCCCCGACGACGACCCGCCGGATGCCGAAGCGCTCCATCAGCGCGGCGGCGAACGGCGCGGTCAGCCCGTAGAGCGCCATGTTCACCGCGACGGCGGCGGAGATGGTCGAGACCGACCAGCCGAACTCCTCGCGCAGCGGGTCGATGAGCACGCCGGGCACCGCGCGGAAGGCCGCGGCGCCGACCAGCGCCAGGAAGGTCACCGCGGCCACCCACCACGCGGGGTGGACGCGCCGGCGGGTTCCGGGAGTCGTCACGAGCCGAGAGCATGACCGACCGCGGGGACGGCGACCAGTGGCCCGGCAGCCAACACGTGCAAGGATCCGGCCATGACACCAGGCCCCGGTCCGGGTCCGGGCTCCGGTCCCGCCCGCCACGAGGTCGCCGTCCTCGCGCTCCCCGGCACGATCGCGTTCGAGCTCGGCCTCCCCCACCGCCTGCTGGGCAGCGCCGTCGACGCCGGCGAGCGCCCGCTGTACCGGGTGCGGGTGGCCACCCTCGACGGCGGTCCGGTGCGCACGTCGGCCGGGTACTCGGTCCAGCCGGAGCACGACGCCACGCTGCTGCAGACCGCGCGCACCGTGGTCGTCCCCGGCGTCCAGGGCGGCCCGGCGATGACCGACGGGGCGGTCCCGGCCGACCTCGCGGCCGCGCTCCGGGACGCGGCGGGCCACGCCCGCATGCTCTCCATCTGCACCGGCGCGTTCGTGCTCGCCGCGGCCGGGCTGCTCGACGGCCGCCCGGCCACCACGCACTGGATGCACACGCAGGCCTTCGCCCGGCACTTCCCGCGGGTGCGGCTGGACCCCGACGTCCTCTTCGTCGACGACGGCGACGTGCTCACCAGCGCGGGCAACGCGGCCGGCATCGACCTGCTGCTGCACCTCGTCCGGCGCGACCACGGCAGCGAGGTGGCCAACCGCGTGGCTCGGCGCAACGTCGTCGCGCCGTGGCGGGAGGGCGGGCAGTCGCAGTTCGTCGAGCGGCCGCTGCCCGAGACCGGCGACGCCGGCACCGCGGCCACCCGCGCCTGGGCGATCGAGCACCTCGGCGAGCCGCTGACGCTCGCCGGGCTGGCCGCGCACGCACGGATGAGCGTGCGCACCTTCACCCGGCGCTTCCGCGAGGAGACCGGCCAGTCGCCGCAGCGCTGGCTGGCCGCGCAGCGGATCGCGCTGGCCCGGCGGCTGCTGGAGTCCACCGACGCGTCGGTCGACCGGGTGGCCGCCGAGGCGGGGTTCGGCACGACGGCGTCGCTGCGGGCGCACCTGCGCGCCTCGATCGGCGTGCCCCCGGGCGCCTACCGCCGCACCTACCGGGGCGCCGGCCGCACCGCCTGACCGCCTCTCGCGCGCGAAAGGCCTCACCCGGGCGGGGCGGGTGTGACGCGCGACTCCCCCGCCCGCGGCAGGATCGGCGGCCGCGTCTGGTTGAGTGGGGCATACCGGCGCCGCCCTCGCTCATCCGGAGCTGCAGGACTCGACGTCGGGCTGGAGCAGCGCCACCGAGGCGCGCCCGGCTGTCCGACGTCGCCGACGGCGCGACCCGCCCCTGACCGGGGCCGGCGTGCGCCCGCCCGCGGTGGCCGAGGACGGCGACCCGAGCACCACCGAGGAACCCATGACCTCCCCGCAGTCCTCTCCGCCTGCCGCCGGCACGTCCCGGCCCCGCCGCCGTCGCGGCGGCCGCGGCCGCGGCACCGGCGCCGCGCAGAACGCCGCCGCGCAGAGCACCGCCCCCACCCAGACCCCGGCCCGGACCCCCGCCGCCCCGGTGGCGCCCGTGGTCCCGGCCGGCGACGTCGCCACCGTGCTGCCCACCGACACCACCTTCGCCGAGCTCGGCGTGCCCGCGCCGCTGGTCGAGGTGCTCACCGCCAGCGGCATCACCGCGCCCTTCCCCATCCAGGTCGCGACGCTGCCCGACTCGCTGGCCGGCCGCGACGTGCTCGGCCGCGGCCGCACCGGCTCGGGCAAGACCATCGCCTTCGCCCTCCCGCTGGTGGCCCGCCTGGCCGCCTCCACCACGCGGCGGCAGGCCCGGAAGCCCCGCGCGCTGGTGCTCGTGCCGACCCGCGAGCTCGCCAACCAGGTGCTCGCCACCGTCGAGCCGCTGGCCACGGCACTCGGCCTGCGCTCGACCGTCGTGTTCGGCGGCGTCGGGCAGAACCCGCAGGTGCAGGCCCTGGCCGCCGGCGTCGACGTGCTCGTCGCCTGCCCCGGCCGGCTCGAGGACCTCATCGGGCAGGGGCACGCCGACCTGTCCGCCGTCGAGGTCACCGTGCTGGACGAGGCCGACCACATGGCCGACCTCGGCTTCCTGCCCGGCGTCAAGCGCCTGCTCGACCGCACCCCGCAGGGCGGCCAGCGGCTGCTGTTCTCGGCCACGCTGGACAACGGCGTGGACGTGCTGGTCAAGCGCTACCTGTCCCAGCCGGTGACCCACTCGGTGGACCCGGCCGTCGCGCCGGTGGCCACGATGACCCACCACGTCTTCCAGGTCAGCGCCGCCGACAAGGCCGAGGTCGTGCGCCAGCTCGCCTCCGGGCTCGGCCGCAGCGTGCTGTTCACCCGCACCAAGCACCAGGCCAAGAAGCTCGCCAAGCAGCTCACCGCCGCCGGCATCCCCGCCGTCGACCTGCACGGCAACCTCAGCCAGAACGCCCGCGAGCGCAACCTCGAGGCGTTCAGCACCGGCGGCACCCGCGTGCTGTGCGCGACCGACATCGCCGCCCGCGGCATCCACGTCGACGACGTCTCGCTCGTCGTGCACGTCGACCCGCCGACCGAGCACAAGGCCTACCTGCACCGCTCCGGCCGCACGGCCCGCGCCGGTGCCGGCGGCACGGTGGTCACCCTGTCGACGCCCGACCAGAACGGCGAGGTGCGGACGCTGACCCGCCAGGCCGGCATCACGCCGATCGTGAGCCAGGTGCGCCCGGGGTCGGAGCAGATCACCGAGCTGGCCGGCCCGGCCGCCCCGTACGTCGAGCCGGCCCCGGCGCCCGCTCCCCAGCCGCAGGGCCAGGGCGGCGGCCGGCGCCGTCGCGGCGGGTCCGGCAGCGGCGGGACGGCGACGGCGTCGTCGTCCGCCAAGGCCACCGGCGGCCGCGGCCAGTCCCGCAGCCCGCAGGGCCCGGCGCGCACCCGCGCCGAGCTCGCCGCGCGGGCCGGCTCGCACTCCGCGGCGACGTTCAGCGGCCGGTCGCGGCGCGGCGGCCGCTGAGCCCCTCGCGGTTTCCCCCGGGGACGGTCGGGCAGTGCAGTCCCGACCGTCCCCGACACCGCGGAGGTGCCTCGTGGCCCTGCCCATCACCCTGTCCGAGATCGGCCCGCGCATCTCGGCCGGCGCGTTCATCCTCAACAGCGGCCTCGGCAAGCGCGCCGCCGACGACCAGACCGCGGCCGGCCTGCACGGGTTCGCCTCCGGCACCTACCCGTTCCTGAAGGACGTGGAGCCGCGCCAGTTCGTGCAGGCCCTGTCGACGGCGGAGATCGCCGTCGGCGCCGCGCTGCTGACGCCGTTCGTGCCCACCGCCGTGGCCGGCGCCGTCCTCACCGGCTTCGCCGGCGGGCTGCTCGGCCTCTACCTGCGCACGCCCGGCATGCGCAAGGAGGGCAGCCTCGCCCCGACCGAGCAGGGCCTGTCGATCGCCAAGGACGTGTGGCTGCTCGGCATCGGCGTCGGCCTGCTCACCCGCGGCACCGTCGACCGCAGCTCGCGGAAGATCTCCCGGGCGGGAAAGACGCTGGCCAAGGCGAACAAGCGGGTCGCCCGGGCCGAGCGCAAGGCGGAGCGGAAGGCCGAGCGCGCCGCCTGATCAGCCGCCGGGCAGGAGCACCGTCCCGACCAGCCGGCGCCGCCGGCCCGGGCGCGGCGTGTTCTCCAGCCGGGCCCGCAGCACCGCGCGGACGTCGTCGAGCAGGCCGCTGAACTCCTCGTCGTCCAGCCACAGGCCGGTCATCCGGTAGCCGACGCCGTCCCGGGCGGGGTCCAGCCCGTCCGGGCCGGCGGCGTCGACCCAGCGGTCGAAGTCGGCGAGCAGCGCGGCGACGAACGTCCCGAAGGCACGGCGGTGCTGGTCGGGGGTCATGCCCGCCGCCTCGTCCGGGCCCACCGACGCCGCCGCGGTCACCAGCCGGTAGGTGCGCTCGGTGCTGCCCCGCACGCGGCGCTCCCCCACCACCTCCAGCACGCCCGCGTCGGCGAGCAGACCCACGTGCCGGTACAGCGTCGCCACCGGGACGTCGGGCAGCTCGGCGTGCAGGTTCCCGGTGGTCAGGGTGCGGTCCCCCAGCAGCGCCTGCACCACGCGCAGGCGGACGGGGTGCAGCAGCAGGTCGGCTGTCGCCACGCTCGACCTCTCTCATAGTTGACAACGGTCTCACGGTCGAGAACGATGGTGCCATGGCGACGATCGAGACGACAGCGCGGACCCTGCGGATCACCCTCACCCCGGCCGAGAAGGTGCTCGGCCTGCTGCGCGACCTCGAGGTCCCGCTGACGGCGGTGCGCTCGGCCGAGGTCGTCCCCGACGGGCCGGCCGCCGCCCGCGGGCTGCGCGCCCCGGGGCTCGGCCTGCCGGGCCTGCGGAAGATCGGCACCTGGCGCCGGCGCGGCACGAGGACGTTCGTCAGCGTCCGCCGCGGTCCCGCCGTGCGCCTGGAGCTCAGCGGCCAGCGCTTCGACGCCGCGCTCGTCTCGGTGGCCGACCCCACCTCCGTCGCCGCCGCGGTCCTGGGCGCGCGGACGTGAGCGTGCGCGAGCTGCCGGTGACCGTGCCGGGCGGGCCCCCGCTCGCCGGCACGCTCACCCTCCCCGACGCCCCCGGGCCGGTCCCCGCGGTCCTGCTGGCGCCGGGCTCCGGCCCGCTCGACCGCGACTCCGACCACCGGCGGATGCGGTTCGGCGTCACCCGCGACCTGGCGCACGCCCTCGCCGCCGCGGGCCTCGCCTCGCTGCGGTACGACAAGCGCGGCGTCGGCGGCTCGCCGGGCGACTGGCGGCGGGCCGGGCTGTCGGACAACGCCGACGACCTGCTCCGCGCCCTCGGCGCCCTGGCCGCGCGGCCGGAGGTCGACGCCTCCCGCCTGCTCCTGGCCGGGCACAGCGAGGGCGCCCTGCTGGCCACCATGGTGGTCGGCACGGCGGCCGCCCGCGGCGCCCGGGTGGCCGGCGTCGTCCTGCTCGCGGGGTCGGCCACCCCGGGCGACGAGCTGCTGCGCTGGCAGGCGCGGCAGATCGCGCCGACGCTGCCGGCGCCCGTCCGCGGGCTGCTGCGGCTGCTGCGGACCGACCTCGAGCGGAAGGTGGCGGCCAACCACGAGCGCATCCGGGCCACGACCGGCGACGTCGCCCGGGTCGGCGGCGTCCGCCTCAACGCGCGGTGGCACCGCGAGTTCCTCGCGTACGACCCCCGCGGCGACCTCGCCCGGATCACCGTGCCGGTGCTCGCGGTGACCGGCGGGAAGGACCTGCAGGTGCCGGCCGCGGACCTGGACACGATCGCCGCGACGGTCGCCGGCCCGGTCACCACCCTGCGACCGGCCGACGTCACCCACACGCTGCGGCGCCAGCCGGGCCCCGCGTCGCTGCGCGCCTACCGCCGCGAGCTGCGGCAGCCGGTGGACCGCGAGGTGCTCGGCGCCGTCACGTCCTGGTGCCGCGCGGTTCCCGGCCTCGTCCCCGCCGCCTGAACCCGACCGCCTGGACCCGACCGCCTGGACCCGACCGCCTGACGACACGACGGAGGGCCGGGCGCGCGTCCGCGCCCGGCCCTCCGCCGCACTCCCCCGGCAGGCGCCGGGTGGTCCCTCAGTTGCCGCTGGCGAACGCGGCGTCGAACGCCGCCGCGGGCGGGTCGAAGGCCAGGCGCCGGACGAATGCGAGCGCCTCGGGGGCGCCGACGAGGCGGTCCATGCCGGCGTCCTCCCACTCCACCGAGATCGGGCCGTCGTAGCCGATCGTGTTCAGCATCCGGAAGCAGGCCTCCCACGGGACGTCGCCGTGCCCGGTGGAGACGAAGTCCCAGCCGCGCCGCGGGTCGGCCCAGGGCAGGTGCGAGCCCATCCGGCCGTTGCGGCCGTTGCCGACCTGCTTCTTCGCGTCCTTGCAGTCGACGTGGTAGATCCGGTCCTTGAAGTCCCAGATGAACGAGACCGGGTCCAGGTCCTGCCACACGAAGTGCGACGGGTCCCAGTTGAGGCCGAACGCCTCGCGGTGGCCGATGGCCTCCATCGTGCGGACCGTCGTCCAGTAGTCGTAGGCGATCTCCGACGGGTGCACCTCGTGGGCGAACCGGACGCCGACCTCGTCGAAGACGTCGAGGATCGGGTTCCACCGGTCGGCGAAGTCCCGGTAGCCGTCCTCGATCATCGACTCGGGCACCGGCGGGAACATCGCCACGGTCTTCCAGATCTTCGACCCGGTGAACCCGACGACGGTCTTCACCCCGAGCTTCGCCGCCGCGCGGGCGGTCAGCTTCATCTCCTCGGCGGCCCGCTGCCGGACGCCCTCGGGCTCGCCGTCGCCCCACACGCGGGCGTTGACCATGCCGCGGTGGCGCTCGTCGATCGGGTCGTCGCAGACGGCCTGGCCGTTGAGGTGGTTGGAGATGGCGAAGACCTGCAGGCCGTACTTCTCCAGCAGCGCCTTGCGGTCGGCGACGTAGGAGTCGTCGTTCGCGGCGCGCTCGACGTCGAGGTGGTCGCCCCAGCAGGCGATCTCCAGGCCGTCGTAGCCCCACTCGGAGGCCAGCCGGCACATCTCCTCGAAGGGCAGGTCGGCCCACTGGCCGGTGAACAGGGTGATCGGGCGTGGCATGAGGGAGAACCTCTCTTCGTCTCGGGCGGCCTCGTCCCGGGCACCGCCGCGAGCGTGCGAGCGGCGGGGAGGACGAGGCCCTTCGTCAGGCGGGGACGGGGGTCCAGGTCGAGTCCGCGGCGGCGCTGCGCTCCACGGCGTCGAGGACGCGCTGGATCTGCAGGCCGTCGGCGAACGACGGCGTGGGGTCCTCGTCCTTGGCGATCGCGGTGAGCAGGTCGACGACCTGGTGGGTGAAGCCGTGCTCGTAGCCCAGCCCGTGCCCGGCCGGCCACCACGCGGCGACGTAGGGGTGCTCGGGCTCGGTGACGATGATCCGGCGGAAGCCGGCCCGCTCGGCGGGCTCGCTGCCGTCGAAGAACTCCAGGACGTTCATGTCCTCGAAGTCGAACGCCAGGCTGCCCTCGGACCCGTTGATCTCGATCCGGATGCCGTTCTTGCGGCCCAGGGCGAAGCGGGTGGCCTCGAAGGTGGCCAGCGCGCCGCCGGAGAAGCGGGCGAGGAAGACGGCGGCGTCGTCGACGGTCACCTGTCCCATGCCCTCGCCGGCGGTGCCCGACAGCGAGCCGGCCGACGCCGGCAGCGGGCGCTCCTTGACGAAGGTCTCCAGCATCGCGCTCACACCGGTGACGGTCTCGCCGGTGATGTACTGCGTCAGGTCGACGACGTGCGCGCCGATGTCGCCGAGCGCGCCGGAGCCGGCCTTGTCCTTCTCCAGCCGCCAGGACATCGGCGCCGACGGGTCGGCGATCCAGTCCTGCAGGTAGGCGGCGCGCACGTGCCGGATGCGGCCCAGGCGGCCCTCGGCGACCAGCCGGCGGGCCAGGCCGATCGCCGGCACCCGGCGGTAGGTGAAGCCGACCATCGAGCGGACGCCGCGGGCCGCGGCGCGCTGGGCGGCCTCGGCCATGGCCTCGGCCTCGGCGACGGTGTTGGCCAGCGGCTTCTCGCACAGGACGTGCTTGCCGGCCTCGAGCGCGGCGATCGCGATCTCGGCGTGCGTGTCGCCGGGGGTGCAGACGTCGACCAGGCCGACGTCCTCGCGCTCGACGACGCGGCGCCAGTCGGTCTCGGTCTGCGACCAGCCGAGCTTGCCGGCGGCCTCGGCGACGCGGGCGGCGTCGCGGCCGGCGAGCACCCGCAGGTCGGGGCGGATCGGCAGGTCGAAGAAGTGGGGGGCGGTGCGCCAGGCCTGCGAGTGCGCCGCGCCCATGAAGGCGTAGCCGATCAGGCCCACCCCGAGGGTCGGCCGGTCGGGCGGGGTCATCGGGTTCTCCTCGGGGAGTGGGGGGGGGGGGGGGGGCGCGGCGGCGCGCGCCCCCCCCGCCCCGGGCTGCGCCACCACCCGCGCGCTCTATCTATTACTCCTTCACCAT
>NZ_JBJGYL010000054.1:0-9464 GCF_054049975.1 Geodermatophilus sp. SYSU D01119 | reverse complement strand
CGCCCCCCCCCCCCCCCCCCCCCCCCCCCCCCCCCCCCCCCCCCCCCCCCCCCGCCCCCCGCCACCCCCCCGCCCCCCCCCCCCCCCTCCGTCATCCGCCCCCGTGGTCCCGTCCCGGTCACGTGCGGCCGGGGCGCGGGGTGTCGGGCGTGTCGCGGGCGCGGCCGCCCCTAGCGTCCGCCTCCCCCGCGCCGGTGCGGGGACGAGGCACCAGGAGCGGACGATGGGGACACGGGGGCGCGGCGCACCGCGCTGGCTGCACGGCGCGGTCGTGGCGGTGACGCTGGCCGGGGCACTCCTCGTACCCGGCCAGGCACTCGCCGAGGAGCCGGCGACTCCGCCGGAGGTGACGACCCCCCCGGAGGTGACGACCACCCCGCAGACGACGGACCCCGGGACGGCCGCCGTCCCGGAGACGACGGCCACCGAGGACGCCGTCGCGGCGGCCGGGACCACGGACGCGGCCGACGCCGGCCCCAGCGGCCCCGAGGTGCCCTTCGCACCCGTCACCGCGGCGGCGCAGGTGGCGGCGGCAGGCACGCCGACGGCCGTCGAGGACCGCTACGCGGCTCTGGGCGGGCCGACCGGCCCCCTCGGCCCCGTCCTCTACCCGATCGACTGCGGGCTTCCGGGTGACGGCTGCATCGGCTACTACTCGTACGGCGTGATCGTCTGGTCGGCCGCGACCGGCGCCCGGGTGGTCACCGACCCCGAGATCTACGACACGTGGGTCGACGCGGGCGCCGTCTTCGCGGCGGACGCCCCCGGCTATCCGACCACCGACACCTTCTGCGGCCTGCGCGGCAACGGCTGCGGCCAGCACTTCCGGGCCGCCTCGATCTACGTCAACGACGCCTTCTACGCCACGGTCGTGCCGGACCGCATCCGTGCCGGCTGGGGCGCCGCCGGGTGGGAGCACGCCCTGGGCTTCCCGGTCGACGACATGGTCTGCGGCCTCCGCGACGGCGGCTGCCTGCAGTCCTTCGAGACCGGCTCGGTCTACTGGAGCCCTGCCACCGGGTCCATCGGGCTGCGGGCCGGCGCCATCTCCGGCCGCTGGGCGCAGCAGGGCTGGGAGTGGGGTGGGCTCGGCTATCCGACCGGCCGGGAGTTCTGCGGCCTGCGCGGCGGAGGGTGTGGCCAGCACTTCCAGAACGGCTCGATCTACTGGTCGCCGGCCACCGGGGCACGCGTCCTCTCGGGCTGGGCGAACCGCCGCTGGGCCGCGCAGGGCTGGGAGTGGGGTGTCCTCGGGTACCCGACCACCGACCAGTTCTGCGGATTGAAGTTCACGGGCTGCGGTCAGCACTTCCAGGGTGGCTCGGTCTACCAGTACACGAGCGGCAACGTCGTCGACTTCACCGTCGCCGGAGCCTTCCGGGACAAGTGGGCCGCCCTCGGCTGGGAGCACGGGTACCTGGGCTACCCCACCTCCGACGTCTTCTGCGGGCTGCGTGCCGGCGGGTGCGGGCAGCACTTCTCCGGCGGCTCCATCTACTCGTCACCGCACGGCATCTTCGGCGTCCCCCGCGCGACGTTCCTCTCCTGGGGCGACCTCGGGTGGGAGAACGGCATCGCCGGCTACCCCACGTCGGACGTCTTCTGCGGCCTGCGCGACGGCGGGTGCGGGCAGCACTTCGCGGGTGGCTCGATGTACCGCAACACCACCGTCGTCGGGCTCCGGGGGTACCGGCCGAACTTCGTGCCCACCCTCTTCCTCGGGGCGTGGGCAGCGCAGGGCTGGGAGAACGGCCGCCTGAGCTACCCGTTGAACAGTGCGCACAACCAGCTCGGCTACTGGGTCCAGTCCTTCCACGGCGGGTACATCACGACGATCACCGGCCGGGTGGTGGTCCACTACAACCGCTGACGACAGAGGGGCCCGGGACGATCCCCGTCCCGGGCCCCTCTGTCGTGCGCGGTGGATCAGGCAGCGGCGGCCATGGCGGCCTGCTCGCGGAGCAGCGCGCGGCGCACGCGCGGCTTGCCGGTCGTCATCTTCCACAGCTTGCCCAGCTGCGAGGGCAGGTTGCGGGCGGTGGTGTTCTGCAGCCAGCCGTTCGGCAGCGACAGCCGGATGATCTTGTGCCAGGCCGACGCGACCTGCTGCGGCAGCGGCGCCGTGTGGTAGTTCAGGCCGTAGCGGTCGAACAGGTCACGGATCTTCGGCGCGATCTCGGCGTACCGGTTGCTCGGCAGGTCCGGGAACAGGTGGTGCTCGATCTGGTGCGACAGGTTGCCGGTCAGGATGTGCATCGCCTTCGAGCCGGAGATGTTGGCCGAGCCGAGCATCTGGCGCAGGTACCACTCGCCGCGCGTCTCGCCGTCGATCGACTTCTTCTCGAAGGTCTCGACGCCCTCGGGGAAGTGCCCGCAGAGGATCACCGAGTTCGACCACAGGTTCCGCACGATGTTGGCGGTGAAGTTCGCGGCCAGGGTGGCGACGAAGTTCGGGCCCGACAGCAGCGGGTGGATGACGTAGTCCTTGCGCACCTGGCGGCCGATCTTGACCAGCACCTGCTTGGCCCGCCGGCGGAACTCCGGGTCACCGGTCTGCTTCTTGGCGATGACGGCGCCGAGCTCGAGGTCGTAGGCGGCGATCCCGTACTCGAAGAAGCACGCGTTGATGAAGCTCCACAGCGGCTGCCCGAGGTACATCGGCGTCCACGGCTGGTCCTCGTCGACGCGCATGATGCCGTAGCCGAGGTCGTTGTCCTTGCCGATCACGTTCGTGTACGTGTGGTGCAGCTCGTTGTGCGAGTGCTTCCACTGCTCGGCCGGGCTGGCCATGTCCCACTCCCACGTCGTGGAGTGGATCTTCGGATCGCGCATCCAGTCCCACTGGCCGTGGAGGATGTTGTGCCCGATCTCCATGTTCTCGAGGATCTTGGCGATCGAGAGGCCGATCGTCCCGGCGATCCAGGCCGGCGGGAAGCCGGACGCCAGCAGCACCGCGCGGCTGCCGAGCTCGATCTTGCGGTGCACGTCGATGACCTTGCGGATGTACCGCGCGTCGGACTCGCCGCGGCTGTCCATCACGCCCTGGCGGATCTCGTCGAGCTCCTTGCCGATGAGCTCGATGTCCTCGGGGGTGAGGTGCTCGATGGGGTTGACGGGCTTCTTCTGCAGGACGGTCATGTCTATGCGGCTCCTCGGTCTCGGTGTCGCGTAGGGGGTCAGTGGTCGATGTCGCAGGCGCCGGCGGCGGCGCTCACGCAGGTCTGGACGAGGACGCCGTCGCCCGGGGCGGCGGTGGTCACCTCGCCGGTGCGCAGGTCGCGGACGGCGCCCTCGCGCAGCGGGAGGACGCAGCCGTAGCAGATGCCCATGCGGCAACCGCTCGGCATGAGGACGCCGGCCTCCTCGGCGGCGTCGAGGATCGGGGTGGCCCCGTCGGCCTCGAGCGACGTCCCGTTCTTCGTGAAGGTGACCGTGCCGCCCTCGCCGGTGACCAGCACCTTCGGGCGGAAGCGCTCGGTGTAGAGCCGGTCGGACAGGCCGGCGGCGGCCCAGTGCTCCTCGAGCGCCTCGAGCATGCCGACCGGGCCGCACGCCCAGGTGGCGCGCTCGGCGTGGTCGGGGACGAGCGCGGCGACCGCGGCGGCGTCGAGCATCCCGGCGGTGTCGGTGTGCTGCTCGACCAGCCGGATCCGGCCGTCGGCGGCGAGCTGCCGCAGCTCGGCACCGAAGACGACGTCGTCGGCGGTGGGCGCCGAGTGCACGAGCACGACGTCGGCCAGCTCGGGGTGGTTGCGCAGGATGCCCATGACTGGGGTGATGCCGGAGCCGGCGGTGACGAACAGCGCCTTGGCCGGCAGCTGCGCGGGCAGGCAGAACTCCCCGGTGGCCTGGTCGAGCTGCACGATCGTGCCCGGCTCGGTGCGGCGGACCAGGTGGTTGCTGACCTTGCCGCCGGGGATCGCCTTGACCGTGACGGTGAAACAGCCGTCGGTGCGGCCGAGGTCGGAGGTGATCGAGTACGCCCGCCACATGCGGACGCCGTCGACGTCGATCCCGATCCGCACGTACTGGCCGGGCCGGTGCGGCTGCCAGTCGGCGCCGGGCCGGATGACGACGGTGGCGGCGTCGCGGGTCTCGGGGAGGACCGCCTCGATGCGCCCGCGCAGCGCGGCGCCGGACCGCAGCGGGTCGATCAGGTCGAGGTAGTCGGCGGGCAGCAGGGGCGTGGTGACGAGCTCGGCGAGGCGCAGGGCGCGGTCGCGCAGCGCCTTCAGGGCCGGCCGGGCCGGGGAAGGGCGCGGAACGGTCGCGGTCATGTCCCTACAGTTCCCTGCAACGCGCGTAATCACCTGTGCCCTCGACGTGAACGTGGGCGCGGATACTGTTCGTGGCGAACAAGTGAGGTCACGAGGAGGTCACGTGACGGTGCAGCAGGAGACCTTCGCCGCCGACGTCGCGGAGGCCGTGATGGCCGAGCTGCCGGCGGTGGCCGAGCGGACCGTGGCGGCGATCGTCGTGGAGGTCCCCGGCTACGCCGAGGCGTTCCGCGGGCCGATGGGCCGCAAGATCGAGAACGCCGTCGAGCTCGCGCTCGCCGGGTTCCTGGAGCTCGCGACGTCGGCCGGGGGTGTCGACGCCAGCCGGCCCATCGACCCCGCGATCCAGGGCGCCTACTCGCTGGGCCGCGGGGAGGCGCGCACCGGCCGGTCGATGGACGCCCTGCTGGCCGCCTACCGGGTGGGCGCCCGGGTGGCGTGGCGGCACCTGAGCGCCACGGCGGTGGCGGCCGGCATGCCGGCCGGGTCGCTGGCCCGCTTCGCCGAGCTGGTGTTCGCCTACATCGACCGGCTGTCAGCGGCCAGCGCGTCCGGCCACGCCGACCACCTCGCCGCCAGCGGCCGCGAGCGGCGCCGGCAGCTGGAGCGGCTGGCGCAACTGCTGGTCACCGGCGCGCCCGCCTACGAGCTGAACGTGGCGGCCGAGCGGGCGGACTGGACGCCGCCGCGCACCCTCACCGCGGTGCTGCTGCCGGAGGCCGACGCCCGCGGCGCGCTGGGGGTGCTCGACTCCCGCACGCTGCAGGTCGGCGAGGACCTGCCCGGCACGGAACCCTCCACCGAGCGGGCGGTGCTGCTGGTCCCCGACGCCGAGGGCTTCGCGCGGGCGGCGCTGCTGTCCTCGCTGGCCGGGCGGGACGCCGTCGTCGGCCCGGCGCGGCCGTGGCAGGACACCCGCTCGTCCTACTCGCGGGCGCTGCGGGCGCTGCAGCTCGGCCTGCTGCCCGACGGCGAGGCGCCCGTGGACACCGAGGTGCGGCTGGCCGACCTGGTGCTGCGGGCCGACGGCGAGGCGCTGGCCGACCTGCGCGCGCAGGTGCTGGCGCCGCTCGACGAGCTCGGACCCGGGCCGCGCGAGAAGCTCCTGGAGACGCTGCGCTCGTGGCTGCTGCACCACGGCCGCCGCGAGCAGGTGGCCGCGGAGCTGTTCGTGCACCCGCAGACGGTCCGCTACCGGATGGGCCAGCTCCGCGAGCTCTACGGCGCCCGCCTCGACGACCCGCAGACGGTGCTCGAGCTGACCATCGCCCTCGGCGCCCGCTGACCCCGTCTGCGCCGCGCGGTCCCCGCGATCACGGAGTTGCGGTGGCGACGCGCCGCCGCGGCCCCGCGTGTCGCCACGGGGGCTCCATGATCGCGACGGTGGAGGGGCTGGGAGGCTGCCCGGGTGGGGAACGTCGAGGACGCCGACCGGCTGCTGCGGTCGGTGGAGGGGCGGTCCGCCGACCAGGTGCGCGTCGGCGTCGGTGACGTCCAGGTGGTCCTCGACGACGGGGCGCTGCTGACGCTCGCGTGCCCGGTGACGGTCGCCGGCCGGCCCGGAGCGGCGGTCGAGCCGACCTCCCTCGACGGCGTCGCGCTCCTGCACCCCTGGCTGCGGTCCACGGCGAGCCGCGCGGGAGTCGACGCAGCGGGCGCCCTGACGCTCACCGTGGGGTCGACGACGCTGCGGTGCCCACCGGACCCCTCGTACGAGGCGTGGGCCTACGACCGTCCCGACGGGGCGAAGGTGATCTGCCTGCCCGGCGGCGGGCTGGCGATCTGGGATGCCCGCCCCCGGCTCTGACCAGCCCCGCCATCATGGCGCGGGAACCACGCCACGCCGGTCGGCGGTGGTCACGGCGCCATGATCGCGGCAGGGAGGAGCAGCGGCGGGTCGCGGGGAACCGGCACCTGCGTCACAGGGTCCTCCCAGGCCCGGGCCTGAGTCTCGGACCCATCGCGGCACCGCCCCGGCGCCGCGGGGAGCGAGGAGGTCCGCTATGAACCGCACCCACGAGACCGTCGGCCGGCACGCCTGGGTCCGCCGCCCGCGCCCGTCCCTGCCGCCGGAGCTGACCGCCGACGTCGCCGTCGAGGTGGCCGCCGCCGCCCTCGCCGACCACCCCGGCGCCACCATCGAGTGGCTGGAGGTCGACGGCGACGGCCTGTTCGAGGCGCACCTGCGCGGCGCCGACGGGCAGACGCTCGTCGTCCACCTCGACGGCGACCTGCGCGTCGTCGGGTGGCTGGCCGAGGTCGGCTGACGCGGCTCAGGCGGGGCGCAGCACCGCGACCAGGAAGTCCGAGTCGGCCGTGAACGGGTGCAGGTGCCAGCTCGACAGCAGCACGTCGGGCTCGAGGCCGGCGGCGCGGGCGTCGTCGAGGAACGCGTCGAAGGCGTAGTCGCGCCCGGCGCCGAACCCGACCACCGCCCGGCCGCCGTCGGCCAGGTGGGCCCGGAAGCGCCGCAGCACCTCCACCCGCGTCGAGGGCGCCAGGAACGTCACCACGTTGCCGGCGCAGACGACGGCGGCGAAGCGGTCGGGCAGGTCGAGCTCCGCGAGGTCGCCGACCAGCCAGCGCGCGCCCGGGTGGTCCTGCTCGGCCGCCGCGACGAGCACCGGGTCGACGTCGACGCCGACGACGGCGTGCCCCACCGAGGCGAGGTGCCCGCCCACCCGGCCGGGACCGCAGCCGGCGTCGAGGACCCTGGCCCCGCGGGGCAGCATCGCGTCGACCAGCCGGGCCTCGCCGACGATGTCCATCCCGCCGGCCGCGAGGTCGCGGAAGCGCTGCACGTAGGCGGCCGAGTGGCCGGGGTCGGCCTGCGTCATCCGCACCCAGAGGTTCTCGGTCACGGCTCCATCGTCGTCGGCCGCCAGTCCGGCGGGTCACCGGGGTGCAGCGCCGGGTCGTCGGCGGCGAGCGTGCGCACCGGCCCCGGCGGGGTCAGCGGCCCCTCGAACCGCACCGTCACCCGGCCCAGCCCGCGGCCCCACACCCAGCCGGCACCGAGCTCGTCGTGGACGACGTCCTGCCCCGGCCACCAGCGCCGGTCCGCGGGCGGCGGCGGGGCCTCGGGTGCCTCGACGACGTCGTCCAGTGCCTCCTCCGCCGCCGCCGGCTCCTCCGCGAACAGGTCGCCCTGCGCGTACTGCGACAGCCCCGAGACGCCGACGCCGATCAGCCGCAGCCCGCCCCCGGTGCCGGCCTCGGCCAGCAGCCGCCGGGCGATGGAGGCGACCTGCCGGGCGTCGTCGGTGGGCTGGGGCAGCGTCTGCGAGCGGGTCATCGTCGTGAAGTCGTAGCGGCGCAGCTTGAGCGTCACGGTGCGCCCCGACAGCGCCGAGCCGCGCAGCCGGTCGCCCACGCGGGTGGCCATCGAGTCGATGAGCCGGTTCAGCTCGGCGAGATCGGTGAGGTCCCGCTCGAACGTCGACTCCTGCGAGACCGACTTGGCCTCCCGCTCGGCCACCACCGGGCGGTCGTCCTCGGCCCGCGCCAGCTGGTACAGCCCGGTGCCGTGCGCCCGCCCGGCGAGGGTCACGAGGTCGGGCAGCGTCTTCGCCGCCAGGTCGGCCACCGTACGCACGCCGACCTGCCGCAGCCGCTCGGCCGTGGCCGGTCCCACGCCGCCGAGCCGGGTGACCGGCAGCGGGTGCAGCACGTCGAGCTCGGAGCCGGGCGGGACGACGACGAGGCCGTCGGGCTTGTCGAGGTCGGAGGCGATCTTCGCCATCAGCTTCGAGCTGCCGATCCCGACCGAGCCGGTCACCCCGCCGGTGGCCTCGGCGATCCGCTCCTTGAGCGTGCGGGCGAGCGCCGTGACGCCGTCGACGGACAAGTCGTGGTCGCCGGCCGCGAGGTCCACGTAGGCCTCGTCGATCGACACCGGCTCCACCAGCGGCGACAGCTCGCGCAGCAGCGCCATCACGACGTCCGACGTCCGCCGGTAGGCGCCGAACCGGCCGCCGAGGAAGGCCGTCCCGGGCGGGCAGCGGCGGCGGGCCTCCGCCGTCGACATCGCGGAGCGGGCACCGTAGGCGCGCGCCTCGTAGGACGCCGTGGCGACGACGCCGCGCCCGCCGGTGCCTCCGACGACCACCGGCCGCCCCCGCAGCGACGGCTTGTCGCGCTGCTCGACGGCGGCGAAGAACGCGTCCAGGTCCAGGTGCAGGACGCTCGCCTCCCGCCGCACGCTCCCGATCCTCCCCCGTCCGTTGCCGGGGTGTCGCGCACCCGGCAGGCTCCGCGCATGGGGGACCGGCGGGCCGCGTTCGAGACCGCCTACGACGCGGCGCTCGCGCGCTGGCCGGTGCCGGTCCGGCCGGTCGACGTCGCCACCCGGTTCGGCCGCACCCACGTGCTGGTCAGCGGCGCGGCGTCGGCTCCCCCGCTGGTGCTGCTGCCCGGCGGCGGTGCCACCGCGCTGGCCTGGTCGGGCGCGATGCGGCTGCTGGCCGCGGTGCGCCGCGTGCACGTCGTCGACCCGGTGGGCGACGCCGGCCGCAGCCCCGCCACCACCCCGCTCACCAGCGCCGACGACGTCGCCGACTGGCTCACCGAGGTGCTCGACGGGCTGGGGCTGGGCGCCGTCGACCTGGCCGGGCACAGCTACGGCGGCTGGCAGGCGCTCGCCCTCGCGCTCGACCGGCCCGGCCGCGTGCGCCGCCTCGGGCTGGTCGACCCGACCACCACCTTCGCCGGCTTCTCCCCCGGCTACCTGCTGCGCGCCGTCCCGGTGCTCACCCGCCCCAGCGCCGCCCGGATGCGGGCCCTGGTGCGCTGGGAGACCGGCGGGCGGCCGGTGGACGACGCGTGGCTCGACGTCGCCGCGCTGGGCGCCGAGGTGCCGACCGCGGCGCCGGTGCGCACCCGCCGTCCCGACCCGGCGCGGCTGGCCGGGCTCACCGTGCCCACGCTGGTCGTCGTCGCCGGGGACGGGCGGGCGCAGGACCCGCGGCAGGTGGCCCGCACCGCGGGACGGCTCATGCCGCGGGCGGGCGTGGTGACGCTGCCCGGCGCCACGCACCACACGCTCCCCACCGGCGCGGAGCGGGTGCTCACGGAGTTCCTGGGGGGGGGGGGGGGGGGGGGGGGGGGGGGGGGGGGGCCGCGGGCGGGGGGGGGGGGGGCGCGTGGGCGGGTTGGACGCGGCGCGGGGCGGGCGGCGCGGCCGCGGGG
>NZ_JBJGYL010000053.1:0-10789 GCF_054049975.1 Geodermatophilus sp. SYSU D01119 | reverse complement strand
CCCCCACCGCCCCCCCCCCGCCCCCCCCCCCCCCCCCCCCCCCCCCCCCCCCCCCCCCCCCCCCCCCCCCCCCCCCCCCCCCCCCCCCCCCCCCCCCCCCACGACCGTGTCCCGGGGACAGGTCGTCCGGGGACGGGTCAGGCGCCGCGCAGCTCCGGGAAGTCGGTGTCGGCCCAGTCGGTGCCGGTGCCCGCCGGGGCCGCCTGCTCCTCCCGCTGCCGCAGCTCGACCCGGCGGATCTTCCCCGAGACCGTCTTCGGCAGCTCCGCGAACTCGATCCGCCGCACGCGCAGGTAGGGCGCCAGCCGCTCGCGCGCGTGCCGCAGCACCGCCAGCGCCGTCTCCGGGCCCGGCTCCCAGCCCGGTGCGAGCGTCACGTAGGCCTTCGGCACGGCCAGCCGGACCGGGTCGGGCACCGGGACGACGGCGGCCTCGACGACCGCCGGGTGCTCGATCAGCACGCTCTCCAGCTCGAACGGGCTGATCTTGTAGTCGCTGGCCTTGAAGACGTCGTCGGTGCGCCCGACGTAGGTGATGTAGCCGTCGGCGTCGCGGGTCGCGACGTCGCCGGTGTGGTAGTACCCGCCGGCCATCGCCTCGGCCGCCCGCTCGGGGTCGCCCTGGTAGCCGGTCATCAGCCCGACCGGCCGCTGCGAGAGGTCCAGGCAGATCTCGCCCTCGGTCGCCTGCTGCCCGGTGAGCGGGTCGACCAGTACCACGGGGACGCCGGGCAGCGGGCGGCCCATGGAACCCGGCCGCACCTCCGCGCCCGGCGCGTTGGCCACCGACGCCGTCGTCTCGGTCTGCCCGTAGCCGTCCCGCAGGGTGAGCCCCCAGTGCCGGCGGACCTGCTCGATGACCTCCGGGTTGAGCGGCTCTCCGGCGGCGACGACCTCGCGGAGCGTGCCGGGGCCGCCGGAGAGGTCGGCCTGGATGAGCATCCGCCAGACGGTGGGCGGCGCGCAGAAGGTGGTGACGCCGGTGTCGCGGACGTGCCCGAGGACCCGTGCGGCGTCGAACCGCCGGTAGTTGAACAGGTCGACGGTGGCCTCGGCGGCCCACGGGGCGAAGAAACAGCTCCACGCGTGCTTGGCCCAGCCTGGCGAGCTGATGTTGAGGTGCACGTCGCCGGGCTGCAGACCCAGCCAGTACATCGTCGACAGGTGCCCGACCGGGTAGCTGACCTGAGTGTGCTCGACCAGCTTGGGCCGGCTGGTGGTGCCGCTGGTGAAGTACAGGAGCAGCGGGTCGCCGGGCTCGGTGCCGGGGTGGCCGAGCGGGGCGTCGGGGGCGCCGGCGCTGTCGGCGTAGGGCGCCCACCCCGACGGCGCGTCGCCCACGGCGATCCGGCCGTAGTCGCCCGGGACGGCGTCGAACTTGCCGGCGTCGGCGGCGTTGACGACGACGTGCCGCGCGCCGCCGCGGCCGATCCGGTCGGCGAGGTCGTCGGGGCCGAGCGCGGTGGTGGTCGGCATGATCACCGCGCCGAGCTTCATCACCGCGAGCATCGCCTCCCAGAGCTCCACCTGGTTGCCGAGCATGAGGACGACGCGGTCACCGCGCTCGACGCCGCGCTCCCGCAACCAGGCGGCCACCTGGTCGGAGCGGCGGGAGAGCCCGTCGAACGACCAGCTGCCGGTGGTGCCGTCCTCCTCGGTGATGCGCAGCCCGGGCCGCTCGACGCCGCGCGCGACCTCGTCGAACCAGTCCACGGCCCAGTTGAACGGGCCGTCGATCCGGGGAAACTCGAACTCCGCGGCCGCCTTCGCGGGGTCGCCGCGGAGGGCGAGCAGCCGGTCGCGGGCCTCCCGGTAGGCGGTGGTGGCGGTGCCGGGCATGCGGTGCGCTCCCTCGGTCGTGCGGTCGTGGGCCCCGGCATGGTCGGCCGCGCGCGTCCGGCGCCACCACCCCCGATCGCGCCGGGCGTTGCCGCACGTTGCAGGCGAGGACGGCCCCCGCCGCGGGCGGCGCTAACGTGACCCGGGTCACCGCCGCCCGCCCTGCCCGAGGAGGTCCCCCGTGTCCCTCCCCGCCACCGCCCGGCCCGACGACCGCGACGTGCTGCGCGCCGCCGTCCGCGAGGTGCACGCCCGGTCGGGGATGGGCGTGGTGTTCGCCGGCCCGGTGCAGGGCGCCGCGATGCGCATCGAGGAGATGGTCGGCGGGCGCACCCGGTACCTGCACGGCCTGCAGGTGCGCACGGGCGCGGGGCTCGGCGGGCGGGTGCTGAGCGAGGGCCGCCCGGCCGGCGTCGAGGACTACGAGCGGGCGCTGGACATCACGCACGAGTACGACGGGCCGGTGCTCGCCGAGGGGCTGCGCACGGTGGCCGCGGTGCCGGTCCTGGTCGGCGGGCGGGCCCGGGCGGTGCTCTACGCGGCCAGCCGGGAGGGCGGCTCGGTGGGCGACCGGGTGCGCGACGCGCTGGCCCGCGCGGCCGGGCGGATGGGCGCCGAGCTCGCCGTCCGTGACGAGGTGGACCGGCGGCTGGCGCTGATGGCCGCCGCCCCGGCCGGCCCGACCGCCACGGAGGACCCGGCGCGGTGGGAGGAGGTGCGCGCGGTGCACGCCGACCTCCGGCTCGCCGCGCAGGCCACCGACGACGCCGCGCTGCGCGACCGGCTGCTCTCGGCGTGCGGGCGGCTCGCGGCGCTGGGCGCACCGCGCGGGACCCGCCCGGCCGTGCGGCTCTCGGCGCGCGAGGTCGACGTCCTCACCCAGGTGGCGCTGGGCTGCAGCAACCGCGAGACCGCGACCCGCCTGTCGCTGCGCCCGGAGACGGTGAAGAGCTACCTCGGCTCGGCGATGACGAAGCTCGACGCGCACACCCGGCTGGAGGCCGTCGTCCAGGCCCGGAGGCTGGGCCTCCTCCCGTAGGCGCGGCTCCTCGAGTTGATCATCGGACGCTTGCCGCAGACACGCGCGGACACGCCGGTGCGAGCGGCACGCATCCGATGATCAACGGTGGAGACGGTCGGGCGGGACGCCGGCTCAGCCCAGCAGGCGGGTGAGCGCGGGCCCGAGGTCGCGCACCGTGCGCACCATCTGCGCGCTCCCGCCGCCGCGCGCCGCCAGGGCCCGTGCGGCGTCCTCCGCCTCCGCCGTCGGCAGCGGGCAGAGCACGTCCACCCGGTCCAGGCCGGCGAGCGCGGTCTCCGGCGGGTCGCCGGTCGTGTGCAGGCAGTCCGACAGCAGCACCACGCGCCGCTCGTCGGCCACCTCGGCGTCGAGCTGGCGCCGGGCGGCCCGCAGCGCGCCGGCCAGGTCGGTCATCCCGTGCCCGCGCAGCCCGAGCAGGTGCGTGACGACGTCCGCGGCGGCCCGCCGCTGCCCCGGCCGCTGCACGACGTCGACCTCCCGGCCGAAGGTGATCAGGCTGGTCCGCAGCCGCTCGTCGCCGGTGAGGACGACGCCGGCCGCCGCCACCGCCGCGATCGCCACGCCGAGCCCGGTCATCGACCCCGACGTGTCCACGGCCAGGCACACCGACCGCCGGTGCCCGGTCCAGGTGCGCGTGACCAGGTCCTCCGGTGCGAGCGGCGAGCCGACCTCCCAGCGGTCGAGCGTGCGGTCGAGGTCCAGGTCGCCGTCGCCGCGCCGGTCGGGCACCAGCCGCCGGGTCCCCCGCGTCCGGACCCGCCCCACCCGGCCCACCTGCACGAACACCCGCGCGGCCAGTCGCTGGGCCGCCGAGCGCAGGTCCCGGTCGGTGGCGGCGGCGAGGTCGGTGAGCAGCGCGGCCGCGGCGTCGGCGTCCTCGGCCATCAGTGCGGCGAACGCCTCCTCGTCGAGCTCGCCGACCTCCGGGCTGACCTCCTCGAACGCGTCGTGTCGTGCTGCCATCTCGCGGCGGCTGGTCTGCCGGCGCCCGCCTCCGGAGCGGCGGTCGCGGCGCAGGGACGAGGCCGAGTCCTGGCCCGCCGGGGACTCCGGCGGGCCCTCACCTTTTCCCTGGTCGTCACCGCCCCCGGCGTCGGCGGGGGGCTGCTCGTCGGGCGGCGGAGGGGACCCGTCCGGCGGCCAGACACCGTCGAGGATCTCGTCGATGACCGCCTCCGGCGTCCGCTCGACGCCCTCGGCGATCCGGATCCGCCCCGACAGCGCGGCGTAGGCGGCGTCCCGGGCGGTCTCCCGCGCGCCCTCCGCGCCGAGCCCCGACTGCCCGCGCACGTCGAGCAGCCCGCCGAGCAGCAGCACCAGGTCGGTGGCGCCGCGCACGGAGGAGCCCATCCGGACGTCGCGGTGCTCCCGCGAGGCCCGCACGAGCCGGACGGCGAGGCCGATCAGCGCCGGCGGCGCCCCGGTCACCGCGGTGACGATCGCCCGCTCGGCCGCGGCGTCCTGGTAGCCGAGCACGACGCGGCACATCCGGTCGGCGATCGCCTGCCCGACCCGCGCGGTGCCGATCGCGTCGAAGGGGTTCATCGCCGCGATCAGCCGGAACCCGGCGGCGGCGCGCACGTGCCCGAGTCGCGGCACGGTGATCTCGCCCTCGGTGAGCACGGTGATGAGGACGTTGAGCGTCTCCTCGGGGATGCGGTTGAGCTCCTCGAGGTAGAGCAGCCCGTGCCCGCGCATCGCCGTCAGCAGCGGCCCGTCGGTGAAGCTGCCGGGCACGTAGCCGTCGGCGAGGACGGCGGCGGGGTCGTACTGGCCGATCAGGCGGGCCGGCGTCAGCTCGGCGTTGCCCTCGACGAAGACGACCTCCTGGCCGGTCTCCGCCGCGATCGACCGCAGCAGCGTGGACTTCCCCGTGCCGGGCGGCCCCTCGAGCACGACGTGCCGGTTGGTCCGCAGCGCGACGGTGAGCACCTCCCGCTCTCGGCGCAGCCCGATGACCGGGTGGGGCGCGGACGGTGCGGTCACGCGGCTCCTCTCTGGACGGGACCTGCGCACCCGAGGGGGGCGGGTGCGCAGGTCCCGGGTCGGTGGACGGCGACCGGCTCAGGCCGGCGCGCCCTCCAGCGGCGGGGTGTCGTACACGATGACGCCGCGGATGTTCTTCCCGTTGACCAGGTCCTCGTAGCCCTCGTTGACCTGGTCCAGCGTGTACGTCTTGGTGATCAGCTCGTCGAGCTTGAGGTCGCCCGACTGGTACAGCTCGATCATCTTCGGGATGTCGTGGAACGGGTCGCCCGAGCCGAACAGGCTGCCCTTCACGGTCTTCTCGAACAGCGTGAGCAGCGAGCTCGACAGCTCGATGTTGTTCTTCGTCGGGTCGGCGAGCCCGGTGATCACCGCGGTCCCGCCCTTGCGGATGGTGTTCACCGCGTCGGTGACGACCTTCGCGTCGACGACGCCGACGGTGATGATCGCCTTGTCCGCGCCGACCCCACGGGTCAGCTCCTGGACGAGCTCCATCGCCTCCTCGGCGGTCTCGCAGCTGTGCGTGGCGCCGAGCTGCTCGGCGGCCTCCCGCTTGTTGGGCAGCGGGTCGACGGCGACGACGTTGCGCGCCCCGGCCAGCGCCGCGCCCTGCACGCTGTTGATCCCGATGCCGCCGATGCCGTAGACGACGATCGTGTCGCCGGGCTCGGTGGCCGCCGCGTGCACCGCCGACCCCCAGCCGGTCGGCACGCCGCAGCCGATGAGCACGACCTTGTCCAGCGGCAGGTCGGGGTCGACCTTCACGGCGGAGTTCTCGCTGATGACGGCGCGCTCGGAGAAGGTGCCGAGCATGCACATGCCGCCGTAGTCCTGGCCGTCGTCGTCGTGGAAGCGGTAGGTGCCGTCGGGCAGGTTGCCGACCAGGATCGACGCGCCCATGTCGCAGAGGTTGGACTTGCCGGTGGAGCACCAGCGGCAGTGCCCGCACACCGGCAGGAACGAGCAGACGACGTGGTCGCCGGGCTGCAGCCGGGTCACCCCGGGGCCCACCTTCTCGATGACCCCGGCGCCCTCGTGCCCGCCCACGATGGGGAACTGCGGCACGATGTCGCCGTGCCGCAGGTGCTCGTCGGAGTGGCACAGGCCCGCGGCGACGTAGCGGATGAGCACCTCCCCGGCCTTGGGTTCGTCGAGCTCGAGCTCGGTGATCTCGAACGGCTTCCCGACGTCGCGCAGTACGGCTGCCCTGGTCCTCATCGACCCTCCCGTCGTCGGCCGCCGCGGCCCGGCGGCACCTCCCGGCGCGGGCCATCGTCGTGACGGCGGTGTGACCCGGGCCACCCCCGGACGGGGGTGCCATCGGGCCGGGCGGCCGGCTCAGGCGCCCGCCGGGGCGCCGGGGGACCGTCCCGCGCCGGGGCGCCTCGCCCGGGGCAGTCCCTCCACCACCAGCTCGTAGGAGGTGCGCACCAGCTCGTCGACGAGCTCCGGCGGGACCGCGCCGCCGGCCCGGACGCTGACCCAGTGCCGCTTGTCGAGGTAGCGGGCGGGGACCACGTCGTCGTACGCCTGGCGCAGCGCCGTGGCGTGCTCGGGCTCGCACTTCACGGTCACGACCGCCTCGCCGGGCGCCTCGGTCGCGAGCAGGAACACCTTGCCGGCGACCTTGAACACCTCGTACTCGGGCCCGAACGGGTGCTCGTGGGTCACCGACGGGAGCGCCGCGGCGGTCGCCATCGCGAGGTCGAGCAGTCCTGCCGCGTCCACGTCGTCCCCTCCCCGGCCGCCCGGCCGGGTCCGGACTCCGTCCGGCACCCTGCCACCTCCCGCCGGCCGTGCTCAGCCGGCGGCTGGACACGCCGGTGCGCTCGCGCACCGAGCGCGCGTGGCGGGCCGGCGGCCCGTCGTCACCGGCCGGGCGCGCCCCGGTCGACCGGGCCCGGCGCGCCGTGCCGGGCTGACCGCGGCAGCACCCGGTGCACCTCACCGGCCCGCGCCGGGTCCAGGGGCACCGCCGCGGCCAGGACCGCCGGGCCGAGCCGCAGGACGCCGCCGGTCAGGGGCGCGCACCGCACCCCGGCGCGCCCGCGCATGCCCCGGTGGGCGCCGGGCGCGAGCACGGTGTCCAGCCACGCACAGGGGTTGGCCGGGCGCCCGCCGCGCAGCACGACGACGCCCTCCCCGCAGTCGAGGGAGAACTCCTCGCCGCGCAGCGCCTCGACCTCCGCGCCCCGCAGGAGGACGTTGCGCCGGGCGAGCAGCGGGTCCAGCGGGCCGGCGCCGAGCTCGGCGGCCAGCGCCTCGACCGACTCGGCGGCCAGCACGGTGACGGCGGCGTCGCGGTGCGCGGGCCGGCCGGCGTAGCGGTCGCCGACGATGCCGTGCCCGGCGCGCACCTCGACCCGCTCGGCCCGGTCGCCGTCCTGCGGCGGGACTCCCCCGGCGGGGCGCCCGTCGTAGCGGTGCACCGGCGAGACGAGCAGCCCCACGACCTCGACGTCGTAGCGGTACGGCAGCTCCGTCACCGGTCCGCGGTGCGGTGGATGGGGCCCTCCGTGCCGGTCAGCCGCTCCCCCGTGCCGCCCCAGCGCCCGGCGATGATCTCCGCGGCGATCGACACGGCGGTCTCCTCGGGCGTGCGGGCGCCGAGGTCCAGCCCGATCGGGGAGGACAGCCGGGCGAGCTCCGCGTCGGCCAGCCCGGCCTCGCGCAGCCGGTCCAGCCGCTCGTCGTGCGTGCGCCGCGAGCCCATGGCGCCGACGTAGGCAACCGGCAGCCGCAGCGCGACCTCCAGCAGCGGCACGTCGAACTTCGGGTCGTGGGTGAGCACGCACAGCACGGTGCGCTCGTCGATGCGGCCGGCGTCGACCTCGGCCTGCAGGTAGCGGTGCGGCCACTCGACGACGACCTCGTGCGCGTCGGGGAAGCGCCGGGCGGTGGCGAACACCGGGCGGGCGTCGCAGACGGTGACGCGGTAGCCGAGGAAGGCGCCCACCCGCGCGACCGCGGCGGCGAAGTCGATGGCCCCGAACACGACCATCCGGGCCGGCGGGGCGAAGGAGGAGACGAACAGCGTCAGCTCGTCGCCGCGGCGCTCGCCGTCGTGGCCGTAGGTGAGCGTGCCGGTGCGGCCGGCGGCGAGCATGCCGCGGGCGTCGTCGGCGACGGCGTCGTCGAGCCGCTGCAGGCCGAGCGTCCCGGAGGACCGGTCGGGCCACAGCACCAGCCGCCGGCCGATGCGGTCCTCGGGCCCGCGGACCACCGTGACGACGGCGACCGGCTCGTGCCGGCCCACCGACTCGGCGATCTCCCCCAGCTCGGGGAACGACTCGCGCGACACCGGCTCGACGAACACGTCGAGGATGCCGCCGCAGGTCAGGCCCACGGCGAACGCGTCGTCGTCGCTGACGCCGTAGCGCTCCAGCGTCGGGACGCCGGACTCGACGACGTCCTTGGCCTCCTCGTACACCGCGCCCTCGACGCAGCCGCCGGACACGCTGCCGACCGCCGTCCCGTCGGGCCCGACCAGCATCGAGGCGCCGGCCGGTCGCGGGGCGGACCGCCAGGTGGCGACGACGGTCCCCATCCCGACCGTCTCCCCGGCCTGCCACCAGCCCACCAGGTCGTCGAGCACGTCACGCACGCGAGATCACCCCTGACAGTTCCTCGAAGGCGGCCAGGCTGTGGCCGGACACGAACGCGTCAACGGACGGCAGCGCCGCCTGCATCCCGCCGGTGAGCGGCTCGTAGCCGGCCCGGCCCTTGTGCGGGTTGACCCAGACGACGGCGTACGCGAGCCGGCGCAGCCGGGCCATCTGCTCGCGCAGCAGGTCGGGGCTGCCCCGCTCCCACCCGTCGCTGCACACGACGACGATCGCGCCGCGCGCGGTGCCCCGCTGGCCCCAGCGGTCGAGGAAGGCCTTGAGCACCTCACCGAGCCGCGTGCCGCCGGACCAGTCGGGGATCGCGTCGCCGCTGGCGGTCAGCGCGCGGTCGGGGTCGCGCAGCCGCATCTCCCGGGTGACGCGGGTGAGCCGGGTGCCGATCGTGAACACCTCGGTCGACGCCGGGCGGGCGCGCACCGCGGCGTGCGCGAAGCGCAGCAGCGCGTCGGCGTAGGGGCTCATCGAGCCCGAGACGTCGACGAGCAGCACCACCCGCCGCGGCCGGGGGCGGGCCCGCCGGTGCAGCAGGCGGGTGACCTCGCCGCCGTCGCGCAGCGCTCGCCGGACCGTGCGGGCGGGGTGCACCACGCCGTGGGCGTCGGCCCGCCGCCGCCGGGACGGGCGCATCGGGCTGGCCGGGCGGACCAGCGCGAACAGCCGGCGCAGGTGCTCGCGCTCGGCCGGCGTGAGGTCGGCGACGTCGCGGTGGCGCAGCACCTCGTCCCCGGACGCCGCGACGGCGAGGTCGGCGGGGTCCTCCCCCTGCTCCCCCGTTCCACCGCCCTGCTCCAGCGGGGCGGTGGTGGACACCAGCGGCGGCGGCTCCTGCGCCGCCGCGGGCCGGCGCCGGGGCGCCTCGCCGCCGAACCACGCGGCGAACGCGGCGTCGTAGCGGTCGAGGTCGTCGGGCCCCGAGCAGAGCGTGAGCCGCCCGGCCCAGTAGACGGCGGTGGCGTCGAGGACGTCGAGGGCCGCGACCGCCGACAGCATCGCCTCGACGCGGTCGGGCGAGGCGGCCACGCCGGCGGCGCGCAGCGTGCGGGCGAAGCCGAGCATCACGCCCACCACGTCGCGCGACTCCGAGGCCTCAGCCGCCACCGAACAGCGCTCCCCGGGCCAGGGCGTGCACCCGGTCGGTGTCCTCGCGGTACTTGAGCACCGCGCCGAGGGTGCGCGCGGCGAGGTCGGGGTCGAGGTCGCGGGCGCCGAGCGCGTGCAGCGCGCTGGCCCAGTCCATCGCCT
Organism: Geodermatophilus sp. SYSU D01119; assembly: GCF_054049975.1. NCBI lineage: Bacteria > Bacillati > Actinomycetota > Actinomycetes > Geodermatophilales > Geodermatophilaceae > Geodermatophilus > Geodermatophilus sp. SYSU D01119. Next base: position 1,055 of record NZ_JBJGYL010000053.1, on the reverse strand, counting down.
CCGCGACGCCCGGCGGCTTGAGCAGGTCGAGGCTGCGCAGCTTCGCCGTCGCCCGTGCCACCTCGCGGGCGAGCTGCTCGGTGACCTCGGGCAGCCGGGTGCGCAGGATGGCGACCTCGCGCTCGAAGTCGGGGTGCTGCAGCCAGTGGTAGAGGCAGCGGCGCTTGAGGGCGTCGTGCACCTCGCGGGTGCGGTTGGAGGTCAGGACCACCAGTGGCGGGACGTCGGCGTGCACGGTGCCGAGCTCGGGGATGGAGATCGTGAAGTCCGAGAGCACCTCGAGCAGGAAGGCCTCGAACTCGTCGTCGGCGCGGTCGACCTCGTCGACCAGCAGCACGCTCGGGGAGTCCTCGAGGGCCTGCAGCAGCGGCCGGGCGAGGAGGAACCGGCGGTCGTAGAGGGAGGCCTCCAGGGTCTGGGTGTCCCCGGTGGCGTGCGCGGCCTCGGCGGCGCGCAGGTGCAGCAGCTGGCGGCCGAAGTCCCAGTCGTAGAGCGCCTGGCTGGCCTCGAGGCCCTCGTAGCACTGCAGGCGGTAGATCGGGCGGCCGGTGACCTGGGCGAGCGCCCGCGCCAGCGCCGTCTTGCCGACGCCGGCCTCGCCCTCGAGGAACAGCGGGCGGCGCATGACCAGGGCCAGGTAGGCGGCGGTGGCCAGCCCCTCGTCGGGCAGGTAGCCCGTGGCCTGCAGGGCGGTGGCCAGCTCCTCGGGGCTGCCCGGGAGGCCGTCGGTGCGGGGGACGGCGGCCGTGGTCTCGCTCACGCCGCCGAGCATCCCACCTGCGTGCGGGCCCGGCCGCCCCCGACCGGGGGTCCCCCGACAGCACGGTGGCCGGCCGGGAGTCGAGGTCTCCGGCCGGCCACCGCCGACTGTGGTGCGTCCCGCCCCCGCGGGGGCGGGAGGGTGTCACCGGCCGATCTTGCCGTCGTTGTCGCGGTCGAGGGCGTCCTTGGCCTTCTGGACGAAGCCGCGCTCGTCACGGCCGGTGGTGCCGGTCGTGGTGCCGGTGCCGGCGACACCGGTGGTGCCGCCGTCGACCTCGATCTCCTCCTTGCGC
>NZ_JBJGYL010000052.1:0-13230 GCF_054049975.1 Geodermatophilus sp. SYSU D01119 | reverse complement strand
ATTTTTATTGTACTAACCGGAAATGTAAGACGACGTTATGGGTTTTTTCCTGCACCCCCCCCACCCCCCCCCCCCCCCCCCCCCCCCCCCCCCCCCCCCCCCCCGGCCCCGCCCGGACGGCGTGGCCACCCACACACACCACCGACCGGTCCCGGACGCGGACCGGACAGCACACGGCAACGAGATCGGGGAACGACGTGCGAGTACTGGTCACCGGGACCGAGGGCTACCTCGGCTGCCTGACCGCGCAGGAGCTCATGCGGGCCGGGCACGACGTCATCGGCGTCGACACCGGCTACTACAAGAACGGCTGGCTCTACCCGGGCCTCGAGCACGTCCCCGAGACGCTGGCGCTCGACATCCGCAAGCTCGGCCCCGAGCACCTCGAGGGCGTCGAGGCGATCGTGCACATGGCCGAGCTGTCCAACGACCCGATCGGCGACCTGATCGGCGACGTCACCTACGACATCAACCACCACGGCTCGGTGCACCTGGCCCAGGTGGCCGAGGCCGCCGGCGTCCCGCGCTTCGTCTACATGAGCTCCTGCAGCGTGTACGGCGTCGCCGAGGGCACCGTCGACGAGAGCAGCCCGGTCTCCCCGCAGACCTCCTACGCCCGCTGCAAGGCGCTGGTGGAGAAGGACGTCTCGGCCATGGCCGGCGACGACTTCTCGCCGACGTTCCTGCGCAACGCCACCGCCTTCGGCGCCAGCCCGCGGATGCGCTTCGACATCGTGCTCAACAACCTGTCGGGCCTGGCCTGGACCACCGGCAAGATCGCCATGACCAGCGACGGCTCGCCGTGGCGGCCCCTGGTCCACGCGCTCGACATCGCCAAGGCCATCCGGATGACGCTGGAAAGCCCCCGCGAGCGGGTCCACGGCGAGATCTTCAACGTGGGCAGCGAGAGCAACAACTACCGCGTCCGTGACATCGCCGAGATCGTCGCCGCGGAGTTCCCCGGCTGCGAGCTCACCTTCGGCGACCCGAGCGCCGACAACCGCAGCTACCGGGTCGCCTTCGACCGGATCCGCCAGGTGCTGCCCGGCTACGACACCGACTGGGACGCCAAGGCCGGCGCCGCGCAGCTGCACGCCGTCTTCAAGGCGATCGACATGGACGACGCCACGTTCACCGGCCGCGGCCACACCCGGCTCAAGCAGATCGAGTACCTCATGCGGACCGAGCAGGTCGACCCGCAGCTGTTCTGGAAGGCCGCCCTGTGAAGTACACGCCCCTCGGGGTGGACGGCGTCCACCTCGTCGAGATGACGCCGTTCACCGACGAGCGCGGCGGCTTCGCCCGCTCGTTCGACACGGCCGAGTTCGAGGCGCACGGCATGCGGCCCGAGGTGGCCCAGTGCAACGTCTCGTGGAACCACCGCGCCGGCACGGTGCGCGGGCTGCACCTGTCGCTGCCCGGGCACCCGGAGTCGAAGTTCATCCGGTGCACCCGCGGCGCGATCGTCGACGTCGCCGTCGACGTGCGGCCGGACTCGCCCACGTACATGCAGCACGTCCAGGTCGAGCTCACCGCGGAGAACCGGCTGGGCCTCTACCTGCCGCCGCACCTGGCGCACGCCTACCAGACGCTGACCGACGACACCGAGGTGCTCTACATGGTCAGCGTCCCGTACGCGCCGGGCGCCGAGGTCGGCTACCGCTACGACGACCCGGCGTTCGGGATCACGTGGCCGCGCGAGGTCACCGTCGTCAGCGACAAGGACGCCTCCTGGCCGGCCTTCGACGCCGAGGCCAACGCCGAGCGCTTCCGCGCCGGGGTCCCCGCGTGAACCCCGTCGTCGGAGGGGCCGTCGACACCCTGCTCCTGCAGCGGCAGGCCGAGAGCCGGCCGGTCCGCATGGGCCTGGTCGGCGCCGGCTTCATGGCCAAGGGCCTGGTCAACCAGGTCGTCAACAGCACCCCGGGCGTGCAGCTGACCGTCGTCTGCAACCGGACGCCGGCCAAGGCGCACGCGATCGTCACCGAGGCCGGCGCCACGCCGGCCGCGGCCGAGTCGGTCGCCGACGTCGCCCGCATCGCCGCCGCCGGCGACGTCGCGGTCACCGACGACATCGCGCTGGTCACCGGCAGCGACGCGGTCGACGTGGTCGTGGACGCCACCGGCGCGGTCGACTTCGGCGCGGAGCTGGCGCTGGCCGCCATCGCCGGGGGCAAGCACCTGGTGCTGCTCAACGCCGAGGTCGACGCCACGCTCGGCCCGCTGCTGGTGACGAAGGCCGACGCGGCCGGCGTCGTCTACTCCGGGGCCGACGGCGACCAGCCGGGCGTGCAGGCCAACCTGATCCGGTTCGTCCGGCAGATCGGCCTGCGCCCGCTCGTGGCCGGCAACATCAAGGGCCTGCAGGACCCCTACCGCAACCCCACCACCCAACGGGGCTTCGCGGAGCGCTGGGGGCAGGACCCCTGGATGGTCACGAGCTTCGCCGACGGAACCAAGGTCAGCGTGGAGCAGGCGCTGGTCGCGAACGCCTTCGGGCTGACCGTGCCCAAGCGCGGCCTCTACGCCATGGACCACACCGGCCACGTCGACGAGCTCGCGCAGCGCTACGACGTCGAGGAGCTGCAGGCCCTCGGCGGCGTCGTCGACTACGTGGTGGGCGCCAAGCCCGGCCCGGGTGTGTACGTCATGGCCACCCACGACGACCCCAAGCAGCGGCACTACCTAGAGCTCTACAAGCTCGGCACCGGGCCGCTGTACAGCTTCTACACGCCGTACCACCTGTGCCACTTCGAGGTGCCGACGACGGTGGCGCGGGTGGCGCTGCTCGGTGACCCGACGATCCGGCCGGCCGGCGCGCCGCAGGTCGACGTCGTCACGGTCGCGAAGACCGACCTCGCGGCCGGCACGGTGCTCGACCGGCCGGGCGGCTACCACTACTACGGCGAGGCCGAGCGGGCCGACGTCACGCACGCCGACCGGCTGCTGCCCGTGGGCCTGGCCGAGGGCTGCCGGCTGCTGCGCGACGTCGCCAAGGACGAGGTCATCGGCTACGCCGACGTCGAGCTGCCGCAGGGCCGGCTGGTCGACCGGCTGCGCGCGGAGCAGGACGAGCTGTTCTTCGGCAGCGCCGCGGCCGGCACCGGCTCCCTGGCGGCCTCCACCGCCTGACCGGCACCGCGACGACAGCGGGGGCCGCCTGACGACGTCAGGCGGCCCCCGCTGCGCGTTCAGACGGTGCCGGGGGTCTCCAGCTGCGCCAGCAGCGGGCGGACGGCCGCGGTCCAGCTGTGGTCCTCGCCGACGGCGCGCGCCCCGGCCAGCCCGAGCTCGGTGGCTCGCTCCGGGTCGGTGAGCAGTACGACGATCTCCCGTGCCATGGCGGCCGGCTCGTCGGCGACGACGACGCCGCGGCCCACGAGGTCCTCGAGGCCCTCGGCGCCGATGGCCGTCGCGACGACCGGGCGCCCCGTGGCCAGCGCCTCGAGGATCTTCATCCGGGAGCCGCCGCCGGTCAGCAGCGGGGCCAGCGCGACGCGGGTGCGCTGGTACCAGGGCGCGAGGTCGGGCACCGTGCCGGTGACCTCGACCGACGGCCCGGCCAGCGCCTGCACGGCGGGCGCGGGGTTGCGGCCGACCAGCTGCAGGCGGGCGCCGGGCACGGCCTCGACCACGCGCGGCCACACCTCGCGGGCGAACCACTCGGCGGCCTCGACGTTCGGGCCCCACGACAGCAGCGCCACGAAGCTCACCACCGGGTCCTGCGCCGGGGGCAGCGGGTCGGGCTCGTCCCAGGCGTTGGGCACGACGAGGACCCGCGGGTGGTCGACGATGCCGGCGAGGGTGTCGCGGTCGAGGTCGCTGACCACGGAGACGACGTCGGCGCGCCTCGTGCGGCTCTCCAGGCGGCGCAGCGCCCATGCCTCGGCGGCCCAGGCGACCTTCTTCACGCCCCTGGCGGAGGCGGCGATGCGCCCGGCCAGCGAGGACTCGATGTTCTGCATGTCGACGACGTAGGTGCCGCGGCGCCCGGCCGGCGCGTAGGGCATGAACTGCACGTGGCCGACCATCGTGACGTCGGTGCCCTCGGCGACCGCCTCGCGCACGGTGGCGGCCAGGCGGCGGTCCCAGAACCGGGCGGCGGTGATCGACTGCCCGACCCGCAGGCCGTCGAGCAGCCCGCGGACCGAGCGCTCGAGCGGCACGCTGCGGACGTCGATGCCCTCGGCGCGCAGGGGAGCGGCGTCGTCGTCGGGCGTCTCGAAGGCGCACAGCGTGACCTCGCCGTGCCGGCGGAGCGCCCGGACCAGCCCCAGCGTCCGCCGCTTGTCCCCGCTGTTGGGCGGCCAGGGGACGAACTTGGCCACGACGACGCTGCGCACTGCGGAGGACCTCCAGGGACTCGGAACCGACTCGGACCGACCCAACCAGACCGGTGGGCGTCTCGGGGCGCCGCGACGCCCCGCCTCCCTCGATGTGACGTGTGTGGCACTCGGTGAACGAGTACTCAGAGTGTTCTGGTCAACGCGCTCCGCATGTGTCAACCTGAAAACGTCACTGATGTGATTTGGCTACTCACGCCGAGTAGTCCCCACTCGACGCTGGAGCCCCGTGTCTTCCCACGCCCGCCGCCGCGCCGTCTCCCCGCTGCGCCGCACCACGGTCGCCGTCCTCTCCGCCACCGCCGTCATCGCCTCGCTGGCCGGCTGCCTGCCCGCCGCCGGCAGCGCCCCTGCGGCGCAGGCGCCGACCGCCGCCACGACGTCCCCGCAGCCGGCCGCCGTGCCGCCCGCGACGACGCCCGCCCCGGTCCCCACCACCCCGGCCGAGGTCCCGCCGCCCACCACCCCGGCGCCCGCGCCCGCGCCGGTGGACACCACCCCCGAGGCCGAGGCCGAGACCGAGACCGAGGTCCCCGTGGCCGAGGAGCAGGTGGCCGAGTCCGCCGCCGGCGGCGCCCCCGCCGAGGCGGCGGCGCCGCCGGTGCTCGCGCAGCCCGGCGCGGTCCCGGCCGCCGGGTGGTTCTCCGGCGCCTCCGGCTACGGCACCGTCAACGGCAGCTTCGGCAGCTGGCGCGGCCGCCCGCTGGAGATCGCCGGCACCTGGGCCGACAACAACAACGACCAGGTCGGCCTCTGGACGCTCGACGAGTGGCGTGACTTCGACGGTCCCGTCGACATCGCCATCGGCGCCATCGGCCCCGGTGAGACGTGGGCCGCGGCCGCGCAGGGCGCCTACGACGCCCGCTGGCGGCAGTCGCTCACCAACCTCGAGGCCAAGCGCGGCGACCGCGGCACCGTCTACATCCGGTTCGCCCACGAGATGAACGGCAACTGGTACCCCTGGTCGGTCGACGCGACCGAGGTGACCGCCTTCCGCCAGGCCTGGCAGCGCTTCCGTGCGCTGCAGCAGCAGGTCTTCCCCGAGTCGCGGCTGGTCTTCAACGTCAACCGCGAGTCCGTGGGCGCCGGCGTCGACTGGCGGCAGATGTTCCCCGGCGCGGGCCAGGTCGACGTCATGAGCGTCGACTACTACAACCAGTGGCCGGCCGTCTCCACCGCCGCCGAGTGGACGGCGAGCATGGACGACGTCGACCAGTGGGGCGCGCCCAAGGGCCTGGAGATGCACCGCCGGTTCGCCGAGTCCCAGGGCCTCCCGCTGGCCGTCTCGGAGTGGTCGGGCAACGCGGACTTCACCGACACCGCCGCCTTCATGCAGGGCATGTACGACTTCTTCCGCACCCACGCCGGCACCGGCGCCGGGGACCTGCTCTACGAGGTCCTCTTCAACGTCGACGGGTACGACCTCAAGTTCTGGCTGTTCGGCAACGGCACCATCCGGCTCACCCAGTCCGCGGCCGCCTACCAGCGCCTCTGGTGACCGTCCGTCACCGCGGAGCGGCGCTGCGTTGGTGGCGCCGTTCCGCGGTGGCGACGTAGAGTCACCTCGGGCCCGGGGGCCGCAGCGCGTCGCCGACGCGCCGGTGGGGCCCGGACGGCACGGTGCAGTGGGTCGGGCCTCCCAGGTCCGGCTGCGGTCGGCGACTGTGACGGAGGTCCACGTGGCGGCACCGACCGACCGGGACGGCTCGCACGCGTCCGTGCTCGACGACGTGGAGCAGCTGCCCCCGCCCCGCCGGGGCCACTCCCGCGCGTACCTCGCCGGTGTCGCGGCCGCCGTCGTCGCGCTCCTCGTGCTCGTCGGGGTCATCGTGCTGAACGCCGGCGACGACGACGGGGGCGGCGGGACGGCCACCTCCGACCCGAGCGCGCCCCCCGCGCCGACCTGGCTGTCGGGCGCCGCGGGCACCGGCGTGGCCACCGGGGACTTCGCCGAGTGGCGGGGCAGCCCCGTGACGATCGTCGGCCAGTGGTCGGACACCAACGAGGCCATGGTGTACCTCTGGGGCCTCGACGAGGGGTCCGAGTGGGAGGACTACGAGGGCCCGATGGACGTCGCCATCGGCGCCATCGGCGAGGGCGAGTCCTGGGCCGCCGCCGCGCAGGGCGCCTACGACGACCGCTGGCGGCAGTCGCTGACCAACCTGCGCGAGATCCGCGGCGACCGCGGCACCGTCTACATCCGGTTCGCCCACGAGAGCAACGGCAACTGGTACCAGTGGTCGGTCGACGCCACCGAGGCCGCCGACTTCCGCGCCGCCTGGCAGCGCTTCCGGGCCCTCCAGCAGGAGGTCTTCCCCGAGTCGCAGCTCGTCTTCAACGTCAACCGCGAGTCGGTGAACAGCGGCATCGACTGGCGCGAGACCTTCCCCGGCGCCGAGTACGTCGACGTGTTCAGCGTCGACTACTACAACCAGTGGCCCTTCGTCGGCACCGCCGAGGAGTGGGCCGAGAGCATGGACGACGTCGACCAGTGGGGCGCGCCCAAGGGCCTCGAGGCGCACCGGCAGTTCGCCGAGTCCGTCGGCCTGCCCATGGCGGTCTCCGAGTGGTCGAACAACGCCGAGTGGGGCGACTCGCCCGCCTTCATGCGGGGCATGCACGACTTCTTCGCCGAGCACGCCGGCGACGGCCCGGGCGAGCTGCTCTACGAGATCCTGTTCAACGTCGACGGCTACGACCACCAGTTCTACGTCTACGGCGACGACGTCCTGATGCCCGAGGCCGCGGAGGCCTACCGCGAGCTCTGGTGAGCCTCAGCCCGCCCGGCGCACCCGGTCGGCCTCCCGCCGCACGCGGGCGGGCCGGACGGTCGCCAGCGGGGCCAGCACGCGGCTCCCGGCCGGGACGTCCTGCATGACCAGGGCGCCGGGTCCGACGAGCACGTCGTCGCCCACCGTCACGCCGCCGATCACCATGGCTCCGGGGCCGAACTCGACACGGTCGCCGATCACCGGCGCGCCGCCGTCGCGCGTGCCGGCGCCGAGGGTGACGTTGTGCCGCAGCAGGCAGTCGTCGCCGACGACGGCGCCCTCCACGACCACCACGGAGTGCGGGTGCGGCAGCCGCAGCCGGCGACCGATCCGCGCGGTGTGCGGCAGCTCGACGTTGTAGAGGCCCTTCACCGCCATCCACGCCAGGCGGCACAGCGGCCGGGCCGCGCGGGCCAGCGGCGAGCTGCTCGCGTGGGCGGCCCGGCTGAGCCGGTGCACCACGAGCGCCTGCATGCCGGTGGCCGCCGGGTTGCGGCGGTGGGTGCGGAAGTCCTCACGGACGAGCTGCCACACCGAGGTCTGCGAGTCGACTGCCACACCGCCACCATGCCACGATGCAACAGGGGGTTGCACCCCTGGGTCGCCCGGTTCAGCGAACGGGGGAGGTGCTCCCGTCGACGGCCGGCGGGGCGTCGTCCGCGGTCGCCGGGACGGCCGGCGCGCGGTCGGCGGGGACGGCGTCGGCCGGGAGCGCGTCGGGGGTGCTGCTGCCCGCGGTGGCGCCCGGCGGGATCGCCGACGAGCGGCTGAGCCGGTCCTTGAGCCGCAGGAACGGCCGCTCGACGAGCAGGTAGCTCAGCGTCGCCGCGGCGAAGGCGGCCGGGACCGCCAGCGGGGTCGTGCCCACGACCGGCAGCGCGATGTCCTCGGGCGCGAGGAAGAGCTGCTGCCACAGGTAGAGGCTGTAGGAGATGAGCCCGACCGCCGTCAGCACGCGCCAGCGCAGCACGCGCGTGAAGGCGCTCGGCGTCTCGCGGGTCACCGCCACGAGCAGCAGCACGCCGCCGCCGAGGGTGACCACGGTCAGGCCGAAGGGGAGCTCCCAGTAGCCGCCGAAGCGCTTGGACAGCAGCGAGGAGCCGACGATCGCGACCAGGGCCAGCGGGACGGTCGCGCGGGCGCCGGCCAGGCCCCGCAGGCGCGCCCAGGCGGCCGGGTAGGCGGTGGGCAGCAGCGCCAGCAGGCAGCCGAGCAGCAGGGCGTCGGCGCGCGCGTGGAACATCATCCAGACGTCGTCGCGGGCGCTCTCGACCAGCACGTAGTTGCCGAGCCGGATCGCGGGCGCGGCCACCAGGTAGGCGACGGCGATCCACACCGCGCGCTGCGGGCGCAGGAACGCCAGCGCCAGCGGCCACAGCAGGTAGAACTGCTCCTCGATGGCGAGCGACCACGTGTGGCCGAGCCACCAGCCGTCGGCCGCGGGGGAGTAGTCCCAGACGAACAGGCCGGCCGAGAGCAGCTGCGCGCCGCTGACGTCGACCGCCCCGGCGACGGCGAGCAGCGCCACCACGGTGAGGAAGACGTAGAACGCGGGCAGGATCCGCAGCGTCCGTCGCAGGTAGAACGCGCCGAAGTCGACCCGGCCGGTGCGCGCCCGCTCGCGGGTGAGGATGCCGGTGATGAGGTAGCCGCTGAGGACGAAGAACAGCGTGACGCCGACGGCGCCGCTCGAGACGGCCGACAACAGCCGCGGGACGCCCGCCTCCTCGTCGGTGAAGGCGCCGATGGCGTGGTCGCCCACCACCAGCAGCACCGCGATCCCGCGCAGCCCGTCCAACGTCGCCAGGCGGCGTCCTGCACTCACCGGGAGCCCTCCGTCCCCGCGCCGACCAGATCGTCCGCCCGCCGCCCGTCCGGGTCGCCGGGCGGTGCCGGGCGCGCGACGGCCGGCATGAGGCAGATGAAGAAGAGCGTGATGAACACCTGGGTGTGCTGCAGGAACGAGGCGTTCACGTAGACGTAGAGCACCAGCAGCCCGAGCGTCCACGGCCGGTCGCGCACCCCGCGGCCGAGCATCAGGAGCAGGGCGCCGAGGATGCCGACGACGCCGAGCAGCCCGTACTCGAAGGCCACCTTCGGGATGATCGGCTGGGTGACGGCGGTGAGCCCCTCGGCCTCGAGGTGGTCGTTGGCCGTGCCGGCGCCGTGTCCCACCACGGCGCTGACCGGGTCCTCGATCGAGGGCGGCAGCAGCTCGTAGTAGGGCTGGATCAGCCGGATGCTCGAGCTGGTGTTGGAGTCGCCGGCCTCGGTGGAGCGGTCGAGGTAGCGCTCGCCCAGCGGCGTCAGGAAGGCGACCACCGCGGCCACGGCCAGCGCCGGCACGATCGCCAGCAGGTTGCGGCGGCGGGTGCGGGTGAAGGCCAGGACCACGACCGCGGGGATGAGCACCACGAAGCCGCTGCCGGCCAGCGGCGGCACCATCCCGACGAGCAGCACGGTGACGACCAGCCAGTGCGCGCGCCGCCACAGCGCGAGGGCGGCCGCGGCACCGAGGAAGAGGCTGAGGAACGACGGCTCGAGGAAGACGATGCCGTTGGACCGGTAGATCGACTCGCCGTAGGCGATCGGGTCGGCGGTGTTGTAGTCGACCAGCAGCAGGCCCTCGGGGACGAACCACAGCATCCGGTCCTCGTAGGGGATGCCGGCGTACTGGGACGCGAGCTGGCCGATCGAGACCACCGCGAAGAACGTCATCAGGCCCAGGAAGACCTTCTCGACGCGCGCCACGGCCGCGGGCGTGATGTCGGCGGCCACGGCGGCCACCACGTAGAGGACGGCGATCAGCGCCAGGGAGAACAGCGAGGGCATGCCGCCCAGGACCACCTGGGCGAGCGTGCAGACCGCCGCCGCGCCCCAGACGACCGCGAGGAGCCGCAGGTTGCCGAGGGAGAAGCGGAACTCACCCGTGCGCAGGCCCACGGCGAGGAGGAACAGGACCACCGGCACCATGACCGGGGCCTGTTCCTCCGTGACCGGCACCCCGAGACGCTGGAGCAGGATCGAGAGAACCAGCAGCGCGAGGGTGCAGGGAGCCGTGTCGCGCACCGACCGCCGCACCCCCCGCGGCGCGCGCACCGTGGACGTCATCTAGTCGCGCGCCCGCGGGTTGCGCCTCCGGCCGAGGAGGAAGAACACGATGCACAGCCCGATGGCGAGACCCAGACCCGCCCCGAGCGCCACCGTCGTGGTCAGCGGCAGCGACGACGGCGCCTCCGGCGTGGTGGCCTGCCGCATGAGGAAGGCCTGGCCGGTGAAGGCGTCGGCGGCGGCCCGCAGGCTCTCCTGCTGGCCGATCAGGTCGGCCAGCCGGGTCTGCGCGTCGGCGCTGCGCGCGGCGGCGCGGTCGGCGCGGCCCTGCGTGATGGCGTAGGCCGGGGAGTTGACGTTCAGGCCGGCCAGCTCGCGGTTGACCGCGTCGAGCTCGCCGTTGGCGGCGTCGAGCTCGCCGGTGAGCCGGTCGATCGAGCTCTGCAGCAGATCGGCCTGCTGGCGCAGCGCGTCGGCCCCGGAGACCCGCACGTAGTCGGTGTAGGCCGAGGTCACGGTCTCCGTGGTGTCCCGCGCCGTCGCCGCGTCCTCGCCGCTGCCGGTGATGACGATCCGGCTGGTGCCCTCCTGGATCTCGACGCTGACCACCTCGCGGAGGTCGTCCTCGTCGACGCCCAGGGTGGAGGCCGCGCTGCTGATGACCGGGTCGGACTCGATGACCTCGGCCTGGTCGACGACCTGCCGGTCGAGGGCGTTGGGGTCGGTCACCGGGTTGTCGTCGCCGAGGTACTCCAGGGCGCCGGGCGACCAGAGCAGGTGGGACTCGCTGCTGTACACCGGGTCACTCAGCGTGGCACCGGCACCGGCGGCGGCCGCGCCGAGCAGCGTGGCCAGCGTCGTGATGACGACGGCCTGGCGGGTGCGCGGCCGCATCCCGGGGCGCTTGGACGGGGCCGGGCCGGAGGATGCGGGATACTGGGGTCCGCGCTCTGGTTCGTCGGCAGAGGACATGCCGAGGGCAGGGGGCGTTCCGGTCGCAGTCAGCAGAGCCTCCACAGTCGGTGCCCGCGAGGGGATCTCCCCTCGGAGAGAGCGGGCAGTCATGGGCGAGCATCCGACGGTAGTGCAGTTCCGTTTCCAGAAGTAGGCGTGCGAGCGTCGTCACGGCAACGTGGGGCAGGATCACCCGATCGGGTCGGGGGAACGGGACCAGCCGTTACCGTGTCGTCCGTGAGCGCGGTGTCCGTGGCCGGAGGCCGGCGTGGAACGGTCGTCCGGCTGGCCCGTCGCGCGGGCTGGGGCGTCGTCGACCAGGCCCTGTCGAGCTTCAGCAACCTGGCGTTGTCGCTGGTCGTGGCCCGGGCCGTGGACGCGCACGACTTCGGCGCCTTCACCGTCGCCTTCAGCGTCTTCTCCGTCGCCGTCCTGCTGTCGCGCAGCCTGACCGGGCAGCCGCTGGCCATCCGGTTCGCCGGCGAGGACGCCGCGACCTTCCGCCGCGCCACCGGCTCGTCCACCGGCACGGCGCTCACGCTGGGTGCTGCCGCGGGTGCGGCCGTCGTGGTCCTCGGGCTCGTCCTCGGCGACACCGTGGGCCCGGCCCTGGTGACCGTCGGGCTGCTGCTGCCCGCCCTCCTGCTGCACGACTCGTGGCGGGCGGCGTTCGCCGCGCAGGGCCGGCAGGACCAGGCGGCCCTCATCGACGGCGCATGGGTGGTCCTGCAGCTGGCCGGGGTCGCGGTGCTGTGGTGGGCCGGCGTCGAGCACACCGTCCTCTACCTCGCGGTCTGGGGCGGGGCCTCGGCCTGCGCAGCGGTGTTCGGCGCTCTCCGCGGGCGGTCCCGGCCGCGGGTGTCGCGCACGGCCTCGTGGCTGCGCGCCCACTGGGACATGACGCGCTTCCTGCTCTTCGAGTCGATGCTGGTCCAGGGCGCCATGCAGGGCGCGCTGCTGCTCGTGGGCGTGCTGGGCAGCCTCAGCGCGGTCGGTGCCCTGCGCGGCGCCGCGGTGCTCGTCGGGCCGGTGTCGCTGGTGGCGATGAGCGCCTTCTCCTTCTGCGTGCCGGAGCTCTCCCGCCGCCGGCACCTGCCCGCGCGGCGGAAGGTGCAGCTCTCCCTCGCGATCGGCACGGTGATGGCCGCGGTCGGGCTGGCGTGGGGCGTCGTCGCGCTCGTCCTGCCCGACGCCGCCGGCGTCGCGCTGCTCGGCGACTCCTGGCCCGGCGTCGAGTCGGTGCTGTGGCCCACGGTCATCGGGCAGATCGCCAACCTCTTCGCCATCGGCCCCACCTGCGTGGTGCTGTCGATGGGGGCGACCCGCGCCGTCTTCGCGATCAACGCCACCGTGGCCGTGCTGCTGGTCACCCTGGGTGTCGGCGGGCTGCTGCTCGGCGGCGCGGTCGGCGCGGCGTGGGGCTTCATGGCCGCGTACTGGATCGTCATGCCGCTGTGGTTCCGGGCCATGTGGCGGCTGGTGTACCGGCCCGACGCGGCGGAGGGGTCCGACGCCGGTGCCGACCCGGGTGCCGCGGCCGTGGCCGTGTCGCCCGGACGGGAGAACTGATGCGTCTCGATCGCCCGGCACGGGCGCGGCGACCGTAGGGTCTGCGCCGCAGGCGGGGGCGAGGGAGCGGAGGACGGGGATGGCCGGTCGGGGAGCGGACGACGCACGTCCCGTGCTGATCGTCCGGGGCCACACGGCCGAGGTCGCGGCTCCGCGGCCCGACGGCGCCCCGGCGGAGCGCGCCGTCGACTACGTGCTCCTCCGCGACGAGCTCGGCGCACGCATCCTCGACCTCGCCGACGTGGAGGCCAGCCGGCTCGCCCGGCTCGTCCGCCGGGTCGCCGGCACCTACGCCGCCCTGTCGGTCACCGCCTTCCGCCGGCGGGACACCGCGACGGCGTTCATCAGCAACTCCGAGAACGAGGCCATCATCATCGGCCTGCTGCTCAAGCTCACCCGCCGCCGGATCCCCGTCGTCGCGGTGGGGCAGTACCCCGCCAAGCGCCAGAAGTGGGCGGCCTGGCGGCTCGCGAAGGTGCACACCCACATCCACCGCCTCCTCTCGCTGGGCACCGTGCAGGCCGAGCGCCTGCAGGCGCTCG
>NZ_JBJGYL010000051.1:0-13293 GCF_054049975.1 Geodermatophilus sp. SYSU D01119 | reverse complement strand
GCTGGGCCCCGGGAGCGCGGGCCCGCGTCCCAAGAGCTCACCCCGCCACCACCCGCCGGCGGGCGGGGCCCCCGGCCGGGGGCCCCGCCCGTCGCCGTTCCCGGGCCGGGCGCTGGCGCCCTGTCGGTTGGACTGGCAAACTCACCCGGGTGACCGTCCCCTACGACCTGGCCAGCCTCCCGGGCCGCCCCTGCTCGATCGCCGCCGCGCTGGAACTGGTCGGCGAGCGGTGGTCACTGCTCGTCGTCCGGGAGGTGTCGATGGGCAACCACCGCTTCAGCGACATCGCCCGCGGGACCGGCGCCCCGCGCGACCGGCTGACCGCGCGCCTGAACGCCCTGGTGGCGGCGGGCGTCCTGGAGCGGCGGCAGTACAGCGACTCCCCACCGCGCTCGGGCTACCACCTGACGGCGTCGGGCCGGGACCTGCTGCCGGTGCTGCAGGCGCTGCTGCAGTGGGGCAACCGGTGGGCGGCGGAGGAGCCGCCGGTGCACCTGCACCACGCCCCGGCCGGCCACGAGGACCACGTCGTCGACGGCGAGTGGGTCTGCCGGACCTGCGGCGAGCCCGTCAGCCGCTCGCGCGTGGAGCGGGTGCTGACCCCCGCGGGCCGGGCGCTGTCCGGCCTGCCCGCCGAGGAGGAGAGCCATGAGCACTGACGCCGTCCCCCACGCCGTGCCCGACGTACGGCCGGACGCGCTGCCCGACGCGCCCGGCTCCTGGGGGGACGCGCGCTCCCGCACGGTCACCTGGTGGGACCCGATGATCACCGCGGCCGGCGGGCGGGGACGCACCGGTCTGGAGGCGCTGCAGGCGGTGCGCGACGGCCTGCTGCCGCCCCCGCCGATCGCCCAACTGGTGCAGATGGACCTGACCGCCGTCGAGGAGGGCCGGGTCGAGTTCTCCTGCACCGTCGACGAGTCGGTCTACAACCCGATCGGGGCCGTGCACGGCGGGCTGGTGTGCACGCTGCTGGACTCCGTCGCCGGGTGCGCGGTGCACACCACCCTGCCGGCCGGGGTGGGCTACACCTCGATCGAGCTGAAGGTGACCTACCTGCGGGCGGTCACCCGCACCAGCGGCCCACTGACCGCCGTCGGCACCGTCGTCAAGCCCGGCCGCCGCGTGTCCTTCGCCGAGGGCCAGGTGTTCGACGCCGCGGGCAGGGCGGTGGCGACGGCCTCGAGCTCCCTGCTGGTGTTCCCGCTGCCGGACTGAGCTCAGCTGGTGGAGACGACCGACTCGTGGTCGAAGCCGGCCCACAGCTCCAGCACGAGGTCGTCGGGCGCGGACGCCCCGGAGCCGACCCGGAAGCAGACCGACCGGCCCGGCAGCAGGGTGGTGTACGGCGTCCCGTCGAGGCCCTGCTCGGAGTCGGAGACCTGCGCCTCCTCGGTGCTCCCGCTCTGCAGCGTGGGGAACAGCCCGACCGGCTCGTAGTCGGCGCCGGTCCCGTTGGTGACCGTGACGTCGAAGGCGACGTAGGAGGCGGGCGCCGGCCCGTCGACGTAGGCGGTCTCCGACGGGGTGTAGGGCTGCGGGTGCCCACGGTGACCTCGAGGCCGTCGTCGTGGGCCACCGTGTCGCCGAACGCGGCGGTGCCGGCCGAGCTCCCCCCGGAGCCGTCGTCCTCGCTCCCGGCGTCCTCCTCGCCGCCGGCGTCCTCCCCGCTGCCGGCATCCCCGCCCGGGCGGAGACCCCGCGCCCCCTCGGGGTGAGGCGGCGGTCAACGGCGGCGGATCCGCACGTCGTCGGTGCACGTGGCCGTGGAGCGCAGCCGGCGCGCGCCGACGCCAGCCTCCTCGAGCCACTGCAGGGCCGACAGCTCACCGGCCGTGCGGGCGTCGTCCTCCTCGCCGGGGCCGGCGTCGACGTGCACGACGACGCGGTGGCTGAACGCGGCGAGCGAGCCGTCGTAGGTGGTGCTGCCCCGCTCGGTGAACGACGAGGCGAACAGGTCGTGCTCGGCGGCGTGCGCGCGCAGCCAGGCGCGGCGGTCGTCGTCGAGACCGTCGAGGACGCCGCGGACGATCACGCGGTAGGTGCGGCTGGACACGGCGGGCGACGGTAGCCGGGTCGCCCGCCGCGGTCACCCGGATTCCCCGCGGATCCAGTCGACGACGAGCTCCGGGACGACGTAGGACTCCCCCGGCACGGCCTTCTCCGGGAAGTCGAAGACGGCGAGCATCGCCTGCACCGGGTAGTCCGGGGTGACCGCCACCTCGCGGACGGGGCGGCCGTCGACGGAGAACACCGCGCCGTCGGGCCGCCAGTCGACGGCGTAGACGTGCCAGTCGGCGACGTCGATGCCGGGGCGCGGCGCGGCGAAGTCCTCGACCAGGCGCGGGTCGCGGAACGGGTGGGTGCCCGTGCCGACGGCGGCGCCCGCGGCCGGGTCGACGGCGTCGCCGAACACCTCCATGACGCACAGCTCGCCGCACCGCTCGGGGACGTCCTCGAGTCCGACCAGCCACCAGGCAACCATCGACCGGGGCGTCACCGTGGCGCGTGCGCGCATCTCCAGCAGGCCGTACCGCGGCGTCCAGCCCCAGCGCGCCGGCTGCTCCTCGCGCACGACCGCGCCCGGCCGCACCGGCTGCTGCCCGACCGTGCTGCCGACCGGCCCGGAGAAGACGCCGGACTGGATGCCCGACACCCGCAGCGGCGGGTGGTCGCCGGGGCACCACAGCGGGACGTCGTCGGGCAGTGACAGCCGCAGGCAGGAGTCGCGGACCTCGTAGCGGGCCGCCGTCGCCGCGCGGGAGCTCCACTGCGGCAGGTAGTGCGGCACCCAGACGTCGAGGTCGAGGCCGGGGCCGTCGAAGTCGTCGGAGAAGGTCACCGGCTCTGCAGCGCGTCGAGCGCCACCGCCATCGAGGCGGCCACCCGGAAGTCCAGCCGCGGGTCGGGGACGGACACGTCGTAGCGGTCGCGGAGGGACTTGCGCCGCTCGACGACGAGCACCGGCTGCCCGGTCGCGGTGTCGGTGAAGTCGAAGTGGAAGACGAAGGGGACCCAGACCTCGCCGAGGTACGGGATCAGGCCCCAGATGCGCCGCACGACCGCCAGGAGCGGGCGCCGCTCGCGGCCGACGGCGGTCAGGCCGGGCACGGACAGGTCCCAGGTGGAGCGGAGCAGGCTGGCCCCGAAGCGCTTGCCGAACGTGCCGAGCACCCGGCCCTGCTCGTCGAAGACGTCGTGGTGGGCGTGCACGTCGAGGCGCTGCCGCGCCCGGAAGGAGAACACCGGCCGGGTCCGCTGCTCGTCGGCGGTGAAGACCACCTCCTCCTTGAGCTTGAGGCGCTTCTGCTGGGCCATGGCCAGCAGCGGCCCCTCGCTGCCGTCGGGCTGCACGGCGCGCACCTCGTAGCGGTTCACCATCACGGTGATGCGCTGGCGGACGGTGAAACGCGGCACCGTCATCGGGGCGGGCTGCCAGGTGTACGGCGCGGTCACGGGGGCTCCTCCGGGATGCGGGACTGGGCCCATCCTGGCCCCGCCGTCCAGAGACGCGCGGTGCGCGACCGGGTTGATCCGCACAATCTCGTTCTCACCCGGCAGGCGCGCGACGCATGTGCCAGGGTCGGGACGGGTGGAGCCGTTCCGTCCCGGGGATCGCGGAGGTCGTTGTGCAGCAGGAGAGCCGTCGTGTCGGCGTCGCCGTGGTCGGACTCGGGGGTGCGGTCGCGACGACCGCGGTCGCGGGCCTGGAACTGCTCCGCACCGGGGCGGCCGGGACCGACGGGCTGCCGCTGGCCGGCCTGCAGGTGGCCGGGGGCCCGGTCGAGGAGACGACCGGCCTGGTCGGTTACGACTCCCTGGTCGTCCGCGGCTGGGACCTCGACGGCTCCGACCTGCGCAAGGCGGCCGAGCAGCACGCCGTCCTCGACTCCCGCCAGCTGGAGGAGGCCGGGCCCGCGCTGTCGGCGCTGACCCCGTGGCCCGCCGCCGGCGACGCCGACTTCTGCCGGAACGTCACCGGCGGCAACGTGGTGCTGGCCGAGACCCGCCGCGCCCAGGTCGACGCCGTCCGCGCCGACCTGCGCCGCTTCCGCGAGGAGGAGTCGCTCGACGGCCTGGTGCTGGTGAACCTGGCCTCCACCGAGCGCTGGCCCGACCCGGCCGCGGCCGCCCTGCAGTCGCTGGAGGCCTTCGAGGCCGGCCTCGACGCCGACGACCGCGCGATCACCCCGGCGATGGTCTACGCCTACGCCGCGATCGCCGAGGGCGTCGGCTACGTGAACTTCACGCCGTCGCTGGCCGCCGACGTCCCGGCGCTCGTGGCCTTCGCCGAGCAGCGCGGCGTCCCGGTCGCCGGCAAGGACGGCAAGACCGGGCAGACGATGATGAAGACGGTGCTCGCGCCGGCCTTCCGCGCCCGCGCGCTGACCGTCGAGGGCTGGTACTCGACCAACATCCTCGGCAACCGCGACGGCCTGGCCCTCGACGACCCCGACTCGCTCAACAGCAAGCTGCAGACCAAGGGCAGCGTCCTGGACTCGATCCTCGGCTACCCGGTCGAGGACCACGTCGTACGGATCGACTACTACCGGCCGCGCGGGGACCAGAAGGAGGCCTGGGACGCCATCGACCTGGTCGGCTTCCTGGGCCAGCGCATGCAGGTCAAGGTCGACTTCCAGTGCCGCGACTCGATCCTGGCCGCGCCGCTGGCCGTGGAGCTCGCCCGGCTCACCGACCTCGCGCAGCAGCGCGGCGAGGGCGGCGTGCAGCGCCAGCTCGGCTGGTTCTTCAAGGCCCCGATGACCGCCGACGGCAGCGTCCCGGAGCACGCGTTCCACAACCAGGAGACCGTGCTGCTCGACTGGCTGGCCGCCGGCGCCTCCTCCCGGTGACCGCGCTCGACAGCCCGGGGACGCTCACCGCGCTCGCCGGCCTGCGGCCGCTGCTCGGCGAGATCGGCGACGCCAAGCGGGTACGGGTCGCGGGCTCGCCCGGCTCGCTGGCCGAACAGGCGTTCAGCCGCGCCTGGGCGCGGCTGACCGGCGGCGAGGACGTCGAGGCGGTGGCGTTCTCCGAGACCGCGGCCGCCGTCGCCCGCGCCCGGCTGGCCGGCATCGACGCCGCCGTCCTCACCGCCGCGGGGATGGACGACGACGAGGTCACGACGGTGCTGTGCCGCGCGTTCGACGAGGTCAGCGAGCCGCTCGACGGCGTCCTGCGCGAGCGGCTGCGCGCCACGCTCGGCCCGCTGCCCTCCCCCGGCGGCGCGCCCGCGCTGGCCGCCGCGCTCAACGCGCAGCCCCGCGCCGGGGCCACCGCGCCCGGCGTCGCGCGGATCATGGTGGAGCCGCCGGAGAGCCACGGCGACCACTGCCTGACCGTCGCCGTCTACGGCGCGCTCGTGGCGCCGGTCGTCGGCGCCGACCCGGTGCAGCCGTTCCTGCTGGGCCTCGCCCACCACCTGCACAACGTCGTGCTGCCCGACGCCGGGTTCGCCGGCGAGGTGCTGCTCGGCGACGCGCTGGAGCGGGTGATGACCACGCTGGAGGAGCGCGAGCTCGCGGAACTGCCCGACGGCCTGGCCGCCCGGGTGCGCGAGGTGCTGGCCCTGCGCCCGGGCGCCGACGTGCCGGAGGCGCGGGCCTTCCACGCCGCCGATGTCCTCGACCGCGTGCTGCAGGTGCACCACCACGCGCGGGCGGCGGCGTTCACCGCGTCGCAGGCGCTCGACGACCTCGAGCTCGTCCACGCCGGGCCGGTGCAGGCCTACCACCTCGACGTCCTGGCGGCGGCCGGATTGTGAGCGGACAGGCTCGTGGGCATCGCAGCGAGGAACGAGCGAGGAGCGGAGCGGGCCGCGGGAGCGAACCGGTGACGCTGTGACCGGCCTGCTCCTCGACGCGCCCGTCGTCGACGGGATCCCCTTCGCCCGGGCCGGCCGGGACGACCTGCGCGAGGAGGTCGCCGGGCTGCTCGCCGCGGGGGAGACCGACCGGGCGCGGGTGCTGCTGCTCGCCGACGCCGACGACTGGTGGACCGAGCCCCCGCCCCCGCCCGAGCAGCTGGCGCGGGTGCCGGCCGCGCGGACGCTGCGCGAGGCGATGGAGCTGCTCGGGATGGGCCGGGTGGCCGACTACTTCGCCCACCGCTGGTCCGACCCCACGCACCTGGCCGGGCTCGGGCTGCTGCAGGCGCACTGGCCCGGCGACCGGCCGGTGGTCGACGTCGCGTGCGGCACCGGCGCGCACCTGCGCGAGCTGTCCCGCCGCGGGGTGCGCGACCTGCTCGGCGTCGACGTCGTGTGGGCGAAGCTCTGGCTGGCGCGGCGCTTCGTGTGCCCCGGCGCCCGCTACGTGTGCGCCGACCTGACCGCGGCGCCCGACCTCCGGGTGCGCGCGCCGGCCTACGTCATGTGCCACGACGCCTTCTACTTCCTGCGGGACAAGCCGGCCGCCGCCGCGGCCATGCGCGCGCTGGCCGGCGACGGCGGCACCGTCGTCGTCGGGCACGCGCACGTCGCCGACCCGCACGGGGAGCCGCTCACGCCGGAGGGCTACGCCGGCGTGCTCGGCACCGGGCTGCTCTACGACGACGACGAGCTGACCCGCTCCCTGCTCGAGGGGCGCCCGCCGCGGCCGGCCGACCCCGCCGACCTGCGCGCCAGCGAGGCGGTCGCGCTCGTGGCCGGCGACCCGCGTGGCCCCGCCCCGGCCGATCTCGGCGAGCCGCTGCCCCCGCTCGCGCCCAACCCGCTCTACCGCGACGGCGTGCTCACCTGGCCGAACGAGCGCTACGCCGCCGAGTACGGCCCGCGCTCGTCGTACCTGCCGGAGCGCTGGCCCGACCCGCTGCCCGCCGACGCCGCGCGGCGCAGGCTGCTCGTCGACCTCCCGGAGGCCTGGTGAGTCCGCGAGATCTGCACACTCGGGGCATTCCGGGCCGGGAAACGCCCGAGTGTGCAGATCTCGCGCCGACCGTCGGCTGGGGCATCGCCGGCTGCGGCTGGGTGGCCCGCGACCACGCGCTGCCCGCGCTCCTGGCCGTCGACGGCGCCCGCGTCGTGGCGCTGCACGACCTCGACCCGGCGGCGACGGCCCGGATGCCGGTCGAGGGTGCCGTGGCGACCGCAGACCTCGCGGAGTTCCTCGCCACCCCGGGCCTCGACGCCGTCTACGTGGCCGTCCCGAACGCCGGGCACCGCCAGGTCGTGGAGGCGGTCGCCGCGGCCGGGAAGGCGGTGCTGTGCGAGAAGCCGCTGGCCGCCGACGCCGAGGACGCGCAGGCCCTGGTCGACGCGTGCGCGCGGGCCGGCGTGCTGCTCGGCACCGCCTACGACCAGCGCTGGCACCCCGCGCACGTGCGGCTGCGCGAGCTGGTACCCGAGCTCGGCACGGTGACCGCCGTCCGGATCGTCTACTGCTGCTGGCTGCCCGGGGACTGGACGCCCGACGGCCGCCCGCACGACAACTGGCGCGTCGACCCGGCACGCGCCGGCGGCGGCGCGGCGATCGACCTCGCGCCGCACGGCCTCGACCTCACCGGCACGCTGCTCGGCGAGGACGTCACGTCGCTGTCGGCGCTGCTGCAGACCCGGGTGCACGGCTACGGCGTCGACGACGGCGCGCTGCTCACCGGCACCACGGACTCCGGCGTGCTGGTGAGCCTGCACGTCGCGTTCAACACCCCCGACGAGCTGCCCCGCCGTCGCCTGGAGGTGGTCGGCACCCGCGGCATGGCGGTCGCCGTCGACACGATGGGGCAGACGGCGGGAGGCTCGCTCACGCTGTACTCCCCCGACCCCGTGGACGTGCCGTTCGCCGACACCCCGCCGTTCCAGGCGCAGTTCGCCGCCTTCACCGACGCGGTCGCGGGCCGCGCCCCGGCGACGACGGCCTGGCCGTACGACCCCGCCCGCGACCTCGCCCTGCACCGCCTGCTCCTCACCGCTCTGGAGAGAGGGACCCCGTGAGCTCGCCCGACGTCCCCGGCGCCATCGACCGGGCCACCGACCCCGCCGCCGACGACGGCGCGCGGCACGGCACCAGCCAGGTGGACACCAACCCCTACCGCGGCCTGCTGCCCGACCTGCCGGCCTACGCCTGCACCAACTGCGGTCACTGGCAGCGCTGGCCCGCGCCCGGCCCGGTCGTCTGCCCCGTCTGCGCCGACGTGCGCAACGCGCTGCCCGAGCACGGCTTCGAGTTCGTCACGGACAAGCAGGCCGACGAGCTGGTCACCGGGTTCTGGCGGCCCGCGCCCGTGGAGGGCGTCACCGAGTTCGGCACCGAGCCGCGCTTCGGGCTGGACAGCCGCGGCTGGGTGATCGAGACCGACATCGGGCTGGTCGGCTTCGAGTGCGCCCCCTGGTACACCGCCGACATGCTCGCCGAGCTGCGCCGCATGGCCGCCGAGAAGGGCGGCTTCCCGGTGCTCGCGTCGTCGCACGTGCACGGCTACGGCGCGCTGTGGCAGCTGCAGCAGGAGCTCGAGCCGCGGGTGGTGTGCGTCAACGTGCACGACCTGGTGTGGACCAAGGCCTTCCGGGTCACCTGGCCGGCCGACGACGTCCTGCAGCTCGCGCCCGACCTCACGCTGCACCGCACCGGCGGCCACTTCCCCGGCCACTCGGTGCTGCACGACTCCCGCCGCGGGATCCTCTTCTGCGGCGACTCGCTCAAGGTGGACCTCGACGACGCCGGCGAGCCGGTGGCGCTGAGCGCGCACAAGGCCTTCCACGCGCAGATCCCGCTCTCGCACGGGGAGCTGCGGGAGATGCTCGCCGTCGTCGCGGAGCTCGACTTCGAGGTGGTCGCGACGCCGTTCGAGATGGTCCCGGGGATCTCCACCGACACCGTCGTCCACCTCGTGCAGCGGCTGCTGTCCGGGCCGCCGGACGCCGCGCCCGTCCCGCTGGCCGAGCTGTGACGGCGGTGGGCGTCACGCCGTCGCAGCGCTACCGCGACAGCTTCCCGGTCCCGGTCGAGGACTTCGCGATCGAGGGCATCGACGTCCTCGACGTGCCGCTGCACTCGGCGGTGCTGCCGTCCTCGGAGCTGCACCCGGGCGGCAGCGGGCTCGGCTACGGCGCCACCCGCGAGGAGGCCCGCACCGGCGCGATGGGCGAGATGGCCGAGATGGCCCTGTCGCTGCGCGCGCACCAGGGGGTCGCCCGCGAGGAGGGCTCGTACGCGGAGATGACCCGCCGGCACGGCCGCGACCGGGTCGCCGACCCGCGCGAGCTGTGCCTGGAGGCCGGCAGCGCCTACGACGACGACCGGCCGCTGCAGTGGCTGCCGATGACCCGGCTGCGCGACGGCGAGCGGGTGCTGGTGCCGGCCGAGCTGGTGGCGTCGGCGCCCGACGACCTGCCCGGCGCCCCGCCGCCCGGCGGCTGGCTGACCACGGTGATCACCAACGGGCAGGGCGCGGCGTTCGACGCCGACCGGGCGGTCACCCACGCGCTGCTCGAGGTGCTGCAGCGCGACGGCAACGCGACGGCGTTCCGCGCGATGGACCGCGGCGTCGTCGTCGACCTCGACGGGATCGCCGACCCCGACGCGCGGGCGCTGCTCGACCGGCTCGACGCCGCGGGCATCGACGTGATGGTCAAGCTCGCCTCAACGGAGTTCGGCGTCGTCGACGTCTACGCCGTCGGCTGCTCGCGGGACGGCTCGGAGCCGGTGCCGGTGATGGCCACGGCGTGCGGCGAGGCGGCGCACCCCGACCGCGACACCGCGGTCCGCAAGGCGCTGCACGAGTTCGCCTCGGCCCGCGCGCGGAAGGCGTTCATGCACGGCCCGTTCGACGTCGTCCTGCCGGCGACGCCGCCCGGCTACCTGGAGCACTGGCGCACCGGGCACCCGCCGGAGCGGCTGGTCGAGGAGGACCGCGCCCTGCAGGCGATGCTCGACTGGACCCGGATGGGCACCGCCGCGCTGGTCGACCTGCTGCAGGACACCGTGCTGTCGCGGCGGTCGACGGTGGCGCTGGCCGACCTGCCCAGCTGGCGCGGCGAGGACCTGCACGGGTTCGTCACCGGCGCGGTGCAGGACGCCGGGCACGACGTGCTGGTGGAGCTGCAGCCCTCGGGAGGCGACGCGGTCGCGGCGAAGGTGCTGGTGACCGGCCTGGAGGTCGAGACGATGAGCTACGGCCGCATCGGGGAGCGCGGCGTGCGCCGGCTGGCCGAGCGGGGCGACCCGCTGGTGGCCGTGGGCAGACATCCCGGCGGCGAGGACCCGGGCGGCTGGGCGCGGGTGCACCTGACCGCCGCGGCCGAGGAGCGCCTGGGCGGGCCGGCGTGGTTCGACCGCGCCGGCGCCGACCGGCGGGTGGGCGCCCTGTACGCGCTGTACCGGGAGCCGGGCCGGCACGTGGTCGCGGAGGTGCTCGCGTCGTGAGCGAGCTCGCGAGCCCACGCGACGGGCAGGGCAGCCTGCGGTACGCCTACAACACCAACGGGCTGACCTCGCACCGGCTGTCGGACGCGCTGTCGTTCCTCGCCGACTGCGGCTACGCCGGGGTGGCGCTCACCCTCGACGTCGTCCACCTCGACCCGTTCGCCAACGACGCCCATCGGCAGGCGGAGCGGGTGCGAGCGCGCTGCGACGAGCTCGGGCTGGGCGTGGTCGTGGAGACCGGTGCCCGGTTCCTGCTCGACCCGCGGGCCAAGCACGAGCCGACGTTCGTCTCCGCCTCTGCCGAGGGGCGGGCGCGGCGGCTGGCCTACCTGCGGCTGGCCTGCGACCTGGCCGGGGTGCTGGGTGCGGAGGCGGTGAGCTTCTGGGCCGGCGTGCCCAAGCCGGGCGTGGACCGCGACGAGGCGTGGGGCTGGTTCGCCGACGGCGTGCGCGCGCTCGTCGACAGCCACGGCGGCCGCTCCTACGCCCTCGCCGTCGAGCCGGAGCCCGGGATGCTCGTGGAGGACTGCGACGGCTGGGCGCGGCTGGCCGCCGAGGCGCCGGGCATCACGCTGGCGCTGGACACCGGGCACTGCGTCGTCGCCGGGGCGTACGCGCCGGAGGAGGCGGTGGCCCGCTTCGCGCCGTCCCTCGGCACGGTCGCCGTCGAGGGCATGCGCCGCGGCGTGCACGACCACCTGCCGCTCGACGAGGGCGACGTCGACCTGCCGGCGGTGCTGCGCGCGCTGCGCGAGGCGTCGTTCGACCGGCTGGTGACGCTGGAGCTGTCCCGGGACGGGCACCGCGCGCACGAGATGGTGCCGCGCTCGATCGAGATCCTGAGGAGGGCCGAAGCACGGGGGATGCAGGCGTGAGGATCTGCTTCGTCAGCCGCCGCTACTGGCCCGCGGTGAGCGGGATGAGCGTCTACGCGGAGAACCTGCTGCGGGAGCTGGTGGCGCTCGGCCACGAGGTGGTGCTGGTCAGCCAGTACCGCGACGACGAGGCCGGCACCCGCGTCTACGGCGGCGGCCCGCCCCCGGCCGACCGGGTGCCCGCCGGCGTCGAGGTGCACGCGCTCCCCAGCCGCGGCGAGACCGTCGTCCCCGCCGACTGGGAGGGCGACATCGAGGAGATCGTCCGCACCGTCCTCGACCTGCACGCCCAGCGCCCGTTCGACGTGCTGCACGCCCAGTACGGCTACCCGCCGGGGCTGGCGGTGCTGGCCGCCGCGCGGGAGACCGGGCTGCCGGCCGTGGTGAGCATCCAGGGCGGTGACGGGCACTGGGTCGGCACCTGCTGCGAGACGCACGCGCACGCGATGCGCGCCGTCGTCGACGCCTCCTCGGCGGTGCTCATCGGCAGCGCCAGCTTCCGCGACGAGGTGGTGGGCAACCTCGGCCCGGACCCGGCGCGCTTTACGATCGTCCCGGGCGCCACCGACACCCGCCGGTTCACGCCCGCGGAGCGCCCGCTCGGGTCGCTGCAGGACCCGCCGGTGCTGCTGTTCCACGGGCGGGTCGACCGCCGCAAGGGCGTGCTCGACCTGCTCGAGGCGCTGCCCGACGGCGTCCGGCTGGTCGTCTCCGGCATCGGCCCCGACCTCGACGAGGCGCGGGCGCGCGCCGACGGGCGGACGACGTTCCTCGGCTACGTGCCGCCCGACGAGGCGCCCGCGGTGTACCGCTCGGCGGACGTGTTCGTCAGCCCCACCTACAGCGAGGGGTTCTCCAACACGCTGCTCGAGGCGATGGCCAGCGGGCTGCCGACGGTGAGCACGGACTCGGTCGGCGTCGTCGACTGCCTGCGCGACGGCGAGAACGGGCTGCTCCACGAGCCGGGCGACGTCGCCGGGCTGCGGGCGGCGCTCGACCGGCTGCTGGGGGACGCCGCGCTGCGCGAGCGGCTGGCGACGGCGGCGCTGGAGGAGGTGCGCCGGCTCTACTCGTGGCCGGTGCTCGCCCGCTCGATCGACGACGTCTACCGCGCGGTGGCCGGGACGACGCCGTCGCACGCCTGGACGATGCCGCCGACGGTCGACCTCTCCTGCCGGTTCCGTGCGGCGGCGCACCTGCTGTGAGGGTGACGGCGGTCAGCCCGCACCTCGACGACGCCGCCTTCTCGGTGGGCGGCACGCTCGCCGCGCTGGCCGACGCCGGGCACGAGGTCACCGTGGTCACCTGCTTCACCCGCAGCGTGCCCGACCCGGAGGGTTTCGCGCTGGCCTGCCAGCTGGACAAGGGGCTGCCGGCCGACGTCGACTACATGGCGCTGCGCCGCGACGAGGACGCCGCCGCGATGGCCGTGCTCGGGGCGACGCCGCTGCACCTGGACCTGCGCGAGGCGCCGCACCGCGGGTACGGGAGCGCGCCGGAGCTGTTCGCCGGCGTGCACCCCGACGACGACGCGTGGGAGGACGTGCGCGCCGCGCTGGCCGGGCTGCCCGGCGACCTGTGGCTGGCCCCGCAGGCGCTGGGCGGGCACGTCGACCACCTGCAGGTGTTGCGCGCGGTGGCCGGGACGGGGCGGCCGGTGCTGTGGTGGCGGGACTCGCCGTACGTGCTGCGCGACCCCGGCGCGGCGCCCGGGCCGGACCTGCCCGGCGGGCTCGCGCCTCTGCGGCTGCCGCAGGACCTCGACCGCCGCGCCGACGCCTGCGCCTGCTACGCCACGCAGCTCGGCTTCCAGTTCGGCGGCCCGGAGGCGATGCGCTCGGCGCTGGCCGGGCTGCCGGAGGTGCTGCTGGCCGACGCCGCGGCGCGGGAGCTCGTGGCGGGGCTCGCGCTCCCGGCGCGGTAGCCGCCCTCGCCCGGGACCGACCTGTTCCTCCCCGGCCGGGGGGGGGGGGGGGGGGGGGGGGGGGGGGGGGGGGGGGGGGGGGGGGGGGGGGGGGGGGGGGGGGGGGGGGGTGGGGGGGGGGGGGGGGGGGGGG
>NZ_JBJGYL010000050.1:0-16653 GCF_054049975.1 Geodermatophilus sp. SYSU D01119 | reverse complement strand
GCATCGCGGGTCCTGCAGGACCCGCGATGCTCGAGGAACGCCGGCAACGCGGCGTCCGGGCGGGGGTCAGGCGGTGGCGGCGAGGGCCGGGTCGACGGCGCGGCCGGACAGCAGGTCGGCGGCGCGCTCGGCGATCATGATCGTGGGCGCGTTCGTGTTGCCGCGGACCAGCGTCGGCATCACCGAGGCGTCGACCACGCGCAGGCCGTCGAGCCCGCGCACGCGCAGCTGCGGGTCGACGACGGCGTCGTCGTCGGTGCCCATCCGGCACGAGGACACCGGGTGGTACAGCGACTCCAGCGTCTCCCGCACCTTCGCCCGCAGGGCCTCGCGGCCCGTCACGGTGCCGCCCGGCGACCACTCCCCGGCCAGCACCTGCGCCAGCGGTCCCACCGCGGCGATCTCCCGCGCCTTCTCCACACCGGTGACCAGCGCGTCGAGGTCGCGCTCGTCGGTGAGGTAGCCGGCGTCGATGGCCGGGGCCCAGGCCGGGTCGGCCGAGCGCAGCCGCACCGACCCGCGCGAGTGCACGTGCACCAGGACGGCGGCGGCGGTGAAGGCGTCGACGTCGGGGTCGACCTCCGCCTGCCGCCAGAACTTGACCGGCAGGAAGTGGTACTGCAGGTCGGGCTGGCCGAGGTCGGGCCGCGAGCGGGTGAACAGCCCGGCCTCGGCCAGGTTCGACGACAGCGGCCCGCGCCGCGCGCCGAACCACCGCGCGTACCCCGACGGCGACTCCGCCCGGAGCAGCGACTTCCCGGACCGCACGTTCCAGATGACCGGCACCAGCGGGTGGTCCTGCAGCCCGCCGCCGACGCCGGGCAGGTCGTGGACGACGTCGACGCCGACCTCGCGCAGGTGCGCGGCCGGCCCGATGCCCGAGAGCATGAGCAGCTGCGGCGAGTTCACCGCGCCGCCGCAGAGCGCCACCTCGGCCGACGCGTGCGCGGTGTGCACCTGCCCGCCGCGCCGGTACTCGACGCCGGTGGCCCGCCCGCCGGAGACCAGCACCCGGGTGGTGAGCGCGCCGGTGAGCACGGTCAGGTTGGGCCGGCCCAGGGCCGGGCGCAGGTAGGCGTCGGCGGCCGACCACCGCCGGCCCCGCCGCTGCGTCACCTGGTACTGCCCGACGCCCTCCTGCGCGGCGCCGTTGAAGTCGTCGTTGCGCGGGTACCCGGCGGCCACCGCCGACTCGACCACCGCGCGCGTCCACGGGTGCGGCGAGCGCAGGTCCTCCACCCGCAGCGGCCCGCCGACGCCGTGGAAGCGGTCGGCGCCGCGCGCGTTGTCCTCCATCCGGCGGAACAGCGGCAGCACCGCGTCGTGGGACCACGACGGGTCGCCGGTCAGCCGCGCCCACTCGTCGTAGTCGGCCGCCGCGCCCCGGATGTAGATCATCGCGTTGATCGAGGACGACCCGCCCAGCAGCTTGCCGCGCGGCCAGAACAGCTCCCGGCCGCCCAGGCCCGGCTGCGGCCCGGTCGTGTAGTTCCAGTCCCGCCGGGTGCGCCAGACCTTGTACATCGCGGCCGGGACCTGCACCTCGAGGACGTCGTCGGACCCGCCGGCCTCCAGCAGCAGCACCCGCACCGAGGGGTCCTCGGTCAGCCGGGCGGCCAGCGCGCACCCGGCCGAGCCCGCCCCGACGACGACGACGTCGAACCCGTCGCGCGCGTCAGCGTCCACCGGTGCCGAGGCCCGCACACCGCTCACCGGTGCCGCCCGTGCACCATGCCCATGACCCGCGCCAGCGCGTCGGCCGCGGCCGGCGGGCGGGTGAAGGACATGAGGTTCACCGGCAGGGCGTAGCGCTGGCGGGTGATCGCCTTGGCCCGGGTGAACTCCTTGAGCCCGTCCTCGCCGTGGATCCGGCCGAACCCGCTCTCGCCCACGCCGCCGAAGGGCAGCGCCGGCACCGAGGCGAAGGTGAGCACCGAGTTCACGCTGGTCATGCCGCTGCGCATCCGGCGGGCGAGGTCCATCGCGCGCGCCTTCGACCGGGAGAACACCGCGCCGGCCAGCCCGTACGACGTCGCGTTGGTGCGCTCCAGCGCCTCCTCGGCGTCACGCACCCGGGTGATCGTCAGCGTCGGGCCGAACGTCTCCTCCCGCACGGCCGCCGAGGACTCGGGCACGTCGAGCAGCACGGTCGGCGCGACGAACCCGCCGTCGAGCGTGCCGCCGAGGACGGCTCGCCCGCCCGAGGACGTCGCGTCGTCGAGGTGGCGGCGGACGACGTCGGCCTGCGAGGCCATCGTCATCGGCCCGTAGGCGGCCTCGTCGTCGGAGCCCGGGCGCAGCCCCTGCACGCGCTCGGTCACCTCGGCGACGAACCGGTCGTACACGGGGGAGGCCACGTAGACCCGCTCGATGCCGATGCAGGTCTGCCCGGCGTTGCTCATCGCGCCCCAGACGGCGGCGTCGGCGGCGGCGGCCACGTCGGCGTCGTCGTCGACGATCATCGCGTCCTTGCCGCCGAGCTCCATGAGCACCGGCGTGAGCGTCTCGGCGCAGGCGGCCATGACCTTGCGGCCGGTGGGCGCCGAGCCGGTGAAGGCCAGCTTGCCGACGCCGGCCCGGCACAGCGCCGCGCCCGTCTCGCCGTGGCCGGTGACCACCTGGAAGGCGTCGGCGGCGTCGGGGACGGCGGCGCGCCACGCGGCGGCCAGCCAGGCGCCGACGGCCGGGGTGTACTCGGAGGGCTTGAAGACGACGGCGTTGCCGGCGGCCAGCGCGTAGGCGATCGAGCCCATCGGCGTGAACACCGGGTAGTTCCACGGGCCGATCACGCCGACGACGCCGAGGGGCTGGTACTCCAGGTAGGCGGCGTGGTTGGCCGCGAGCATCCCGGCGCGCACCCGGCGCGGGCCGAGCGTCTTCCGCGCGTGCGCCCCGGCCCAGGCCAGGTGGTCGATCGCCAGGGTGATCTCGAGGATCGCGTCGGCGTGCGGCTTGCCGTTCTCCCGGTGCACCAGGTCGGCCAGCTCGTGCATGCGCCGGGCCAGGTAGCCGCGGTAGGCGGCCAGCCGCTCGCGCCGGCCGTCGAAGCCGAGCTCGGCCCACCGCTGCGCGGCCGGGCGGGCGCGCTCCACGGTCTCCCGCACGGCGTCGGTGTCGTGCACGGGGAAGACGCCGACGACCGCCCCGGTGGCCGGGTTCGTCGACTCGAAGGTCTCGGTGGTGGCGTGCCGGTCGACCGTGCCGGCGGCGGCGTCGGTGACCGTGTCCAACTGCTCGGCGAGCGACATGTGGCGCAGGTTACCCCGCAAGTTACCGGCGCGTAGCGAAAGGACCCCGTCCCTCTCCCGCCTGGCGAGCTCGGCGCGAGCCTCCGGACGGGGCCGACCTCCGGACCCCTCCGGGGACCGTCCATCACTGCGATGCTCGTACCGTGTCCGACCCCTTCGACACCGCCGCGCTGCGCCGCCGGGTGCTCGCCGCGTGGGCCGACTCCCCGGCGCGCTTCCGCGAGGACGCCAACGCCGAGGAGGACCTCGTCCGCGGCGGCTACCGCGACCGGCTGCTGGTCGAGCTCGCGCAGAACGCCGCCGACGCCGCCGTCCGCGCGGGCGTCCCGGGCCGGCTGCGGCTGGAGCTCGCGGCCGTCGGGGGCGGGGGAGAGGTGCTGCACGCCGCCAACACCGGGGCGCCGCTGGACGCCGGCGGCGTGGCCGGGCTGGCGAGCCTGCGCGCGTCGGCGAAGCGGGACCAGGAGGCCACGGTCGGTCGCTTCGGGGTGGGGTTCGCCGCCGTGCTCGCCGTCAGTGACGAACCGGCCGTGCACTCGCTCTCCGGCGGCGTGCGGTTCAGCGCCGGGCGCACCCGGGCCGAGGTGGCCGCCGTCCCCGCGCTCGCCGGGGAGCTGGCCCGCCGGGAGGGCGCGGTGCCGGTGCTCCGGCTGGCGTGGCCGGCCGAGGGCGCGCCGCCCGAGGGCTTCGCCACCGAGGTCGTGCTCCCGCTGCGCGCCGGCGCCCGGGCGGCGGTCCGCACCGCGCTGCAGGAGCTCGAGGCCGAGCTGCTGCTCGCGCTGCCGGGCCTGGCGGAGGTCGAGGTCGTCGTCGACGGCGCCGTGCGGACCCTCGGGTGCACGCGCACCCCGCCGCTGGCCCGGGTCCGCGACGGCGACCGCGCCACCGTCTGGCGGCTCGCCGAGCGCACCGGCGAGCTCCCCGCGGCGCTGCTCGCCGACCGGCCCGTGGAGGAGCGCGCCCGGCGCGGCTACACCGTCACCTGGGCCGTGCCCCTCGACGACGAGGGCCGCCCGGTGCCGCTGCCCGGCCGCCAGGTGGTGCACGCGCCGACGCCGAGCGACGAGCCGCTGTCGCTGCCGGCCCGGCTGGTCGCCCCGTTCCCGCTCGGCCCCGACCGCCGGCACGTGGCGCCCGGGCCGGTCACCGCCGCCTTCGTCGACGTCGCGGCGCGGACCCTCGCCGACCTGGTGACCGCACTGCCCGCCCACCCCGCCGTGTTGGCGCTCGTCCCGCGCGTCGGGCTGGCCGCCGCCGAGCTCGATGCCGACCTCGGCTCGGCCGTCCTCGGCCGGCTGCGCGCGGCCGCCTGGCTGCCCGTCGCCGGCGGTGACACCCGGCAGACCCCCGGCCGGGCCGCCGTGCTCGACGACGACGCCGGCGACCGCGTCGGCGCCCTCACCGGCGTGGTGCCCGGGCTGCTCCCGGCCGGCTGGGCCCGCCGCGACGCCGCCCCGGCGCTGGCCGCGCTCGGCGTCCGCCGGGTGGGACCGGCCGGCGTCGTCGAGGCGGTCGCCGGCATCGCGCGGCCGCCGGCGTGGTGGGCGCGCCTCTACGCGGCGTTCGGGACCGCCGACCGCGAGGAGCTCGGCGCGCTGCCGGTGCCGCTCGCCGACGGCCGCACCGCGCCGGGGCCGGCCGGGGTGCTGCTGGCCGGCGAGGACCTCCCCGTCGACCGGCTCGGGCCGCTGTCGCTGCGGATCGCGCACCCCGACGCCGTGGCCCCGCCCGCCGCGCGCCGGCTGCTCGAGCGGCTCGGCGCCCGACCGGCCACCGCCGCCGCCGTGCTCGCCGACCCCGCGGTGCGCGCCGCCGTCGAGGAGTCCGTGGACGCCGTCGACGAGGGCTTCGACGACGGCGACCCCGCCGACCTCGCCGACGCCGTCCTCGCGCTGGTCGCCGCGGCCGGGACGGCGCCGGGGGAGCTGCCGTGGCTGGCCGAGCTCGCCCTGCCCGACGACGACGGCGCCTGGGCGCCGGCCGGGGAGCTGCTGCTGCCCGGCGCGCCGCTCGCGGCCGTGCTGGAGGACGGCGCGCTCGGCACCCTCGACCCGGCGTTCGCCGCGGCGCACGACCCCGCCGCGCTGCGGGCCGCCGGGGTGCTGTCCACCTTCGCGCTGGTCCGCGCCGAGGACCCCGACGACCTCGACGTCGACGGCGCGGGCGAGTGGGCCGACGCCGTCCTCGACCGGCTGCCGCCCGGGACGCCGCCGTCGTGGCCGCCGCTGACCACCGTGCGCGACCTCGACCTGGTCGCCGACTGGGCCGGAGCGCTGCCGCTGCTGACCGCGCTGCCCGACGAGGCGTGGGCCGACGTCGTGCTCGACGGGGTCGCGGCGCCCTGTCACCTGCGCTGGTGGCTGGCCACCCACCCGGTGCTCGACGGGCAGCGGCCCGGACGGCTCCGCCACCCGGAGGCCACGCAGCTGCAGGGGCTGTACGAACCGGCGCGGGCCGCACCGGAGGTGCTCGCGCGGCTGCGGCCGCCGGCGACCGTCGACGACGTGCTCGCCGACCCCGACGCCGCCGCCGACCTGCTCGACCGGCTCGGCGACCCGGCCCGCACGGTGCCCGCGGCGGTGCTGCGCGACGTCCACGCGCGGCTCGCGGCGGCGCTCGACGGCCTCGACGTCGACCCGCCGGAACGGGTGCGGGTGGCGCCGGACCGGGTCGCCGACCCCGGGCGCGAGCCGGTCGCCGTCCTCGACGCGCCGTGGTTGCAGCCACTGGCCGACGGGCCGCTGGTGTCCGCCGGCGGCGCGCCCGGCGCGGTCGCCGACCTGCTGGACCTGCCGCTGCTGAGCGAGCGGGTGCGGGTGTCGGTGGAGAGCACGCCGGGGAGCCGGCACGCGTGGGCCGACCTGCCCGGCGCGGACCTGGCCGCGGCGCGGCTGGGGACGGTGCGGCTGGAGGGAGAGGTGGAGGTGCACGCGCCGCTGCTCGCGGGCGGGCGGCCGGTGGCCTGGTGGCCCGGGACCGACGGCCGGCCGGACGCCGTCGACGGCAGCCCCGCCGCGCTCGGGCGGGCGCTGGCCTGGCGGCACGGCGCGTGGCCGCTGCGCCAGGCGCTGGCCGAGGCGTTCGCCGAGCCCGGCCGGTCGGCCGACCTCGCCGCGGAGGACGGGATCAGCTGACCGGGCCGGGCCCGGGGCGGGTCAGTGCCAGCGCGGGGCGGCCATCGCGCCCGGGGCGTGCCCGTGCGCGGAGGTCCGCCCGCCGACCCGCCGGCCGGCGGGGCCGCCGGCGGAGGGGGCCGGCGCGGTGGCCCGCCAGCACTCGTACAGCGACGACCACTGGCCGGCCGTGAGCGCGGACGCCCGGGTGGTCGGCGGCAGGCCCGCCGTGCGCAGCCAGCGGATGCCGGCCGTGCCGGGGAGCTGGGCGCGCAGCACGGCGCCGAGCGCGGCCGACGGCGAGGCGAGCACGGCCGACGCGAGCCGGTCGAACGCGGCGCCGTCGTCGGCGGGCAGCGCGGCGCGGGCGGCGGCGGCCGCGGGGGAGAGGGGACGCAGGGGACGTGACACGGAGGCCTCCGGGTGGAGGTCGGACCGGCCGCGGGCAGCCGGCAGCCAGGCAGGGGCGCGCCCGGGGGACGGGCGGGAGGGGAGCGGGGAGCCGGGGCTCGACCCGCGGGCGTCGGGGAGAGACGCGGGCGTCGTCGACGAGCGGACCCAGTCGCGAGAGGACTCGGTCGCGAGAGGACTCAGAGGCGCATGACGACGACCGTAGGACCGCCCCTCGGGCGCCGTCCACGGGTTTTCCCGGCCGCCTCCCGGCTGTCTGCGGGCGGCGCTCAGTCCTGCCGGGACTGCCGCGCGGCCTTCTCCGCCTGGCGCGCCTGGTGGGCCTCCCAGCGCTGCCGGTCGCGGGCCCGCGCACCGGCGCTGCGGTCCCACTTCTCCTTGCGCCGGCGGGAGCGGAGCAGCTCGCGCTCCTCGAAGTCGGGGTGGCTGTCCCAGTCGCTGGCCATCGCCAGCACGACCAGGAGCACGAACCCGAACACGACCAGGCCGGCCGCCACGATGACGTTGCCGATGGCGACGAACGCGACGACCGAGACCGTCGCCCAGACCACGCCCGCCAGGGCCAACCGACCGTTCACGGAGACCAGTATCCCCGTCCCGCGGAGGAGGCGGCCGCTGTCGTCCCACCGCAGGTGGACGGCGGGTGTCGGGCCGGGGACACACCGGCGGGACCCTTGCGTCCCACCTGCCCCGCGCATACCGTCCGAGGTGCGGTTCAACATCAGCCGTGCTCGTCCTCCCGGACTCCGCGCTTTGGTACGGCTACCCAGCCGCTGTCCTCCGCACGGGTTCGCCCTCGACCGAGAGGCGCACCGTGACCACTGTCTCCCCTGGGCCCACCAGCGAACTCCTGACCGTCGACACCGTCCCCGTGGACGGCGCCCTGCGCATCGTCTGTGCCGGCGAGGTGGACTGCTCCACCGCCCCGGCCCTGCGCCGGGCCCTCGACGGCGCCTTCGCCGACGGTCCGCGCGGGGTCACCGTGGACCTCGAGGCGGTCACCTTCCTGGACTCCGCCGGGCTCTCCGCCCTGGCCGTCGCGCACCGCACCGCCGACCAGGCCGGCGTCCAGCTGCGCGTCCTGGTCGCCACCCGCGCGGTCACCCGCGCGCTGCAGGTCACCGGCCTGTGGGACCTGCTGGGCTGCGAGACCGTCCAGCCCGGCGCCGCCGGCGCCGCCTGAACCCTCCTGCGCGGCTCCCCGCGACGGGGGGCACACTCGGCGTCGGTGCGGGACCGTGCCCGCCGGAGCCGAGGAGGACGCCGTGCGTGACGCGGTCATCTGTGAGCCGCTGCGGACCCCGGTCGGGGGCTTCGGGGGGTCCCTGCGGGACGTCCCCGTGCAGGACCTGGCCACGACCGTCATCGAGGCGCTCATGCAGCGCACCGGCCTGCCGCCGGAGTCGGTCGACGACGTCCTGCTCGGCCACTGCTACCCGACCATGGAGGCGCCGGCGATCGGCCGCGTCGCCGCGCTGAACGCGGGCCTGCCGGTGACCGCCTCGGGCCTGCAGATCGACCGCCGCTGCGGCTCGGGCCTGCAGGCCGTGCTCTACGCCGCCATGTCGGTGCAGACCGGCGCCGCCGACGTCGTCCTGGCCGGCGGCGCGGAATCGATGAGCAACGCGCCCTTCTACTCGACCGCGATGCGCTGGGGCGTCAAGGCCGGCCCCGGCGTGCTGCTGCAGGACGGCCTGGCCCGCGGCCGCGTCACCGCCGGCGGCGTGAACCACCCGGTGCCCGGCGGCATGCTCGAGACCGCCGAGAACCTGCGCCGGGAGTACTCGATCAGCCGCGAGGAGCAGGACGAGTACTCCGTCCGCAGCCACCAGCGCGCCGCCGCCGCCACCGCCGAGGGCCGCTTCGCCGACGAGGTCGTCCCGGTGACCATCAAGGGCCGCAAGGGCGACACCGTCGTCGAGCGCGACGAGCACATCCGCCCCGACTCGAACGTCGAGACCCTCGCCAAGCTCCGCCCGATCATGGGCAAGGACGACCCGGAGGCCACCGTCACCGCCGGCAACGCCAGCGGCCAGAACGACGGCGCCGCCGTCTGCGTGGTCACCTCGCCGGAGAAGGCCGCCGAGTACGGGCTGCGCCCGCTGGCCCGGGTCGTGTCCTGGGCGGTGGCCGGCGTCCCGCCGCGGACCATGGGCATCGGCCCGGTCCCCGCGACGGCGAAGGCGCTCGAGCTCGCCGGCCTCAAGCTCTCCGACATCGACCTCATCGAGCTCAACGAGGCCTTCGCCAGCCAGGTGCTGGCCGTGACCCGCGAGTGGGGCTTCACCGAGTCCGACTTCGAGCGCACCAACGTCAACGGCTCCGGCATCTCGCTCGGCCACCCGGTCGGCGCCACCGGCGGGCGCATCCTCGCCACGCTCACCCGCGAGATGGACCGCCGCGGTGCCCGCTACGGCCTGGAGACGATGTGCATCGGCGGCGGGCAGGGCCTGGCCGCGGTGCTCGAGCGGGTGTAACACCCCTCCGGCGTGTGACACCCTCGCCCGGCGTGTCCGGGGGCTGCCCGGCATGATCGGCCGGCAGCCCCCGACCCCGAGGAGAGCCTCCCCATGAGCGAGACCCCCGCCCGC
Organism: Geodermatophilus sp. SYSU D01119; assembly: GCF_054049975.1. NCBI lineage: Bacteria > Bacillati > Actinomycetota > Actinomycetes > Geodermatophilales > Geodermatophilaceae > Geodermatophilus > Geodermatophilus sp. SYSU D01119. The sequence continues at coordinate 7,290 of NZ_JBJGYL010000050.1, read as the reverse complement.
GTCGCGATCGTCACCGGCGCCGCCCGCGGCATCGGCGCGGCCACCGCGCTGCGCCTGGCCACCGACGGGTTCGCCGTCGCCGTGCTCGACCTCGACGAGGCCTCCACCGCCGGCACCGTGCAGGCGATCGAGGCCGCCGGCGGGCGCGCGCTGGGGGTGGGGGCCGACGTCGGCGACGCCGAGCAGGTGCAGGCCGCCGTCGACCGGATCGCCGCCGAACTCGGCCCGCCCGTCGTCCTGGTCAACAACGCGGGCGTCACCCGCGACAACATGCTGTTCAAGATGACCGACGCCGACTGGGACCTGGTCATGCACGTGCACCTGCGCGGCTCGTTCCTCATGACGCGCGCGTGCCAGAGGTACATGGTCGAGGCCGGGTGGGGCCGGGTCGTGAACCTGTCGAGCACCTCGGCGCTGGGCAACCGCGGGCAGGCCAACTACGCCACCGCCAAGGCCGGCCTGCAGGGCTTCACCAAGACCCTCGCCATCGAGCTCGGCAAGTTCGGCGTCACCGCCAACGCCATCGCGCCCGGCTTCATCCAGACCGAGATGACCAAGGCCACCGCCGAGCGCATCGGCCGCGACTGGGACGAGTACGTGGCCGAGCGCGCCGCCGCCATCCCGGTGGCCCGCGCCGGCGTGCCCGAGGACATCGCGCACACCGTCTCGTTCTTCGTCAGCGAGGGCGCGGGCTTCGTGTCCGGGCAGGTCGTCTACGTCGCCGGCGGCCCCCGCACCTAGGACGAGGGGTCGCGGTCGGGATAGCGGGCGCGGGCCAGGGCGTAGACGCCGAACGCGGCGAACCCGGCCGCGACGACGACCAGCAGCGCCGGGCCCGCGCCCGTCCGGCCGATCGCCGTCATGGCGCCGTCGAGGCCGGTGGCGGTGGAGACGTCGGCCGTCGTCGCGGCGCGGAACAGGAGCACCCCGACGACGCCGAACGCCACGCCCTTGGCCGCGTACCCGACCCGGCCGATCACCTCGATCACCGGCTCGAAGCGGTCCGGCGCGGCGGGCAGGTCGACGTCCTTCATAAAGCCGCCGGTGGCCCCGCGCCACAGCGAGTAGAGGCCGAGCGCGACGATGCCGACCGCCGCGGCGCCCACCGCCACCGCGCCGCCGGGGACCTCCAGCGTCTCGCCGGTGAGCTCCCGCAGCCGCGCGCCGGCCTCGTACTCAGCACCGATGCCGAACAGCAGCGCCGTGACGCCCAGGACGGCGTAGACGGCGGCCTTGGCCAGGCACTTGGCGCAGACGACGGCGGTGCGGACCCGGTGCGCCGGGTCGAGCAGGCCGCGCCACCACAGCAGCACCTCGCCGGCCTGCCACAGCGCCAGCGCCAGCAGTCCCAGCCCGATCGCCCACAGCAGCCCCCCGCCGCCGGGGGTGCCGGCGACCGCGTGCAGCGCCCCGGTCTGGTCGGCGTCGGCCTCCTCCGCGCCCCGGGACACCCGCCAGGTCAGCCAGGCGATGAGCAGGTGCACCACGCCGTAGGCGACCAGCCCGACCCGGGCGAGCGCGCGCAGGACGGGGTGGTCGGTGACCTCGCGGGCGGCGGTGACCGCGCGGTGCACCCGCGCGAGGAGTCCGCCCGTCACGTCCGCTCGGGGTAGCGGGCACGGACGAAGCAGAAGGCGCCGAACGCGGCGATGCCGAGCGCGACCAGCGTGAGCAGGACCCGGCCGAAGGGCGCGTCGAGGATGGTGCGCATGGCGCCGTCGAGTCCCGAGGCCTTGGCGGGGTCGAAGGTGACCGCGGCCCAGACGAACAGGACGCCGACCACGCCGAGCGCGACGCCCTTGGCCGGGTAGCCGACCTGCCCGAGGCGGGTGACCGTCCGACGTGCCGACTGCGGTGCCGAGGACAGGTCCACCTGCTCGAGGAACTTCTTCGTCACGCCCTTGACCACGTGGTAGATCCCGACGCCGATCACGACGAGGCCCACCAGCCCGACCAGCCAGCGCCCGGCCGGCCAGCCGAAGACGCCGGACGCGGTCTGCTGCTGGCCGGAGCTGGACTGCCCGCCGCCGCTCGCCGCGCGGAACGCGGCCACCGCGAGCGCGAGGTAGACGATCGCCTTGGCCACCGCCTTGCCCGACCGGCCCAGCGCCTTCTTCCGCTGGTCACCCGACGCCGACCAGCCCGACCGCCAGCGCAGCACCTCGGCGGCCTGCCAGAGAGCCAGGGCGACGAGGCCGATCGCCAGCACCCACAGCAGCGGCTTGCCGACCGGGGAGTCGGCCACGGTGGCCAGCGCCCCGGACTGGTCGGCGGACTGCCCGCCCCCGCCCCAGGCCAGCTGGAGGGACAACCAGGCGATGAGGAGGTGGACGACGCCGTACGCGATCAGCCCGACCCGGGCCAGGTTCTCCAGCGCGTCGCTGTTGCCCGCGCGCCCGGCCGCGCCCGTCACGGACCCCGTACCGCTCATCGTGTGGCCTCCCGTCGTGACACCCCCGTGCGCCGCTCAGCGTGGCACGGAGTCGATCACCGCGCGGGTCGAGCGCGCGGGCTCAGCCGACGGGGTGCCGGGCCCGGGCCAGGAGGTACACGGCGAAGGCCACCAGCCCGGTGGCGACGACGGTCAGCGCGGCGGGCCCGACCGGGGAGGTGGCCACCGTGCGGAGGGCGCCGTCGAGGCCGGTGGCGCTGTCGGCGTCGACGGTGACCGCCGCCCAGCCGACCACCGCGCCCACGAGCACCAGCGCCACGCCCTTGAGCACGAACCCGGCCTGGGCGGTGCGGTGCGTGAGCGCGCGGAGGGCGGGGGAGACGGTGGACAGGTCGATCTCGCCGAGGAAGTCCGACCGCCAGCCCTTGCGCACGTGGTAGGCGCCGATGCCGACGACGACCAGCGCGACGGCGACCACGAGCACCTGACCGCCCGGCCAGCCGAGCACCCCGCGCACCGTCTCCTCCTCCTCACGGCGTCCCGACCGCACGCCCAGCGCGGCCCGGGCGGCGGACACGGCGAGGAAGGCGTGGAGCAGCGCCGTCCCTCCGGTCTTGCCGACCTGGACGAGCGCCTCCCGCCGGCGCGGGCCGGGCGGCGGCACCGCGCGGTGGTGGCGCAGCACCTCGACCGCCTGCCACGCGCACAGCCCGGCCAGGGACGCGGCCAGCGTCCAGAGCAGGCCGTCGCCGAGCGGGGACTCGGCCAGCACGTCGAGCGCGCCGGCGGAGTCGGCGGAGCGCCCGACGGTGCGGGCCCGGCCCGGACCCCAGGCCAGCTGGAGGGCGAGCCAGGCGACGAGCAGGTGGATGAGCGCGTAGCCGAGCAGGCCGGCGCGGGCGGTGTGGCGCAGCGCCGGGCTGTGCGCGGCACGCCGGACGGCGGGGGCGACCTCCTCGGCCACGTGCCTCCCGTCGTCCCGGGCCGCGGCGCGCTGCGCGGCCGGTGCAGCGTCGCACGCGCCCGGGTCGCCCGCCGGGTGCGCCGCCGCCCGGTCCGGCCGATGCGGGACACTGGCCTCCGTGGCGACACCGACGGCAGCACGCGCGGCAGGACGGACCCCGGGACGCACGGCGGCGGCAGCGCCGACCGAGCAGGAGGCCGCCCGCCGCGCCTGGCCGCTGCGGGCCGCGCTGGGCGTCGCGCTCGTCGTCCTCGCCGTCGTCGCGGTGCTGACCGGGGACCTCGGCGCCCGCCTGCTGCTCGGCGCGCTCGGCGTCCTCGCCGCCGCCCGCGGTGTCCTGCTGCTGCGCGCCGGGACGGTGCTGCCCGGCGGGCTCGCCGTCGCCGTGGGGCTGGCCGCGCTCGCCGTCGCGGCCGTCTCCGCCCCGCTCACCGGCTGGGTGCTGCTGCTCGGGGTGCCGCTGGCGCTGGTCGGTGCGGCCACCGTCGCGCTGGCCCGCGGGGGCGCAGCGCGCCGGGGCGGCACCGCGCTGCTGGTGTGGGCGCTGCTGGTCTGCGGCCTGCTGACCGCCACCGCCCTGGTGCAGGGCGCCGGCCGTGCGGCCGACGTCGCCGCCGTGGTCGCGGCGCTGGCCACGGGGCTCGCGGCCGTGCCGCTGCTGGTGGCCGCGGCGGGGCTGCGCACCCTGGCGCGGCAGCCGGTGCCGACCCGCCCGCTGGGCTGCGGCGGCTGCGCCTGCTCGGCCGGGGGCTGCGGCTCCGCCTGACGCGGAACGCCCCGGTCCCGTTCCGTTCCGGGTCCGGGGTGGGTAGGGGACCGGCGTGAGTGGACACGTCTTCGTCGTCGGCGCCGACCTCACCCGCCTGTCCTGCGACGACGTCCTGGTGCCCACCGGCCGCACGCTGCGGGTGGCCGCGAGCTGGCGCGACCTGCTGCCGGCCGACCTGGTCGTCGACGAGGACGACGAGGGCGTCTGCGTCGACCTCGCCTGGTCGGGGGACGAGCGGGTGCTCGCCGTGCCGGGGGAGGGGCCGCGGCAGGCGTGGCTGCTCGACACCGTCGACGACTGCGGCCGCGGCCTGGACTGGCTGCTCGACGGCGCCCGGGAGGCGCTGGCCGCGGTCGCCCGCCGTGAGGTGACCGAGCCGGTGCACGGCCGGGCGCGGCGGCTGGTCGGGCTGCCGGCACTGGGCACCGGCTGGGGCGGCGCGGCCGGGCGGCGCGGCGACCTGCTGCAGCAGCTGCTGCCGGTGCTGCGCGAGGCCGCCGACGAGCACGGCTTCGACGTCGCGCTGGTGCTGCGCGGGCCCAGCGACCTCGCCGCCGCCCAGCGCATCCGTCGCGGCGAGCCGACCGGCTGGGACCTGCCCGACCCGCTGCGCACCCTCGCCGAGCAGCTGGGCGAGCGGGCCCGGCGCGGCCAGCTCGCGCTGTTCATCGGCGCCGGGGTGAGCGCCGCGGCGGGCCTGCCCACGTGGGAGCAGCTGCTCGGCGAGCTCGCCGGCCGCTCCGGCCTCGACGAGGAGCTGCGCGCCGGGCTGTCGCAGCTGCCGCCGCAGGACTCCGCCGCGCTGCTGGCCCGCGAGCTCGGCCGCGACCGGCTGCAGGAGTTCGTGCAGGACCGCTTCGGCCCCGGCCCCTACGCGCTGGCGCACGCGCTGATCGCCGACCTGCCGGTGCAGGAGTTCGTGACGACGAACTACGACCCGCTGGTGGAGCTGGCCGCCGCCGACATCGGCCGCGAGCTCTCGGTGCTGCCCTACGACGAGGCGCGGCCGGGCAAGCCGTGGCTGCTCAAGCTGCACGGCGACGCCGCGCACCCGGAGAGCGTCGTCCTCACGCGCGAGGAGTACCTGCAGCTGGGCGACTCGCGGGCCGCGCTGGCCGGCGTCCTGCACTCGCTGCTGCTCACCCGGCACGTGCTGTTCGTGGGCACCTCGATGCTCGACGACGACCTCATCCGGATCGCCCACCAGGTGCGCAGCGCCGTCTCCGGCCCCGGGCGGGAGCCGCGGCACCGCACGGGCACCGTGCTCGCCCTCCGGGAGGACCCCGCGCGCAGCCGCCTGTGGGAACAGGACGTGGTGACGGTCGCGATGTCGCGGGGCAGCACCCCGCCCGCCGAGGCCGCGCGCCGGCTCGAGGTGCTGCTCGACCTCATCGGCTGCCTGTCCACCCCGCCCACCGGCTACCTGCTCGACCCCGCCTACCGCGGCATGCTCGACGCCGACGAGCGCGACCTCGCCGAGGCGCTGCAGCAGGTGGCCGCCCGGCTCCCGGAGGGCGCGGCGACGACGTCGGCGGCCGGCGAGGTGGCCGCGCTGCTGCGCCGGCTCGGGCACGGCCGCTCCGCGGGGCGCCGCGACGGCCCGGCAGGTCCCGACGGCTCAGACGGCCCCGCCGACGCGGCCAGCGAGCCGCGCGACGACCGCCTGCAGACCCAGCGCCCCGGCTGAGCGGTTGGCCCCCCGCCGTCCGGGGCACCGCGGACGCATGCGCCTCGAGAACTCCCTGGCCCTCCTCACCAAGGGCTACGCCTGGCTGCCGGACCTGCGCCGCGCTCACGGGCGCCAGGCCGTCGGCACCCGCCTCGGCGGATTGCCTGCGGTGGGGATCGAGGGGCCCGACGCCGCCCGGTTCCTCTACGACGAAGCCCACGTGCGCCGCTCGCACGCCATCCCCGAGCCGGTGCAGGGGACGCTGTTCGGCAAGGGCGCGGTGCACACGCTCGACGGCGAGGCGCACCGGGTCCGCAAGGCGATGTTCGTGGCGGTGCTGATGGACGGCGCCGGCATCGACGCCCTGGCCGGCCGGACGGCGGCCGCCTGGGACGACGCCGTGCGCCAGTGGGCGACCCGGCCGCAGGTGGTGCTCTTCGATGCCTCCGCGGAGGTCATCGCCGGGTCGGTCACCCGCTGGGCCGGCATCCCCCTGACCGACGCCGAGGTGCCGGCGCTGACGCGGGACCTGCTGGCGATGGTCGACGGGTTCGCCACCGGCGGGCCGCGGCACTGGCGGGCGCGGCGGGCGCGCGGCCGGCGCGAGCGCTGGCTGGCCGACGTCGTGCGGCGCGTGCGGTCGGGGGAGCTCACCGCGCCGGAGGGGTCGGTGCTCGCCGTCGTCTCGGCGCACCGCGACGCCGACGGCTCGCCGCTCGACCCGCGGGTGGCCGCCGTCGAGCTGCTCAACGTCATCCGCCCGACGACGGCGGTCGCGTGGTTCATGGCCTTCAGCGGGCACGCGCTGGCCCGCTGGCCCGGGTACCGCGGCAAGCTCGCCTCGGCCGACCCGGGGTTCGCCGAGGCGTGGGCGCACGAGGTGCGGCGGTTCTACCCGTTCGCGCCGTTCATCGGCGGCCGGGCGGCGCAGCGGCTGGAGTTCGGCGGGGAGACGATCCGGAAGAACTCGATGGTCCTGCTCGACCTGTACGGGCAGAACCACGACCCGGCGCTGTGGGAGGAGCCCTACGCGTTCCGGCCCGAGCGCTTCCTCGGCCGGGAGATCGGCGCGTTCGAGCTGGTGCCCCAGGGCGGCGGCGACCCGCGCACCAACCACCGCTGCCCGGGCGAGCAGATCACCGTCGCGCTGCTCGCGACGCTGGCCCCGCGGCTGGCGGCGGCGCCGTTCGAGATCCCCGACGACCAGGACCTCACCATCGCGCTGCACCGCATCCCGGCCCGCCCGGCCAGCGGCGTCGTCCTCCGGCCGGTGGCCTCGTCCTCCTGAGCCGCCTCGTCCTCCTGAGCCGCCTCGTCCTCCTGAGCCGCCTCGTCCTCCTGAGCCGCCTCGTCCTCCTGAGCCGCCTCGTCCTCCCGGGCCGGGGGGGGGGGGGGGGGGGGGGGGGGGGGGGGGGGGGGGGGGGGGGGGGGGGGGGGGGGGGGGGGGGGGGGGGGGGGGGGGGGGGGGGGGGGGGGGGGGGGGCGGGGGGGGGGGG
>NZ_JBJGYL010000049.1:0-16906 GCF_054049975.1 Geodermatophilus sp. SYSU D01119 | reverse complement strand
CCCGCCAACCCACCCCCCCCCCCCCCCCCCCCCCGCCGCGGCCCCCCCCGGGCCCCCCCCCCCCCCCCCGCCCCCCCCCCCCCCCCCCGGGCCGCTCACCGCCGGTGGTGCACCTCCGCCTGGCCGTACACCGGCGTCGGGATCCCCACCTGGCGCGCCTTGAGCTGCAGGGCGAGGTAGAGCGAGTAGTGCCGCGACTGGTGCAGGTTGCCGCCGTGGAACCACAGCGCCGGCTGGGCGGTGGGCTTCCACATGTTGCGCTGCTCGCCCTCCCACGGGCCGGGGTCCTTGGTGGTGTCCGAGCCCAGGCCCCACACCTTCCCGACCCGGTCGGCGACCTCCTGGCTGATCAGGTCGGCCGCCCAGCCGTTCATCGAGCCGTAGCCGGTGGCGTAGACGACGAGGTCGGCCGGCAGCTCGGTCCCGTCGTCCAGGACGACGGCGTCCTCGGTGAGCCGCACGACCTGCCCGTGGGCCAGCGCGACGTCCCCGTTCGCCACCAGGTCGGCGGCACCCACGTCGATGTAGTAGCCCGAGCCCCGGCGCAGGTACTTCATGAACAGGCCCGACCCGTCGTCACCCCAGTCGAGCCAGAAGCCGGACTCCTCCATGCGGCGGTAGAAGTCGGCGTCGCGCTCGCGCATCTGCTCGTAGGCCGGGATCTGGAACTCGTGCATCACCCGGTACGGGATGGAGGCGAAGGTCAGGTCGGCCTTCTCCGTCGTCATGCCGGCGGCCACCGCCTCCTCGCTGTAGAGGGCGCCGAGGCCGATCTCCATGAGGCTGTCGCTCTTGACGATGTGCGTGGAGGAGCGCTGCACCATCGTCACCTGCGCGCCGTGCTCCCAGAGCGCTCCGCAGATGTCGAAGGCGGAGTTGTTGCTGCCGATCACGACCACCCGCTTGCCGGCGTAGGCGTCGGGCCCCGGGTGGGCCGAGGAGTGGTGCTGCTCGCCGCGGAACACGTCCTGGCCGGGGATCTCCGGCACGTTGGGCTTGCCGCTCATGCCGGTCGCCAGCACCAGCTCCCTCGGCCGGAGGGTGAGCTCCTCGCCGTCGCGGACCAGGTGCACGGTCCACTCGCCGGCCGCCTCGTCGTAGGCGGCGCTGCGCACCTCCGTGGAGCCCCAGTACGGGATCTCCATGACGCGCACGTAGGACTCGAGCCAGTCGGCGATCTTGTCCTTGGGGGCGAACACCGGCCAGTTGTCGGGGAACGGCAGGTAGGGCAGGTGGTCGTACCAGACGGGGTCGTGCAGGCAGAGGGACTTGTAGCGGCCGCGCCACTGGTCGCCGGGCCGGGCGTGCCGGTCGACGACGAGGGCCGGGACGCCGAGCTGGCGCAGCCGCGCGCCGAGCGCGATGCCGCCCTGCCCGCCGCCGACGACGAGCACGTGGGGCTGGGTGGTGCGCCCGAGCTCGGCGTCCTCCCGCGCGCGGCGCTCGGCCCAGGTCAGCCGCTCCCGGTTGATCCCGTGCTCGGCGCCCTTCGGCCGGGCGGGGCCGCGCGGCTCCTCGTGGCCCTTCAGCTCGTACAGCGTGGTGAGGAACGTCCAGGCGCGCGGCTGCCCGTCCTCGTCGACCAGGCGCACCAGGCCCTTCCCGCGGCCGACCGCCGTCTCGAAGGTGAACCAGGCGGTGGTGACGCCGTCGGCCTCCGTCGGCTCCTCGCTGACGGCGAAGCCGGAGGGGTCGGTGCGGTCGAGGGTGGCGGTGAGCAGGTCGGCGACGCCGGCCCGGTCCTCGACGGTGGTGATGTTCCAGGTGAACGCGACCAGGTCCCGCCAGAAGCTTGTGGCGGCGAACAGCCCGGCGGCGCGGTCGACGTCGCGGGCGCGCAGGGCGTCCTCGAGGTCGGCGAACCAGGCCCGCGCGCGGGTGGCCGGGGTGGTCGGCGGGGCCGTGGACGGGGCGCTGAGGGTCGAGGTCATGCGGGGTCCTCCCTGGGGAGCAGCACACGTGGTGTGATGTGCAGCACAGCACCCGCCGGACCTGCGCGGGAGCGTTGCAGCGGATTGCACGCCGAGGAGGCGCCGGTGCCCGCGTGGTCGGCGGTCGCGCCCGGCACCGACCTGTCCACGCACGCCCGCGTCCTGTCCCGCGTGCACGACGCCGTCCTGGCCGGCGGCCGCCCGCCGGTACGGCCGCGCCGGGTGGTGGAGCGGTCCTGGGCGCGGGTGCTGGGCCTGGGCATGGACCCCGACCGGCCCCGCCCGCGCGACCCGCTGCCCGCCGAGGTGGTGCAGGCCCGCCGCCGCGGCTCCGGGCTGGAGACGGTGGTCGACGAGCTGCGGCAGGTGCTCGTCGGCGTGGCGGAGGCCTCGCACGGCCTCGTCGTCGTCACCGACGCCGACGGCGTGGTGCTGTGGCGGGACGGGTCGGCGGCCACCCGCCGGCACGCCGACCGGCTCGGGTTCGCCGAGGGCGCCACCTGGACCGAGGCCGCCGTAGGCACCAACGCGATCGGGACGGCGCTGGCCGAGGCTGCGCCGGTGCAGCTGTTCTCCGCCGAGCACTTCGAGGCCGCCCAGCACCCCTGGTACTGCTCGGCCGCGCCGGTGCACTCGCCGGTCACCGGGGAGCTGCTCGGGGTGGTCGACGTCAGCGGCCCGGCGCTCACCCTGCACCCGGCGATCGGCGCGCTGGTGGAGACCTCGGTGCGGCTGGCCGAGACCGGCCTGTGGCGGCGGCACGAGCAGCACCTCGACCGGCTGCGCCGCGCCGCCGAGCCGGTGCTGGGCACGGTGCGCGGGCCGCTGCTGCTCGTCGACGACGACGGCTGGGTGGCCGCCCGCTCCGGCGTCGCCGCGGGCGCGCGGGTCGCCGTCCCGCGGCCCGGGCGCCCGGTCGCCGTCGCGGGGCTCGGGCTGTGCACGCCCGAGCGGCTCGGTGAGGGCTGGCTGCTGCGCCCGGAGGAGGCCCGGGCGCCGGTGTCGGCCGAGCTCGACCTCACCGCGGCGCCCGTGCTGTGGGTGCGCGGCGGCGACGGCTCCTGGTCGGCGGGGCTCACCCGCCGGCAGGCGCAGGTGCTCGCGCTGGTGGCGGGTGCCGGGCCCGCCGGGCTCGACGCCGCCGCGCTCGGCCGGGCGCTGTTCGGCGACGACGGGCACGTGGTCGCCGCCCGCGCCGAGGTGTCCCGGCTGCGCCGCGTCGTCGGCGACCTGGTGGCCACGGCGCCCTACCGGCTCGCCGGGGGCGTCGCCCTCACGGTGACCGGCGGGGGTGCTTGACTGCCCGCCGTGGCGCCGCCCTCCTCCCGCGCACCCCTGGCCGCGCTGCTGGACCTCTCCGACTCCGGCGACGACGTCCTGCGCGCCGCGCCGCGCGGCGGTCCCGCCGGGGAGCGCGCGTTCGGCGGGGCGGTGGTGGCGCAGTCGCTGGCCGCGGCCGCGCGCACCGTGGACGCCGGCCGCGCGGTGCACTCGCTGCACGCCTACTTCGTCCGGCCCGGGAACCCGTCGGCGCCCGTGGACCTCGCGGTCACCCGCGTCCGCGACGGCGGCAGCTACACCACCCGGGAGGTCACCGCCCGCCAGGGGGACGCCGCCATCCTCGAGCTGACCTGCTCGTTCACCCGGCCGCAGACCGGTCCCGAGCACCAGGTGCCCGCGCTCGCCGCGACCCCGCCGGAGGAGCTCCCGCGGCCGGAGGAGGCGCTGGCCGACGCCCCCGCGCCCGTGCGCGCCTGGCTGGACTGGCTCGACCGGCGGCACCCGTTCGACTTCCGCTTCGACGGCCCGCTCCCCCGCGTCGCCGCGGGCCGCGGCGAGCCCGCCCCGCCGCGCCAGCGCTTCTGGTTCCGCTCCCGCGAGACGCTCCCCGCCGAGCCGCTCGCGCACGCCGTCGCCCTCGCCTACGCCACCGACATGCTGCTGCTGGCCACCGCCGTCGCCCCGCACGCCACGGTGATCGGCGCCCCGGGCCTGGCGACGGCGAGCCTCGACCACGCCGTGTGGTTCCACGGCCCGGCCCGCGCCGACGAGTGGTTGTTCTGCGAGCAGGAGAGCAGCTGGGCCGGCGGCGGGCGGGCCATGTGCTCGGGCCGGGTGTTCGACCGCGGCGGGCGGCTGGTGCTCACGGTGGCGCAGGAGGGCATGGTGCGGACGGCGCGCTGAGGTGCCGGTCACGTCCCGTCCACCTCGCGGCCATGTCTGCGGCACCATCGGTGCGGTGACCCCGCGGACCCACCTCGTGCTCGGTGGCGGCGGCGCCATGGGCGCCTTCCAGGCCGGCGCCCTGCGCGCGCTGCTCGACACCGGCCTGACCGTCGACGCCCTGCACGGCACCTCCGTGGGCGCGGTCAACGCGGCGTTCCTGGCCGCCGCGCCGGGCCCCGACCGGGCCGCGCGGCTGGCCGAGCTGTGGTCGGACCCGGCGATGGGCCGGGTGCTGCGCCCGGGCTGGCCCGCCCGCGCCCGCGGCCTGGTCCGCTCGCTGCGCCGCGGCGCCGGGTTCCTCGACGACCGGCCGCTGCGCCGGCTGGTCGCCGACCACGTGCCGGCGCACGACCTCGGCGAGCTCGCCGTGCCGCTGTCGGTGACCACCACCTGCCTGGACTGCGGCGCGGCGGCCCGGCACCGCACCGGCCCGGTCGGTGACGTGCTGGCCGCCAGTTGCGCGCTGCCCGGGCTGTTCGCGCCGGTCCGGCTGCCCGACGGGCACCTGCACGTCGACGGCGGGATCGTCGACGGCGTCCCGGTGGCCGGGGCGCTCGCCGACGCCGGCCCCGACGACCGCGTGCTGGTGCTCGACTGCGGCCTGGCGCCGGTGACCGCCGTCGCCGGCCGCTGCGCCGCCCACCCCGGTGGCGCGGGCCCGCTCGTGTGCGGCGTGCCGGCCGATCCCGACCGCGACCCCTACGCCGCGCCGGTCGAGGCCGGCCCCGGGGCGCTGGACACCGTGCTGCAGGCGTTCACCGTGGCGCGCACCGTGGCCAACCGGGCCGCGGTGGCCGGCGCGCTCGCCGACCCGCGGGTGCAGGTGCTGCCGCACGTCGCCGACGCCTGGGCGGCGGGCCTGCTCGACCGGCTGCCCACCGGGCCGCGCGACACCGGCGGCGCCCGGGCGCTGCTGGCCGCAGGCAGCGAGGTGACGGCGCGCTGGCTCGCCGCCGGGCGGGAGCTCACCGCGCGCTGACCTGCGCACCGACCCGCGCGGGAGATCCGCGCTGTCGTACCCGGCTGTCAGCATGGCGGCGTGCTGCTCGCCGATGTCGTCGCCGCCTCGGCCGCGGTGGCGGCCACCCGCGCCCGCACGGCGAAGGCGGCCGCGATCGCCGGCGCGCTGCGCGCCGCGGGTCCCGGCGAGGTCGGCCCGGTCGCCGCGTGGCTGGCCGGCGAGCTGCCGCAGGGCCGCGTCGGCGTCGGCTGGCGCACCCTGTCCCGCGCGGTGCCGCCGCCGGCCGGGGCGCCGTCGCTGACCGTCGCCGCGGTCGACGCCGCGCTCACCGCCCTGGCCGGCACCGCCGGGTCCGGCGCCACCGCCCGCCGCGCGGAGCTGCTGGGCGAGGTGCTGGCGGCCGCCACCGCCGACGAGCAGCGCTTCCTCGCCCGGCTGCTCGGCGGCGAGCTGCGCCAAGGCGCGCTGGAGGGTGTGCTGCTCGACGCGGTCGCCGCGGCGGCGGAGGTGCCACCCGCGGTGCTGCGCCGGGCCGCGATGCTCACCGGCCGGCTCGACGAGACCGCCGCCACCGCGCTGTCCGGCGGGGAGGAGGCGCTGGCCGCCGTCGGCCTGCGGGTGGGCCGCCCGGTGCGGCCGATGCTGGCCAGCCCCGGCTCCTCCCTCGACGCCGCGCTGGCCGACCTCGGCACCGAGGTCACCGTGGAGCACAAGCTCGACGGCGCGCGCATCCAGGTGCACCGCGACGGCGACGAGGTCCGGGTGTGGACCCGCACGCTGCGCGAGGTCACCGGGGGCGTCCCCGAACTGGTCGAGCGGGTCCGCGCGCTGCCCTGCCGCACCGCCGTCCTCGACGGCGAGACGCTCGCCCTCGACGACGACGGCCGTCCCCGCGCGTTCCAGGACACGATGAGCCGCTTCGGCAGCGACGCCACCGACCCCGACGACGCGGCGGGCGTCCTGCTCTCGCCGTTCTTCTTCGACGTGCTGCACCTCGACGGCCGCGACCTGCTCGACGAGCCGCTGGCCACCCGGCTGGCCGTCCTCGACGGGCTGCTCGCCTCCGACGACGCCGCCCCGCTGCGGATGCCCGGCGCGCGGTGCCCCAGCGCCGAGCAGGCGGCCGCGGTGCTCGACGAGGCGCTGTCGGCCGGTCACGAGGGCGTGGTGGTCAAGGCCCTCGACGCGCCCTACGCCGCCGGCCGCCGCGGCCGCGCCTGGCAGAAGGTCAAGCCGGTGCACACCCTCGACCTCGTCGTCCTCGGCGTCGAGTGGGGCTACGGACGGCGCACCGGCAAGCTCTCCACCATCCACCTCGGCGCCCGCGACCCCGACGGCGGCGAACCGCTGATGGTCGGCAAGACGTTCAAGGGCATGACCGACGAGCTGCTCGACTGGCAGACGGCCACCTTCCCCGCGCACGCCCGCACCGAGCACGACTGGGGCCTGGAGCTGCGGCCGGAGGTGGTGGTCGAGGTCGCCCTCGACGGCGCGCAGCGCAGCACCCGCTACCCCGGCGGGGTGGCGCTGCGCTTCGCCCGGGTGCTGCGCTACCGGCCCGACCGCACCGCCGCCGACGCCGACACCGTCGACGCCGTCCGCGCGCTCCTGGCCGGGGGCTGAGCGCGGTGCTCACCCGTCGGGGTGGTCCTCTTCCGGGACGACTCAGTACCGGAGTCGGCACTGCCGATCCCGAGGGCGTGACCAGTCTCGCCGTCCGCGACGACCCGGTGCCCGCGGTACCGCCGCGGTCCGACGCCGGAGCCGCGCTGGCCGCCGTCCTGGACGAGCTGGAGACGCTGTCCCGCTTCGACGCCGGCTCCGCCGCCGACCGCGCCGAGGCCGCCGTCGCCACCGCCCGCGAACTCGGCCGCGCCGATCTCGAGCACCGCGCCCGGCTGGTCTGCGCCGACCTGCAGCGCCGCCGCGGCGCCGTCGCCGACGCCGGCCGCGCCGCCCAGGAGGTGCACCGCTGGGCCACCGACGCCTCCCACCGCCACCTGCTGGCCCGCAGCTCCTTCGTGCTCACCGCCGTGTTCCAGGAGCTCGGCGACCTCGCCGGCGCCCTCGAGCACGCCGTCTTCTCGGTCGACCTGCTCGACGACGACGACCTGCCCGCCCTCCGCATCGACCACCTGGTCCGGATGGCCGACGTGCTGGGCCTGTCCCGCGACCCGGCCGCGCCCGAGCGCTACGCCGCGGTGCTGCGGCTGGCCGAGGACCTCGGCGACGTCGACCGGCAGCTGCGCATCCTCAACAACCGCGCCTACACCGACACCCTCGCCGGCCGGTTCGAGTCAGCGCTGGAGCACAGCGACCGGCTGCAGGCCCTCGCGGCCGAGCACGGCGTGCCCCTCGACGTCGGCCGGCTCGACACCGTGGCCCGCGCGCTCATGGGCCTGGGCCGGCTGGAGGAGGCCGAGGCCGCCCTGCTGCCCGGGCTGCAGGCGCTCGACGCCTCGCACGACGGCGACGCCGGGGCCGACTTCCTGCTCACCCTCGCCGAGGTGCGGCGCCTGCGCGGTGAGGTGGACGCCGCCCGCGGCACTCTCGACGAGTGCCTGCGCCGCTGCGCGGAGCACGGGCTGGCCTCCATCCGGGTGCGCGCCCGCGCCGAGCAGGCCGAGTTGCACGCCGCCACCGGCGACCACCGCGCGGCCTTCGAGGAGCACAAGCGCTACGTCGCCGAGCTCGTGGAGCAGCAGTCGGCGCAGCGCGAGGCCCGCGCCCGCGCGCTGCAGGCGATGTACGAGACCACCGAGGCCCGCCGGCAGAGCCGCCGCTGGCGGGAGCTGTCGCTGCGCGACCCGCTGACCGGCCTCTACAACCGCCGGCACGTCGACGAGGAGCTGCCGCGGCTGCTCGCCGCCCCGGCCACCGCCGACGAGCTGGTCGTCGTCGCGCTGCTCGACCTCGACCACTTCAAGCGGGTCAACGACACCTGCTCGCACGCCGTCGGCGACGAGGTGCTGCGCACGGTGGCCGGCCTCCTGCAGGACACCGCGCTGCCCGGCGCCACCTCTTTCGCGGCCCGGCTGGGCGGCGAGGAGTTCGTGCTGGTGCTCGCCGGCACCGACGCCGACCGCGCCGCCGTGCACCTCGAGGACGTCCGCCGCGCCGTGGCCGCACACCCGTGGGCGCCGCTCACCGGGGAGCTGCCGGTGACCATCAGCGTCGGCGCCGCGAGCACCGCGGAGGTCACCGACCGCACGACGGCCCAGCTGCTCGGCCTCGCCGACGCCCGCCTGTACCGGGCCAAGCGCGCCGGCCGCGACCGCGTCGTCACCGCCGGCTGACCGCTCCTCCCCCGCACCTCCTCGTCCGCTCCCGCCGTGCTCGGGATGACGGGAGGCCTCGGGCGACGGTGTGCACGTCCGGCGCGTTCCGCCCACGGGATGCACCCGTAGCGCACGTCGCCGGCGGCGGGCGCCGCGTCAGGGCCGGGGCACCTCGGCGAACAGCGGGCGCCCCACCTCGGGCTCGGCGAGCAGCTGCGCCAGGTCGGTGGTGTTGCGCGACACCGACACCAGCAGCCCGCCCGAGGCCAGCGGCACCTCCGGGTGCGCCAGCGGGGCGTAGGTGAGCCGGCCGGTGTCGTAGCCGGCCGGCGCGGGCAGCGCCCGGCTCGGCGTCCACGGCCCCGTCGGCTCCGGCGCGGTCCAGGTGTAGACGAAGTCGGCCAGGTCGCCGCCGCGCTTGGACACCGCCACCCAGGTCTCCCCCACCCGGTCCACCGACAGCGTCTGCGACACCCCGCCGTCGGCGGGCAGCACCGGCGCGGCCGCGGCGATGTCGGACTGCCAGGCGGTCCCGTCGAAGAACTCCCAGCGGGCGCGGTCGGCGGGGTCGGCCACCGGCAGCCGGGCGACGTACAGCTCCCGGCCGAAGACCAGCGGCTCCCCGGTGAGCCGGGTGCCGTAGACGTAGACCCACTCGCCGCTCACGGTGGCCGCCGCGCCCCAGTTCACCTGCGTGGCCGACGGGTCGTCCGGCGTCACCTCCAGCACCTCCAGCGGCTGCGGCGCCCCGCCGTCGGTCACGGTGAACACCGCCGCGGAGGTGCCGCGGAAGCGGAAGTCGAGCAGGCCGCCGGTGCCGTCGCCGCGCTCGGTGCGCGCGCACATCACGACGACGACGTCGTCCACGCCCCGGTAGGCGAGCCCCGGCGAGGGCGGCAGCACGACCACCGACATCGGCCACTGCACCTGGCCGGCGGCCACGTCGGGCACCACCGGCCCCTCCCCCGGCGGCAGCAGCTGCGCGACGCAGGTGCCCGAGGTGAGCAGCACGGAGTTGGCCACCAGCCGCGGCTCGACGCCATCGGCGCGCACGGTGTCGCCGAAGACCCACACCAGCCGGCCGTCGGAGAGCCGGGCGCTGGCGCCGACGTCGCCGGCCTGCCAGTACGGCAGGTCGCTCACCGCGACCACCTCGTTGACCAGGGCCGCCGACACGACCGTCGGCGACGCGGGCGCCGGGCAGGAGGGCTCGACCCGGTAGGCCGCCGTGACGGCCGGCTGCTCGGCCGCCGTGCACCCGCAGGCCAGCACGGCGAGCGCGAGCAGGACCGACCTCCGGCGGGACACGGGCACCACTCTGCCCGGCGCGGCGGGCCGGTGGCCGGTCGACGGCGGGCCCGGCCGCACGAGAGGCTGCTCGGCGTGACCGCCGACACCCCGATCAGCCGTTTCCCCGTCGCCGACCCGGCCGGCCTGCCCGCCGACCTCGCCGAGCGCTACGCCGAGGTGCAGGAGCGCTCGGGCTTCCTGCCGAACGTGTTCGCCGCCCTCGCCTGGCGCCCCGACGAGGCCCGCGCGTTCTTCGCGATGCACGACGCGCTCATGGAGAAGGACACCCCCGGGCTGTCCACGGGTGACCGGGAGCTGATCGTCGTGGCCACCAGCGCGGCCAACGACTGCGCCTACTGCGTCGTCGCCCACGGGGCCATCGCCCGCATCCGCACCCGCGACCCGCTGCTGGCCGACCTCGTCGCCGTCGACTGGCGCAAGGCCCCGGTGTCGCCGCGGCTGCACGCCGTCCTCGACGTCGCCGTCCGGCTGGCCACCGACCCCGCCGCGGTCACCGCCGACGACCTCGACCGGCTGCGCGGGCACGGCCTCACCGAGGAGGACGTGTGGGACGTCGGCGCGATCACCTCGCTCTTCGCACTGTCCAACCGGCTGGCGCACTTCGCCGCCATCCCGCCCAACCCGGAGTTCCACCTGCTGGGCCGCGTCCCCCGGCAGCGGTGAGCCGCCGGGGGACGCGGGTGCTCAGGCGGCGCGCACGCCTTCGGCGAACAGCTCCCGGGACACCACGCCGGTGTCGGGGTCGTCGGTGAACATCCCGTCGATCCCGGTCGCCCAGAACGCCAGCTGCTCCTCGATCGCCCGCCCGTAGGCGGCCGGGTCCGCGCCCTCGCGCAGGTCGGCCGGCAGGAAGGTGTTCTCGTTGCGGAACGTGTACGGGTGCACCAGCAGCCCGGCGGCGTGGGCGTCGTCCACGAGCGACGACGGCTCGCCGAGACTGCCGTCGGCCAGCCGCGGGATCACCTGGTTCTTCTCCGGGCCCACCCCGTCGGCGTAGGTGGCGATCCCGGCCAGGCCCTCGGCGGTCGAGAGGTCGGCGTAGGTCCGCGGGTCCCCGGCGGCCACCAGGTCGGCGGGGGCGCCGCTCGCCGACAGCAGCTGGACCAGCGGCACGTCCACCAGCGCGTCGAGGTCGCGCAGGTTGGCCGTCTCGAACGACTGCAGGAACACCGGCGAGCGGCGGCGGTCCAGGCCGGCGGCGCCGAGCTCGGCGGCCAGCGGCTCCTCGAGGGACAGGCCGATCGAGTCGAAGTAGGTGGGGTGCTTGGTCTCGACGTAGACGCCGATCTCGCGCCGCAGCTCCCGGCTGAGCTCCGCCCGCAGGTCGAGGAACTCCTCGACCGTGGGCACCGGGTACAGGCCGTCGTAGAGCGTGTTCTCCTCGCGGACCTCGGGCAGCCGCTCGACCGCGCGCAGCGTCCGCAGCTCCTCGAGCGTGAAGTCCTCGGTGAACCAACCGGTCAGCGCCACGCCGTCGACGGTCCGCGTGGTCCGCCGGGAGGCGAACTCGGGGTGGTCGGCGACGTCGGTGGTGCCGCTGATCTCGTTCTCGTGGCGGCAGACCAGGACGCCGTCGGCGGTGCTCACGACGTCGCACTCGATGTGGTCGGCACCCATCCGGGCGGCGAGCTCGTACGCGGCCAGCGTGTGCTCGGGGCGGTACCCCGAGGCGCCGCGGTGGCCGATCACGAGCAGGTCGGCGCCGACCGCCGACGGCCCGCCGCCGGGACCGCCGCCGCCTCCCGGACCTCCCGGCGGTGCGGCCGCGGCGGTCCCCGTGGGGAGACCGAGCAGGACGGCGAGCAGCGCGACGACGACGCCGGCGCGGCGACGCGACGGAACGGGCACGGTTGCCTCCGCGGGCTCGGCCGGCGCCCCTCGCCGGCGGCCCGTCCCGGACCCCATCCGCTGCGGGTGGACGGCCCGCCGACAGGGCGGCGAACACCCCGTGAAGGACCGCGCCCGCGCCAGCGGGCGGGAGGACCGCGCCCGCGCCGGCGGGCGGCGGGGGCGTCCGCCCCGGCGACTACCGTGATCACGTGACCTGCGAGGACGTCCCGGCCGACGACCCGTCCGTCGCCGACGCCGACCTCGACCGGCTGGCCACGCTGGTCCGCACGATGCTCGACGTCCCCACCGCGCTGGTCACCCTCGTCGGCCCCGACGAGCAGGTCTTCCCGGGCGCCGTCGGCCTGCCCGGGGCCTGGCAGCAGCGCCGCCGGACGCCGCTGAGCCACTCGTTCTGCCAGTACGTGCGCGCCTCGGCGCAGCCGCTGGTCGTCCGCGACGCACGCGAGGTGGAGGTGCTCGCGGGCAACGGCGCGATCGCCGACCTCGGTGTCGTCGCCTACTGCGGGGTGCCGCTGGTCGGGCCCGACGGCGAGGTGGCCGGCGCCGTCTGCGCCATCGACGGGCGGCCGCGCGACTGGACCCCGACCGACGTCGAGGTGCTCACCCAGATCGCCGGGCTGGCCGCCTCGGAGCTGCGCCTGCGGGCGGCCATCGCCGGCGCGCGGCGCACCAGCGAGCAGAACCGGCTGCTGCTGCGCTTCGCCGAGACGCTCGCCGACGCCGTCACGCTGCCCGACGTCGCCGCCGCGGTGACCGCAGCCGCGGCCGACGCGCTGGGCACCTCCGGGACCTGCCTGGCCCTCGTCGACCCGGCCGGCCGCCGCCTGCAGCTCGTCCCGGCGGCCGGGGAGCCGGCCGCCGACGAGCCGCCGTCACTGCCGCTGGGCGTCGACTCCCCGCCGACCGCGGCCCTGGCCACCGGACGGGCGGTGTTCCTGCCCGACGCCGCGGCCGCCGCGGAGCGGTTCCCCGACACGCACCCCCCGGTCCCGTCGCCCGCGCCGGCCGGCGCCTCGGCGCACCTGCCGCTGCCGGTCGCGGGCTCGGTCCCGGGGACGCTCAGCCTGGTCTGGGCGCAGCCGCGGGAGTTCTCCGCCGTGGAGCAGGGCCTGGTGCTCGCGCTGGCCCGCTACACCGCCCAGGCCGTGAGCCGCGCGGCGCTGCTGGCCCGGCAGGAGTCGGTGGCCACGACGCTGCAGCGGGCGCTGCTCGGCGAGCTGCCGTCCCCGCCCGGGCTGGAGCTGGCCGCCCGGTACCTGCCGAGCAGCGCCGGCGCGCAGGTCGGCGGCGACTGGTGGGACGCCTTCGACGACTCCGACGGCGCCACGGTGCTCGTCATCGGCGACGTCTCGGGCCACGACGTGCGGGCCGCGGCCACCATGGGCCAGCTGCGGGCGATGCTGCGCGGGTTCGCGTTCGAGGGTGGCGAGCCGCCGTCGCTGGCGCTGTCCCGGCTCGACGCAGCCGTGGGCGGGCTGCGCACCGGCGCGCTGGCCACCGTCGCCGTCGCGCGGGTCGACCGCTGCGGGGACGACCGGGTGCTGTCGTGGAGCAACGCGGGGCACCCGCCGCCGCTGCTGCGCTCCCCCGACGGCCGGGTCGGGCCGCTCACCGCCGCCCCCGACCTGCTCGTCGGCCTCGACCCGGCCCGCCCCCGGCACACCCACCGCGCCCGGCTCGAGCCCGGCAGCACGGTGCTGCTCTACACCGACGGCCTGGTCGAGCGGCGGCGCACCGACCTCGACGAGGGCATCGGCCGGCTCGCCGCCGCCTTCGCCGAGGCCGGCGACCGGCCCCTCGACGAGCTGCTCGACCGGCTGCTCGAGGGCGTGCCCGGCTCCACCGACGACGACGTCGCGGGGGGGGGGGGGGGGGGGGGGGGGGGGGGGGGGGGGGCCGGGGGGGGGGGGGGGGGGGCGGGGGGGGGGCGGGGGGGGGGGGGCCGCCCCCGCCGCAGGCCCACGACCCCGGCGGGCGCCACGCTCCGCGCGAAGCGGGCGACGTCGGCGACCGTGGCGTCGTACACGTCGCGCACGGCGGTCTTGAAGATCGAGTCGGCCCCGTGGGTCAGCCCCAGGTCCACCCGTCCCACCGCGCGCACCCCGGCGGCCTGCAGCTTCCGGTAGTAGGCGATGCCCTCGTCGCGCAGCGGGTCGAGCTCGTTGACCGACACCACGTGCGGCGGCATGCCGGCGAGGTCCTCGACGGTGGCGAAGTACGGCCAGGCCAGCGGGTCGCGGGCGTGCTCGCCGGACGGGTCGTAGGTGGAGACGAGCACGTCCATCATCAGCGTGTTGAGGAACCAGCCCTCGTTCTCCACGAGCGAGGGCAGCTCGGCGCGCTTGGCGTCCTCGTCCCAGCCGTAGGCGCCGGAGATGTAGGGCACCATCGCGTAGACGCCGGCGATCGCGTCCAGCCGGCCCTCCCGCTTGGCCAGCAGCGTCGACGCGAGGCACAGGTTCGCCCCGCCGGACTCGCCCTGCAGCACCAGCGACGTCGCGCCGATCTCGTCCCGGTGCCCGTCGAGCCAGGTGAGCGCGTCGGCGCAGTCGTGCAGGCCGGTCGGGAACGGCGCGTGGTCGGCGGCGGTGACCGCGTTGCGGAAGTCGACGGCGACGACGACCAGGCCCTCGGCGGCGAGGTCCTCGCACCAGCGGGTGTGCAGCCGGTTGTCGCAGTCGAGGATCGTCATGCCGCCGCCGTGGATGTACACGACCCCGGGCAGCGGCCCCTCGACGCCGGCCGGCCGGAAGACGTACAGCGGCACGTCGTGGCCGTCGCGGCCCGGGGCGGCGAGCACGGTGCGCGTGACGTCGTCGCGGTGGGTCTCCTCCGCGGTGACGGCGGCGTACAGCCCCTCGAAGCCGTCGTGCGCGCCGCGGACGAACGCGAGCTTGTCCTCCAGCGGCGCGTCCGGGGCGAACGGCGGGGGCGCCGCCTGCCCGTCGAGGCCGTAGCGGGCCAGCGCCTCGCGCAGCCTGCGGTCGGCGCGGTCGTCGGTGCGGTACTCGGCGGTGGGGTCGCCGAGCCGGCCGGGCAGCGGGGCGGACGTGCGGTCCGGGGTGAGCGTCACGGTTCCTCCTGGGTGGGCGGTTCTCCGGTGGGCGGTTCTCCGGGGTGCGGGGTCGGGCAGCGGAGCAGGGCGGCGTAGACGACGGCGGCCTTGGCGGCGTCGGGCTCGGCACCGGCGATGAGGTCGGCGTAGATGAACGACTCGGCGACGCGGGTCAGCACGTAGGCGGTGTCGGGGACCGGCAGGGGCAGGGCCGCGCCGCTGCCCTCGAGCAGCGCGGCGAAGGCGCCGGTGACCCGCACCTGGTAGTCCGCGGAGCGGGTGGTGAGCAGGCGCAGCGCCCGCTCGGGCTCCCGCCGCAGGTGCACGCGGAAGGGCACGGAGGCGCAGACGTCGCGGGTGAAGCGGGTGAGCGCGTCGACCACCCGGGCGGCGCCGTGGCCGGTGGCCTCGTCCACCGCGCGGCGCCAAGTGGGCACGAACAGCGACCAGATGACCTCGGTGAGCAGCTGGTCGCGATTGCCGACCCAGCGGAACAGGGTCGCCCGGTCGACGCCGAGCTCGGCGGCCAGCGGGCCCATGTCCACCCTCGTGCCGGACAGGAACGTGCGGCGGGCCAGCCGGAAGGCGCGCACCGGGCCCTCGTCGCCGCTGGTGCCGGACAGCGCCCGTCGCAGGCGCGTCCCGGCCTCCGCTGCCGCCGTCATGCCGCGCGACCGTAGTGGCGCAGGTCACGCTCGCGCAACGAATCTCAGGATGTTGCGAGTCGCCTCCCGGAAACGGGACGGGAACGCGCGCCTCCTACGGTGGCCCGATCCGGCCCGCCCGGGGCCCCTCGGAGAGGACCTGCATGCGCATCCGTCCGACCGTCCGCACCGCCGCCGCGCTCGTCGCGGCCGCCTCCCTCGTCGCCGTCGCCGGCCCCGCCTCCGCGGCGCCCGGCGCGCCCGGCGCGCCGCGCTACACCGACGGCAGCACGTCCGGCGGCGACCCGTACTTCCCCGCCGCCGGCAACGGCGGCTACGACGTCCAGCACTACGACCTCGGCCTGTCCTGGTACGCCGACGGCCGCCTCGACGGCACCGCCGTCGTCACCCTCCGCACCACCCAGGACCTGGCGAGCTTCTCCCTCGACCTGCGCGGGCTGACGGTGTCGTCGGTCCTGGTCGACGGGAAGCCCGCCCGCTTCACGCAGCAGGGCGTCGACGAGGAGGGCCGCGGCGGCGAACTGGTCGTCACCGTCGCGCCGAAGCTCAAGGCCGGCACGGAGCACCGGGTGACCGTCGTCTACGGCGGGTTCCCCGGGCGACCGACCGACCTCGAGGGCAGCCTGTACGGCTGGGTCACCTTCGCCGACGGCGTGCTGGTGGCGAACCAGCCCGAGGGCGCCCCGACGTGGTTCCCGGTCAACGACGTCCCCTCCGACAAGGCCACCTACGACTTCCGGATCACCGTGCCCGAGGGCAAGACGGCGATCGCCAACGGCGTGCCGGCCGGCCCGCCGGTCACCACTGGCGGGCGGACGACGTGGACCTGGTCGGCCGAGGACCCGATGGCCAGCTACCTGGCGACGGCGTCGATCGGCGACTACGCCGCGTCCGTGCAGACCGGGCCGGGCGGGCTGCCGATCCTGAACTACGTCGAGACGGGCGTGACCGGCACCCGGCTGAGCACCACCCAGGCCAGCCTGGCACTGCAGCCGGCGATGATCGACTTCTTCGACGGGGTGTTCGGGCCCTACCCGTTCGACTCCTTCGGCGCGATCGTCGACGAGGACAGCGTGGGCTACGCCCTGGAGACCCAGACCCGGCCGGTGTACTCGCGGCAGGCCTCGGAGAGCACCGTGGCCCACGAGCTGGCCCACCAGTGGCTGGGCGACAGCGTGTCCCCGGCGGCGTGGCGCGACATCTGGCTCAACGAGGGGTTCGCCACCTACGCGGAGTGGCTGTGGTCCGAGCGGCAGGGGCGTGACACCGCCCAGGAGCAGTACGAGGCCGTCTACGCCACCGCTGCCGACGACGACTTCTGGTCGGTCGTCGTCAGCGACCCCGGGCCCACGGGGTTGTTCGCGGCCGCCGTCTACGACCGCGGAGCGGCCACCCTGCACGCCCTGCGGACCCTGATCGGCGATGACGACTTCTTCGTCCTGCTGCGGCGCTGGGCCACGGAGAACGCCGACAGCACCGTGACGACGGCCGACTTCGTCGCGCTGGCCGAGGAGGTCAGCGGGCAGCAGCTCGACGGCTTCTTCACCGACTGGGTGGTCACCCCGGCCAGGCCGGCCGGGTACTAGCGCGTCGCCGGGGGCGGGCAGGATCGGTGCCATGCCCGCCCC
>NZ_JBJGYL010000048.1:0-17042 GCF_054049975.1 Geodermatophilus sp. SYSU D01119 | reverse complement strand
GGGGCCGCCGCGGTCGGGCGGCCCCGCCCCGGGTGGCTCAGGACTCGAAGGCGGTGTCGATGTACTGGTCGACGTTGTCCGCGGTGACGACCGGCGCGTTCAGCACGATCTGCCGCGGGATCTCGACCTCGACGAGGTCGGAGAGGGCCTTGTCCTGCGCGATGAGGCGGGCCAGGCGCACGCCGTCGGCGGCCTGGGTCGACGGGTAGATGACCGTCGCCTGGAGGACGGAGTTGCCCTCCTGGATCGCCCGCATGGCGTTGGCCGAGCCGGCGCCGCCGACCATGAAGAACTCGTCGCGGCCGGCGCTCTCGATGGCGGCCAGGACGCCGACGCCCTGGTCGTCGTCGTGGTTCCAGATGGCGTCGATCTGCGGGGCGGCCTGGAGCAGGTTGGAGGCCGCCTCCTCGCCGCCCTCGACGGTGAAGTCGGCGGCGACGCGGTTGTCGACGTCGAGGCCGCACTCCGACAGCGCGTCGGCGAAGCCCTGGCTGCGGTCCTGGGTCAGCGGCAGCGAGTCGATGCCGGCGATCTCCGCGACGACGGCGTCGGGGTTGTCGCCCAGCTGCTCGCAGATGTAGGTGCCGGCCGAGACGCCCATGCCGTAGTTGTCGCCGAGGATCGTGGTGCGGGCGGCGAACGGGCTGTCGAACTCGCGGTCGACGTTGATGACCGGGATGCCGGCCTCCATCGCCTGCAGCGCGACCGGGGTCATCGCCGCGCCGTCGAAGGGCAGCAGCACGATCGCGTCGACGCCGTCGTTGATGAAGGTCTCGACCTGGCTGATCTGCGTGCTGACGTCGTTGGTGCCCTCCGCGACCACCAGCTCGACGTCCTCGTACCGCTCGGCCTCGGCGCGGGCGGCCTCGGTGATGCCGGCCATCCAGCCGTGGTCGGCGGCCGGCGCCGAGAAGCCGATGGTGACGGTGTCACCGGTCTCGTCGTTGTCGCTGGCGGCCTGGTTCCCGCCACCGCCGCCGCTACCGGAGTCCTCCGGGGTGTTGCTGGTGCAGCCGGCCACGAGGACGCCTGCGCTGAGCAGGGCGACCGTGGCGTACGGCAGGCGGCGGAACGGACGCTGCCTCGTTGCAGACATGCTGTCTCCTCAGGTGTCGCCCCCTGTCCGGGAGCCGGGTGGGTCCGCCACCGGGCGGGCGCCCGGTGGGTGGTGCGGTCCGGCGCGCCGGAGCGCGCCGGGTGTCAGAGGGTCTTGCCGGTGGGGGCCGGGCGGCCGCCGCCCGGGCCGCCGTCGGCGGTGGTGCCGCCGGAGACCGCGCCCGACGGGGCGCCGCTCAGGACGGGCCCGCCGGCGGAGCCCCCGGAGGAGGGCCGGCGGAAGCTGAAGCCGCCGGTGGCCAGGCGCTGCTGCAGCAGGACGGCGAGGACGATGATCACGCCGGTCGCCACGGCCTGGGCCGAGCTCGACAGGTTGTTGAGCGTGAAGATGTTCCCGAGCGTCTCGAACACGAGGACGCCGATGACGGTGCCGACGATCGTGCCGCGGCCGCCGATGAGCAGCGTGCCGCCGATGACGACCGCGGCGATGGCGTCGAGCTCGTAGAGCGTGCCGTGCGTCGAGCTGCCCGTCGTCGTCCGCGCCATGAGCATGACGGCGGCGATGCCGCAGCAGACGCCCGAGAGCACGTAGAGCTTGACGGTGTGCCGCTGCACCCGGATGCCGGCGAGGCGGGCGGCCTCGGCGTTGCCGCCGACGGCGAAGGTGCGCCGGCCGAAGGTGGTCCGGTTGAGCAGCACCCACCCGGCGACGGCGACCAGCGCGAAGATGATCACCAGGGTCGGGATGCCGAGGACGTCGCCGGAGAAGAAGGCCAGGAAGTCGCGGTCCCGGACGATCTGCGTGCGCCGGTTGGCGATGATCTCGGCCAGGCCGCGGGCGGCGGTGAGCATGGCCAGCGTGGCGATGAAGGCGGCGAGCTTGCCGTAGGCGATCACCAGGCCGTTGACCAACCCCGCGACGGCGCCGACGACGACGGCCGTGAACACCATGACGATCCAGTGGGTGTCCTCGGCCATCTGCTGGGTGGCCAGCGTGGTGGCCCAGATCGAGGACAGGGCGACCAGCGCGCCGACCGACAGGTCGATGCCGCCACCGATGATCACGAACGTCATGCCGATGCTGACCACGCCGATGACCGAGGCCAGCCGCAGGATGGTCAGGATGTTGTCGACGTCGGCGAACCGGTCGCCGGCGGTGGCGATGCCGACGATGCACAGGATGACCAGCGCGACGACCAGGCCCAGGTTGCGGCCCAGCGGACCGGCCATCAGGCCGCCGGAGCGGCTCCCCCCGCGGTCGGCGTCGGACTTGCCCGTCCCCGCCGTCAGGGCGGTGCTGCCCTCGCTCATGCTCCGGTCCCTTCGTGCCGCGCCGTCCCGGCGCCTGTCGTGTGGTGGAGTTCCGGCGCGACGCCGTGCGTGGTGGTCCCCTGCATGACCAGGTCGAGCACGCGGTGCTCGTCGAGGGCGCCGGCCGGCTCCTCGGCCAGCACCCGGCCCTCGGCGACGACGAGGACCCGGTCGGCGAGGCCCAGGACCTCGGGGATCTCGCTGGAGACGACGACGACGGCGACGCCGCGGTCGGCGAGGTCGCGCACCAGCGCGTAGATCTCGGAGCGGGCGCCGACGTCGACGCCGCGGGTGGGTTCGTCGAGCAGCAGCACCCGGCAGTCGCGCAGCAGCCAGCGGGCCAGCACGACCTTCTGCTGGTTGCCGCCGGACAGGGTGCGCACCTCGCGGGTCTCGTCGGCCGGGCGCACGTCCAGCGACCGGACCTGCTCGCGGGCGGCGGTGCGCTCGGCGGCCCGGGCGACGAAGCCGCCGCGGGCGAAGCGGGCCAGGCTGGAGATGCTGATGTTGTTGGCGACCGACTCGCCGAGCAGCAGCGCCTGGCTCTTGCGCTCCTCGGGGGCCAGGCCGATGCCGGCGGCCACCGCGGCGCCGACGTCGCCGCGGCGCAGCACCCGGCCGCCGACCCGCACGACGCCCGACGTCGCCCGGCGGGCGCCGTAGACGGTCTCGAGGATCTCGGAGCGGCCGGACCCGACGAGGCCGGCCAGGCCGACGATCTCGCCCGGGCGGACGGCGAAGGAGACGTCGGAGAACGAGCCGCGCAGGCCGAGGTCCTCGACCTCGAGCAGCGGCGCGGTGCCCGCCGCGACGGGGGTGCGCCGCTCGGGGAAGACGTACTCGATGTCCCGGCCGGTCATCAGCGTGATGACCTCGCGGGTCGGGGTCTCCCGGGCCGGCAGGCCGGTGGCGACGGTGCGGCCGTCCTTGATGACGGTGATCCGGTCGCCGATCTCGCGGATCTCCTCGAGCCGGTGGGAGATGTAGACGATGGCGACGCCCTCGGCGGTGAGGTCGCGGATGACGGCGAAGAGCCGCTCCACCTCCTCGTTGTCGAGCACCGCGGACGGCTCGTCCATGATGATCAGCCGCGCGTCCTGCGACAGCGCCCGCGCGATGCTCACCATCTGCTGCGAGGCCGCCGAGAGCGAGCCGACCTCCGCCGACGGACGGATCTCCGGGTGGCCGAGCCGGGTGAGCAGCGCCGCCGCCCGCCGGTTGATCTCGCCGGGCCGGACGAAGCCCATGCGGGCCTGCTCGCGGCCGAGGAAGACGTTGTCCGCCACGGTGAGCCCGGACACGAGGTCGAGCTCCTGGTAGATCGTGGCGATCCCCAGCCGCAGGGCGGCCTGCGGGTCGCCGAGCACCACCCGCTCGCCCTGCCAGGTGATCGCGCCCTCGTCGGGCTGGTGGGCACCGGCCAGGACCTTGATCAGCGTCGACTTGCCCGCGCCGTTCTGGCCGAGCAGGCAGTGCACCTCGCCGGCCCGCACGTCGAGGTCGACGCCGCCGAGGGCCCGGACGCCCGGGAAGGTCTTGACGATGCCCTGCATCTCCAGCAGCGGCGCACCGCGCAGCACTGCCTCCTGTGCCGGCGCCGTCACCGGGCGACCGCCCGGGTACCGCCGGCGGTCGGTCGTCGCGTCCGGTGGACCACGACGTCACCTCCCGACTTCTGCTCATCGTTGACCATTAGTCCGCTGAGGGCAGAACGTATGAGGCCACTCACACGTCGGTCAAGGTCCCGATCGGGCGGTTACCGAATCGCGATGAAACAGCCCGCCGCGAGCCGCGACGGTGCGACGGCGGGGGTGATGGCCGGGTGGGGTCCCGGGGCGACGGCGGCGGCCCGGGTCAGCGGGCGAGCGCGCGGGTGAGGGCCTGGGAGACCGAGTCCTCGTCGAGGTAGCCCTCGATGGCCATGAGCGCGGCGCCCACCCGGCCGGAGAGGTCGGGGGCGTCGCTGACGGTGATCTCCAGCGCGCGGGCGGCCAGCGGCATGGAGCGCGCGTAGACGGCCTCGCGGATGCCGGCCAGCAGCGGGACGCCGGCCCGCGCCACCCCTCCGGTCATCACGATGCGGTGCGGGTTGAAGAAGTTGACCAGCGCGGCGAGCACCGTGCCGATCGTGCGGCCGGCGCGGCGGACCAGCTCGAGCGCCTGGCCGTCGCCCAGCGCGGCGCGCTCGACCACCTCGCGGGTGGTGGTGACCGGGAGCCCGGCGGCCTGCGCGTCGCGCAGCAGGGCCGTGCCGCCGGCGATCGCCTCGAGACAGTTGAGCTGCCCGCAGCGGCAGACCACCTCGGTGCCGTCGGCCGACGGCACGTGGATGTGCCCGATGTCGCCGGCGCTGCCCTGGGCGCCGCGGTACACGCCGCCCTCGACGATGATCCCGCAGCCGATGCCGGTGCCGACCTTGACGACGAGCACGTCCTGGTCGGACCCGGCGACGCCCATCTCCCCCAGCGCCATCACGTTGACGTCGTTGTCGACGAACACCGGGCACTCGTAGCGGCCGAAGGCGCTCGGGATCGGAAAGTCGTGCCAGCCGGGCATGATCGGCGGGTGGGAGGGCCGGCCGGTCGAGAACTCGACGGGCCCGGGGACGCCGACGCCCACGGCGCAGACGTCGGCCGGGCCGAGCCCCGCCTCGGCGAGCACCTGCTGGGCCAGCCGGTCGACCTCGGCGAGCACGGGCCGGGGTCCCTCGGCGATGTCGATGGGGTGCCCGACGGTGGCCAGCACCTGGGCGGACAGGTCGGTGACGGCGACGTCGACGCTGGTGACGCCCAGGTCGACGGCGAGCACGCAGCCGGCGGCGCTGTTGAAGCGCAGCAGCGTGGGCGGGCGCCCGCCGGTGCTCCAGCCGCGGCCGCCCTCCTCGAGCAGGCCGGCGGCGATGAGCTGGTCGACCCGCGCGCTGACGGTGTTGCGGGCCGCGCCGGTCAGCGCGACGAGCTCTGCCCGGCTCCGCGCGCGGCCGGTGCGCACGTGGTGCAGCAGCGCGCCGGCCGAGGCGGAGGAGGTGGCCATGCGGTCATGGTGGCACGCCTCTCCCCCGGTCCCGGGTCTCCGACGACGCCGGTTCGCCCGGCCGGGTCGCCCGCGCCACCGCCTCACGCAGCACGGCGGCCACGGCGCCGGGGTGGGTCTGCGGCGTCATGTGCGCCGCGCCGGGCACCTCGACGACCCGCCCGCGGGGTGCCGCGGTGGCCACCCGCGCGGCCCAGGCGGCGTCGCACAGCCGGTCCCGGGTGCCGCGGACGACGGCCACCGGCACGGCCACCGCGCGCAGCCGGCCGTCGATGCGGTCGGGGCTGCTCTCCCGCCACAGCGCGCGCATCGCCCGCGGCCCGGTGGTCAGCCACTGGGCCACGATCAGCGGCACCTGCCACCACGGCTCGCGCAGCGCCGTCCGCAGCCACGCGCCCGCCAGGACGCGCGCCCGGCGCAGCCGCGGGTCGGTCGACGGGCCGAGCAGCACGACGCCCGCCACCCGCGGGTCGACGGCGGCCGCGGCGGCCACCTGGCAGCCCTGGCTGTGCCCGACGAGGACCACCGGGCCCTCCCCGAGGCGCGCCCGGAGCGCGGCGGCGAGCTCGTCGAGCGACGGGACAGGTGCAGACCGCCCCATCCCGGGTAGGAGCACCACGTCGGCGGGCACCCGCCGGCGCAGTCGCGACCACGACCGCCGGTCCAGTCCGAGCCCCGGGACCAGCACCACCCGGGGGATGACGACGGGCACCGGCACGGTTGTACCGGGTGGGACCGGGAGTCGCGAGCGGACCGACCGGCGAACCGACCAGCGAGCCGGCGGCGCCGTGACGGGGATCACCTCCCCGACCGGCCCGCCACAGGACAACGGACCCTCCGACGGGAGAGGATCAGTCATCATGACGACATCACCTGCGCCCAGCGCCCCCGGCAGCCCCTCGACCGGACGGCCGCGGGTGGTGATCGTCGGATCCGGCTTCGGTGGCCTGTTCGCCGCGAAGGCACTGCGCAACGCCGACGTCGACGTCACGGTCATCGGCAAGACCAGTCACCACCTGTTCCAGCCGCTGCTGTACCAGGTGGCCACCGGGATCCTGTCCGAGGGCGAGATCGCCCCGGCCACCCGCGAGGTGCTGCGCCACCAGAAGAACGCGCGGGTCGTCCTCGGCGAGGTCGTGGACATCGACGTCGACGCCCGCACGGTCACCTCGACCATCCTCGGCCGCACGACGGTCCACCCCTACGACGAGCTGATCGTCGCCGCCGGCGCCGGGCAGTCCTACTTCGGCAACGACCGCTTCGCGGAGTTCGCCCCCGGCATGAAGAGCGTCGACGACGCCCTCGAGCTGCGCGGCCGCATCTTCGGCGCCTTCGAGCTCGCCGAGCTCGCCACCGACCCGGCCGAGGTCGACCGGCTGATGACCTTCGTCGTCGTCGGCGCCGGCCCCACCGGTGTCGAGATGGCCGGCCAGATCGCCGAACTCGCGCACCGCACGCTGCGCCGCGACTTCCGCAACATCGACCCCGAGCGGGCCCGCATCATCCTGCTCGACGGCGCCCCGCAGGTGCTGCCGCCGTTCGGGCCGAAGCTGGGCGAGAAGGCCCGCCGGCACCTCAACGAGATCGGCGTCGAGGTGCAGCTCGGCGCGCTGGTCACCGACCTCGACGCCGACGGCCTGACCGTCAAGGACTCCGACGGCCAGCTGCGCCGCATCACCGCCGCGACCAAGGTGTGGGCCGCCGGCGTGCAGGCCTCCCCGCTCGGCCGGCTGCTCGGCGACGCCACCGGCGCCGAGGTCGACCGCGCCGGCCGCATCTCGGTGCAGCCGGACCTCACGCTGCCGGGCCACCCGGAGATCCACGTCGTCGGCGACATGGCCAACCACCCCGACAAGCTGCCCGGCGTCGCCCAGGTGGCCATCCAGGGCGGCCGCTACGCCGCCGACGCGATCAAGCGGCGGATCACCGGCCGCGAGCCGAAGCCGCCGTTCAAGTACCGCGACAAGGGCAACATGGCGACGATCTCGCGGTTCTCCGCGGTCGCCGACATCAAGAACCTCAAGTTCGAGGGCTTCATCGCCTGGGTGATCTGGCTGGTGGTGCACCTCTTCTACATCATCGGCTTCAAGAGCCGGGTCACCACGGTGCTGCACTGGATGGTCAGCTTCCTGGGCCGCGGCCGCTCCCAGCGGGTCGCCACCCAGCAGCAGGTCTACGGGCGGCTCGCGCTGGAGAAGCTCGGCGAGGGCTTCGCCACGTCGAAGACCGGCGGGCCCAAGGACCACCCGCACACGCCCGACGACGTCAACCCCGACCAGCAGCACGACCTGGTCGGCCGCCGCACCGCCTGAGCCGCACCGCCCCTCCCCTCGGCCCGTCCGGCCTCAGCCGGGCGGGCCGAGCCACGTCCGCAGCGCGGCGTCCACCAGCTCCGGCGTCACCACGTGGCCGCCGGCGAACTCGTCGTAGGTGACGTCGTAGCCGGCGGCCGACAGGGCGTGCGACACCCGCCGGCCGCAGCGGTCCACCGGCAGCACCCGGTCGGCGGTGCCGTGGGCGATCCACACCCGGGGCCGGCCCGTGCGGCCCGGCGGCGCCGCGAAGCCGGGCGAGAAGGCGAGCAGCGCCTCGAACAGGTCGCCGTTGGCCAGCCCCAGCGACAGCGCGTACGAGGCGCCGTCGGAGAACCCGCCCAGCGCCAGCCGGGACACCGGCAGCCGCGCCGCGAGGGCGTCGAGCGCGGCGTCGAGGACGGCGACGTCGCGGCCGAGCCCGCCGGCGATGAGGTCCCAGGTGGTGGCCACCGAGGAGGTGGCGAGCACCGCCACCCCGCGGGCCGCGGCGACGTCGCCGACCGCGGCCAGCGACTGCGCGGCGTCCCCGCCGGCGCCGTGGCAGAACACCAGCAGCGGGCGCGTTCCGGTGCCCTCGGGCACCCGGACCAGCGCCTCGGCCGCCCCGCCGAGGTCCAGGCGGGTGACGCCGGCCGGCAGCGGCGGGCCGGCCGGGCCGGCGCCGGGCCGGCTGTCGAGGCGGCCCTGCGCCGCGGGCCGGGTCACTCCGGGTGCCCCGGCGGGGGCACGTGCTCGTCCGGGCGCTCGAGGTGCAGCGGCTGCAGCGGCGTCGTGTCCTCGAGGTAGAGCAGGGCGTCGTACCGGTCGCCGGTCACCGTGGGCACGTAGTTGCCCCACCGCTCCCGCTCGGGCCGGTAGACGACGCCGATCGCCCGGTGCCCGAGCCGCCGGTCCAGCCAGGCCGGCCGGTCGCCGCGCGGGACGACGACCAGCGCATCCCGGCCGACCTCCTCGTGCAGCAGCGCCTCCAGGCTGCCCTCCCGCGCCGCGGGCACGGCCATCCGCTCCATCTGCGCGCCCCACTCCCGGCCGGCGACCACGCCGCCGCGGTGGCCGGCGAACCCGACCAGGACGACGTCCCCCGTGCCGTACCGCTCGCGCAGCAGCTGCCCGACGTTCGTCATGCCGGCGTCGGCCATGTCGGTGGCCCGCGCGTCGCCGACGTGCGTGTTGTGCTCCCAGACCACCGCCTTCGTGCCGGTGTGCCCGAGCAGCCGGTCGAGGGTGTCGGCCATGTGCTCGTCGCGGACGTTCCAGGACTCCGCCGAGCTGCCGACCATCGCCCGGTAGTAGCGCTCGGCACCCGCCACGACCGCGGCGTTCTGCTCGGCGCCGAAGCGGTCGTCGGCGTCGTCGGCCGTCCCGGCACCGCCGCGCTCCTCGCACAGCCGGCGGAGCAGCTCGACGACGGTCTCCTCGCAGGTGCTGGGCGCGAACCGGGTGGCGAAGGCGTACTCGGCGCCGTCCTCCCCGAACGGCTCGAAGCAGTGCAGCGCCCGCCGGGCGGCGGCCACGTGGCCGGGCTCGTGCTCCTCCAGCCAGGCCAGCAGCTCGTGCATGGAGTCCCACAGGCTGTAGACGTCGAGCCCGGCGAAGGCGACCCGCTCCGGCTCCGGGCGCCCGGCGTTGACCCCGCGCAGCCACCGGGTGAAGTCGACGACGTCGTCGTTGGCCCACATCCAGGTCGGCCACCGGTCGATGGCGTCCAGGGCGTCCCGCGGGTCGGCGGCCCCGCCCGGCAGCAGCCGCACGCTGCGGTCCACCCGGCGGCAGTCGGGCCAGTCGCCCTCGACGGCCACCAGCCCGGAGCCGCGCTCCTCCACCAGCCGGCGCGTGAGCGCCGACCGCCAGGCGTAGTACTCGTGCGTGCCGTGGCTGGCCTCGCCGACGGCCACGACGCGCGCGTCGCCGATCCGGTCGAGCAGCGGGTCCAGGTCGGCGGGGTCGCGCAGGGGCAGCGCGAGCCGCCGGACGTCGTCGGGGTCCATCAGGCCCTCCCGGCCGCCCCCTCGCGGACGACCCACTCCGCGACCGCCCGGCGGTCGCCCGTGCGCAGCCAGGTGCTCCGCTGCCGCGCCGCCGAGGTACCCCGCCCGAGCAGGTCCTGCACCAGCGCGGTGACCTCGTCCCACTCGCCGGCGTCGGCGAGGTCGGCCTCGAGCTCGGCCAGCAGTCCCTGCACGGCGGCGCCGGCGTCGACCAGCTCGAGGCGCAGCGGGTCGAACAGCCGGCCGCCGAGGCCCTCCCGCGCCGCCCGCCAGCGGGCCGCACGCAGGTGCTCGGCCCGCACCTCGGGCACCGGCTCGCCCCGCTCGGCGCGGCCGGCGAGGACCCGCACCAGGGAGCGGACCAGCGCCGCGTGCAGCACGGCGTCGTCGACGGTGGTGCACACGTCGGCCAGCCGGAACTCGATCGTGGGCAGCCGGGCCGACGGACGGACGTCCCAGTACAGGTGCGAGCCGTCGGCCACCACGCCGGAGGCGACCAGGCCGGCCAGCACGCGGCGGTAGCCGTCGGCGTCGCCGAGCGGCTCCGGGGCGCCGGCGTGCGGGAAGCGGGTCCACCACAGCGTGCGCCAGGACTCGTAGCCGGTGTCGACGCCGTCGTGGAACGGCGAGCTGCCGGTCATCGCGAGCAGCACCGGGACGTAGGGCCGGGCGCGGTCGAGGACGGCGACGGCGGTGTCGAGGTCGGGGACGCCGACGTGCACGTGGCAGCCGCAGATGTCCTGCTGCCGCGCGAGGCCCGCCCAGCGGTCGACCATCGCCTCGTACCGCTCCCCCGGCGTCACCGGCATGGTGTGCCAGGAGTCCCACGGGTGGGTGGAGGCCGGCAGCAGCACCAGCCCGTCGCGGGCGGCGGCCGCGGCGGCCTGGGCGCGCCCGGCGACGAGGTCGGCGCGCACCTCCGCGAGCGTGGTGCACACGCCGCTCGCGGTCTCCAGCTGCGTGGTGGCGATCTCCGGGTGCACCAGCGGGCCGGCCTCCCCGGCGAGGGCCGCGGCCGCGGCGGCCGGCCCGGGGGTGAGGTCGAGGGTGCCGGGGGCGACGAGGTGGAACTCCTCCTCGACGCCGAGGGTGCGCCCGACGGCGCGGTCGGGCGGGGACTGCTCGGTGGACACGCCGCTCCTGGGTGCCGTGGGGGTCGCCGGGGAGGCCGACGCTACGGCCGCGCACCCGCCACCGCGCGGTGATCGCTCTGGGCGTAGCCGGGAGGGTGGCCCCGCGCCCCGCCGGAGGCGTCCACTGGTCGCTGTAACGGTGTAATCGACCCCAGGAGGTGCGCCGTGACCCGACCGGACACCGACGCGGCGCTGGACGCCTACTCGCAGGTGGTCACCGCGGTGGCCGCCGACCTCACCCCGCACGTCGCCGCACTGCAGGTCACCGGGCCCGACGGGCGCTCGGGCGCGGGCTCCGCGGTCGTCGTCCCCGGTGACGGGCTGCTGCTCACCAACGCGCACGTCGTCGGCCGCGCCCGCGCCGGGCGGGCCGTGTTCGGCGACGGCACCGAGACGCCGGTGGAGGTGGTGGGCACCGACCCGCTGTCGGATCTCGCCGTCGTCCGCGCCACCGCCGGGGCGCCCGAGCCCGCGGTGCTCGGCGACGCCGGGCGGCTGCGGGTCGGCCAGCTCGTCGTCGCCGTCGGCAACCCGCTGGGCCTGGCCGGGTCGGTGACCGCCGGCGTCGTCAGCGGCCTGGGCCGGTCGCTGCCCACGCGGGACGGGCGGACCGCCCGGGTGGTCGAGGACGTCATCCAGACCGACGCCGCGCTGAACCCCGGCAACTCCGGCGGCGCGCTCGCCGACTCCGCGAGCCGGGTGGTCGGCATCAACACCGCCGTCGCCGGGTGGGGGCTGGGTCTCGCGGTCCCGGTCAACGACACCACCCGCCGGATCATCGACACCCTCGTCCGCGACGGCCGGGTGCGGCGGGCCTACCTGGGCCTGGTCAGCAGCCCCGCCCCGCTGCCCGCGGAGCTCGTCGCGCGCACCGGCCGGCGGCGGGGGCTGCGCGTGGTCGACGTCGTCGCCGGGTCACCGGCCGACCGGGCCGGCCTGCGGCCGGGCGACCTGGTGCTCGAGGCCGGGCGCGCGCCGGTGGCCGAGGCGCAGAGCCTGCAGCGGCTGCTGTTCGCCGAGGCCGTCGGGCAGTCACTGCCCGTGACGGTGTACCGACGCGGCGCGATGGTCGACGTCATCGCCGTGCCCACGGAGCTCACCGGCTGACCACCCGTGCGGGTGGGGTCTCCTCAGGAGCGCCCGGGCAGGTGACGATGCTCCCCCCGTGAGGGAGGGAGACCGGTGACCGGCGACCGCAGGAGCGGGCTGCGCCTGCTCGCGCTGCTGTACGGCTGCGCCGCGGCGCTGTGCGCCCTCGGTGCGCTGTGGCCGATGTCCGCGCGCACGCCCGTGGCCCTGCTCGCCGTCCTCGCCGTCGTGGGCGGCCTGCTCGCCGGCGCCTTCGAACTCGGCCGCGACCGGCTGCCGGTGGCCGCCGTGCACGCCGGGCTCGCGCTGCTGGCCGTGCTCACCGCCGTGCTGGCCTGGCAGTCGGTCACCGCGGTCGGCGTCGTCGGGCTCGGCCCCGCGCTCGTCGCGCTCGGCGTGCTCGCCGGCCACGTCCTCCCGCCCGTGCAGGCGCGGCTGCACGTCCTCGGCGCGGTCGCCACCGTGTCGGCCGGCGTGCTGGCCGCGGCCCCGTCGGGTCCCCTCGCCCCGTGGCTGACCGCCGTCGTCACCACCGTCGTGCTCACCGAGGCGCAGGTGCGCCAGACCGGCGCGCTGCGGCGCACCGCGGGCACCGACCCGCTCACCGGCGTGGCGAACCGCCGCGCGTGGGAGGACGGCGCCGAGCGGCTGCTCGCCACGTCCGAGCGCGCCGGGGAGCCGGTCACGGTCGTGCTGCTCGACCTCGACGGCTTCAAGGCCGTCAACGACACCGCCGGCCACGCGGCCGGCGACGCGCTGCTGTGCTCGCTGGCCACGGCCTGGCGGCGCGAGCTGCGCCGCTCGGACCTGCTCGGCCGGCTCGGCGGCGACGAGTTCGCCCTCGTGCTGCCCGGCAGCGACGCCCCGGCCGCGGCGGAACTGCTGCTGCGCCTGCGCGCGGTCTCGGCCGGCGCCTGGTCGGCCGGCACGGCGACCGCCCGTCCCGGCGACGGGCTCACCGGGCTGCTCGCGCGCGCCGACGCGGCGCTCTACCGCGAGAAGGCGGCCCGCTCGCACCGCACGCGCGTCGACTGACCCTGCGTACCGGCGCGCCACCGACCGCGGCGCCGTCGCCGGGAACGCGCCCGGTCCCGTTCCGCCCCCGCGCCCCGCGGGAGGAGCCTGCCCGCCACCGGCGAACCTACGGCGACACCGGTCCCGGCGGCGAGGAGGCGGTCATGGCCTCGGTGGTGGTGTGCGGCGGGAGCGTCGTCGGGCTGTGCGCGGCGATGATGCTGGCCCGCGACGGGCACGCGGTGACCGTGCTGGAGGCCGACCCCGACGGCGCCCCGGCCACCCCGGCGGAGGCGTGGGAGGGCTGGCGGCGGCGCGGCGTGGCCCAGTTCCGGCAGCCGCACACGCTGCACGCCCGGTTCCGCGCCGTCGCCGACGAGCAGCTCCCCGGGCTGACCGGGCAGCTGCTCGACGCCGGCTGCGTCTGGGTGGACCGGCTCGCCGCGCTGCCGCCGTCGGTCCGCGACCGCGCCCCGCGGGAGGGCGACGAGCGGCTGCGCAGCGTGACCGGGCGGCGGCCCGTGGTCGAGTCGGCCGTCGCGGCGGCCGCCGAGCGGACGCCGGGGGTGGACATCCGCCGCGGGACGGGCGTGGCGGGGCTGCTGCCCGGCACCCCGGCGCTGGCCGGCGTGCCGCACGCCGCCGGGGTCCGGACGACGGCCGGCGAGGAGGTGCGCGCCGACCTCGTCGTCGACGCGACCGGCCGCCGGAGCCGCTCGGCCGGGTGGCTGACCGAGCTCGGCGCCGTCCCGCCGCCCGCACGGGCGCAGGACTCCGGGTTCGTCTACTACACGCGCTACCTCAGCGGCACCGAGCCGGCCGTCCTCGGCCCGCCGGTCACCCCGCTGGGCAGCATCTCGGTGCTCACGCTCGTGGGCGACGCCGGCACCTGGTCGGTGACCGTCTTCGGGGAGAGCGGCGACCGGCCGCTGCGGGCACTGCGGGACCGCGCCGTCTTCGACCGGGTGCTCGCCGCCTGCCCGCTGCACGCGCACTGGCTCGACGGGCGGGCGCTCGGCGGCGTGCTGGCGATGGGCGGCGGGCTCGACCGGCACCGCCGCTTCGTCGTCGACGGCCGGCCGGTGGTCACCGGGTTCGCCGCCGTCGGGGACGCGTGGGCGTGCACCAACCCCTCGGCCGGGCGGGGGCTGTCGGTCGGCCTGCTGCACGCCGCGCTGCTGCGCGCGGCGGTCGCCGCGCACCTCGACCGGCCCGCCGAGCTGGCGACCGCCTTCGCCGAGGCGAGCGAGCGCGGCGCCGCGCCGTTCGTCGAGGAGCAACTGGCCGAGGACCGCGTCCGCCTCGCGCAGATGGCCGCCGCGCGCGAGGACCGCCCCCCGCCTCCCCCGCCCCCGGAACTGTCGGCGTTCCTCGGCGCGGCGGTGCAGGACGCCGACGTCTTCCGGGCGATGGTCGAGTACCGGCTGTGCATGGCGCCGCTGGCCGAGGTGCTGGCCCGCCCGCTGGTGCGGGAGCGGGTGGCCGCCGCCGAACGGCGCCCGCCCGCTCCCGTCCCGGGCCCGGACCGCGCGCGGCTGCGGGAGCTGCTGGGCGCCTGAGTCAGGGGCGGCGCCAGTCGTCGGAGGTCATGTGGGAGCCGGCCATCGGGCCCATCTGCAGCATGCCGCCGTCGACGGCGTAGGACGCCCCGGTGACGTAGGAGGCCTGCGGCGAGGCGAGGAAGGCGACGACGGCGGCGACCTCGTGCGCGTACCCGGGCCGGCCGACCGGGACGCCGGGGCGCTCGTGCCCGGGCGCGGCCGGGTCCTCGTCCTCCTGGCCGGTCATCGGGGTGGCGATCTCCCCCGGCGCGACGGCGTTGACCGTGATCCCGTGCTCGGCGAGCTCGATCGCCGCCACCCGGGTGAGCAGGCCGAGGCCGCCCTTGGCCGCGCAGTAGGCGGCCGCGCCCACCCGCGGCTGGTGCTCGTGGACGCTCGTGATGTTCACGATCCGCCCGCCGCGGCCGGCGTCGACCATCCGCCGGGCGGCGCGCTGCAGGCAGAGGAACGCCGCGTCGAGGTCGGTGGCCAGCACCTCGCGCCAGGTCTCGTAGTCGGTGTCCAGGATCAACGTCGAGTGGCCGGTGCCGGCGTCGTTGACCAGGACGTCGACGCCGCCGAGCGCCTCGGCCAGCTCGTCGACGACGCCGGCGGCCTGCGGGAGCTGCGTGAGGTCGACGTACCGGACCTCCGCGCGCCGGCCCGTCGAGCGCACCTCCTCGGCGGTGGCCCGCGCGTGCTCCTCGTCGCGGTACCAGGTGATGCCGACGTCGCACCCCTGTTCGGCGAGCGCGACCGCGACGGCCCGCCCGATGCCCGACTCCGACCCGGTGACGACCGCGACGCGGCCGGCTGACTCCGTCATGTCCCCATGCTGGGTGCGGCCGCGCCGGCCCGCGACGCGGCGGCGCAGCGGGCGGCCACGTCGCGCACGTGGGCCGCGAACCCCGGCGGCGACAGCACGGTGAACGGCACCCCGGCCACAACCAGCGCGGCCGTCGCCCAGTCGAGGTCGTCGCCCTCGATCCGCACCCGGCAGGCGTCGCCGAGGTCCTCGGTGACGGTCGCCCAGCGGCCGATGCGCCCGCGCACCTGCTCCGCCGGGGCGGCCAGCTCGGCCTCCACGACGTGCCGCGCCCACGCCTTGTCCAGCCGCTCCCGCACCCAGGCCGCCGCGTCCTCGGCCGGGAAGCGGCGGGGCGCGGCGCGGGCGCCGGTGCCGCGCGGGGCGTCGAGCCGGTCGAGCCGGAAGGTCCGCCAGTCGCCGCGGTCGAGGTCCCACGCGACGAGGTACCAGCGGCGGCCGAGCGCGACGAGCCGGTGCGGCTCGACCAGCCGCTCCTCGCGCTCGCGGCCCGGCGGGGCGTAGCCGAACCCGAGCCGCTCGGTGTCGCGGCAGGCCAGCGCGACGGCGGTGAGCACGTCGGGGTCGACGGCGTCGGGGCTGCCCGGGGCCGGGGCGACGCCGGCCGGCACGGTCACCGCGCGCAGCGCCTCGACCCGGCCGCGCAGGCGCCCGGGCATCACCTGCACGAGCTTGGCCAGCACCCGCAGGGACGTCTCGGCCATGCCGGCGACCGGCCCCGCGGCGGCGGCCTGCAGCCCGACGGCCAGCGCCACCGCCTCGTCATCGTCGAGCACCAGCGGCGGCAGCGCGGCGCCGCGGGCCAGCGCGTACCCGCCGTCGGTGCCGCGGGAGGCGTCGACCGGGTAGCCGAGCTCGCGCAGCCGCTCGACGTCGCGCCGCAGGGTGCGCACCGAGACGCCGAGCCGGGCGGCGAGGTCGGGGCCGGACCAGAAGCGGCGGGTCTGCAGCAGCGAGAGCAGGCGGAGCGTGCGGACAGCCGGGTCGCTCATACCGCCATCCTGGCGCGCACAGCGGACAGGATCCGTCCTCTTTCGCCCCGACGATGGGTGCACCGGCAGACGACGTCCAGGAGGACCCCGTGACCGCTCCGACCGCCAGCCCGACCGGCTCCCCCGCCCTCTCCGCCGAGCGCGCCGACCTGCTCGAGACGCTGGCCGCGCACCGCGGCTTCCTCCGCTTCACCGTGCGGGGACTCACCGACGAGCAGGCCACCCGCCGCACCACGGCCAGCGAGCTGACCCTCGCCACGCTCGTCAAGCACGTCGCCGTCACCGAGCGGTCCTGGGCCGACTTCGCGGTGCGCGGGACCGCCGCGATGGAGCAGTCGCCGGAGGACTGGGGCGCCGACTGGGTGCTGCAGCCGGGCGAGACGCTCGCCTCGGTCCTCGCCCTCTACGACGAGGTGGCCGCGCGCACCGACGAGCTGGTGCGCACCCTCGACCTCGACACCGCCCACCCGCTGCCCGAGGCGCCGTGGTTCCCGCCGAGCGCCGTCCGCTCGGTCCGCCGGGTGTTCCTGCACATCGTGGCCGAGACCGCGCAGCACGCCGGGCACGCCGACATCCTGCGGGAGTCCCTCGACGGCCAGAGGACGATGGGCTAACCCGGCGCCCGTTCCAGCTCCGCCACGCGGGCGGCCGCCGCGTCCCGCTCGGCGGCCGCCCCCTCCGCCCCCCGGGGGATGTGGTCCCCGCAGGCGAGATCAACGGGTGACCCCGCGGGCGAACGCACGA
>NZ_JBJGYL010000047.1:0-17791 GCF_054049975.1 Geodermatophilus sp. SYSU D01119 | reverse complement strand
CCGCCCCCGCCCGGCGTCGCGTGTCAAGCACGCCGGCGGCGCCCCGGCGTCCCGCCGCCCCGGCCCCCCCCCCCCCGCCCCCCCCGCCGCCCCGCCCCCCCCCCCCCCCCCCCCCCCCCCCCCCCCCCCCCCCCCCCCCGACCTGCCGCTGCCGGCCCTCGGCGAGGTCGTGCTGCCGCCGTGGGCGGCCGAGGTGTGGTCGGTGCGCGACGGCGACGAGGTGACGCTCACCGCCGGGGCGAACAGCCGCACGCTGACCGCCGTCGTCGGTGGGGACGCGAGCACGCCCGTGCTCTACGCCGCCGACCTGCGCGGCCTGGTGCCCGACGCCCCGGCGGCAACCCTGTGGCTGCGGCTGGCCGACGGCGACGGGCAGCGGGACGCCATCGCGGAGGTCACCGAGCTCACCGGCGCGGCCGCGCCCCAGGCCTACGTCACCGGCCTGGCCAGCGAGCGCGCCGCGATCGACCAGGTGCTCGACGCGATGCTGCTGGTGGTCACCGGCCTGCTCGGCGTCGCGGTGCTCATCGCACTGATCGGCGTGGGCAACACGCTGGCGCTGTCGGTGGTGGAGCGGCGGCAGGAGAACGGCCTGCTGCGGGCGCTCGGGCTCACCCGCGGTCAGATGCGCGGGCTGCTCGCCTGGGAGGCGCTGCTGGTGGCCGGCGTCGCCGCCGTGCTCGGCGTGGTCATCGGCGGGGCCTACGGGCTGATCGGCACCGCGTCGCTGCTCGGCGGGCAGGACGTCGTGGTGGTGGACGTCCCGTGGGTGCAGGTCGGCGGGATCGTCGTCGTGGCGACGGTCGCCGGGCTGCTGGCCAGCGTGCTGCCCGCGCGCCGGGCGGCCCGCACCGCACCGGTCGCGGCGATCGCGGCGGCCTGACGCGGGATCCGCTGGACGGGATCGGCTAGAGGGGGTCGGTGACGTCGCCGGGGGGTGCGGGCCAGCGCGCCACCCCGGCGACGTCGCCGTCGCCGAGCGGGGCCCGGAAGTCGGGGGCGCGCTCGTCGAGGAAGGCGGCCACGCCCTCCGCGGCGTCGGGCCCGCCGGCCAGCTCGGCCAGTGCCCGGGACTCCGCGCGGTGGGCGTCCCACGGCGAGGACTGCCCGAGCATCGACCACAGCAGCTGGCGGGCGGCGCCCACCGCGACGCCGGAGGTGTTGCCGGCGATCTCGTCCGCCAGCGCGTACGCGGTGGTCAGCAGCTCCTCGTCGGGGACCACGCGGGAGACCAGCCGCCCGCGCAGCGCCTCGGAGGCGTCGAACACCCGCCCGGTGGCCACCCACTCCACCGCCTGGCTGATGCCGACCACCCGCGGCAGGCGAAGACGAACCCGAACCGCGCGGACTCCGCGGCGATCACCGGCTCGCGCAGCGCGGCGAACCGCAGCGACGCGATGCCGCCCCGGTCGCGCGGGACGCCGTCGACCGTGCCGCGGGCCGGCGCGTCCTCGCGGCCGCGGCCGCCGAAGGTGCCCGCGCCCGCCCCGAGGTCGGCGCCGGCGCAGGAGCCCCGCCCGTCCCCGGTGACGACGACGACCCGCACGCCGTCGTCGGCGCCGGCGGCCGCCGCGGCCTGCGCGAGCTCGACGGCCATCCGCGGCGTGGAGGCGTTGAGCCGCTCGGGGCGGGACAGGGTGATCGTGGCGACGCGGTCGGCGACGTCGTACCGGAGCTGCTCGGACGTCATCCCAGGGCGCCGGCCTCCGCGAGCCGGGCGACGGCGTCGAGGTGCTCGGCGGCGTCGCCCAGCAGCAGCCGGTCGGTCTTGGCGCGCCGCCAGTACAGATGCGCGTCGTGCTCCCAGGTGAAGCCGATGCCGCCGTGCACCTGCACCACGGTCTCGGCGGCCCGCTCGAACACCTCGGCGGCATAGGCCTTGGCGGCCGCGGCGGCCAGCGGCAGCTCCTCCGGGGCGGAGTCGGCCGCCCACGCCGCCCACCACACCAGCGAGCGCAGCTGGTCCACGCCCACCCAGGCGTCGACGAGCATGTGCTTGACCGCCTGGTAGGAGCCGATGACCCGGCCGAACGCCTCCCGCTGCTGCGCGTACCGGACGCCCATGAGCACCGCGCGGTCGGCGGCGCCGAGGTCCTCGGCGGCCATCACGACGGCGCCCACCCGGCGGGCCCGCGCCCACAGCGCGCCGGCGTCCTCGGCGAGCACGCGGCGGGAGGTCAGCCGCACCCGGGCGAGGCCGCGCGTGGCGTCCAGCGGCGTGCCGGGCACGACCTCGCCCTCCCCCGCCACGAGCGCGTCGCCGTCGAGGGCGAGGAACAGCGTGGCGTCGGCGGCGTCGACCGACGGCGCCGAGCCGGTGGGCGGGCCGTCGAGGACGGCGATCGCGGCCGACCCGTCGGCGAGCTGCGCGGCGAGGTCGGGCGCGCCCTCGAGCAGCACCGCGGCGCGCGCGGCGGTGACCAGCGAGGGACCGGCCAGCACCGCGCCGCCCTGCTCGGCGACGACGGCGAGGTCGAGCACGCTGCCGCCCGCGCCACCGGCGGACTCGGGCACGGTGATGCCGAGGAAGCCGATGTCGGCGAGCGCCTTGCGGCCGGGCGCGGGGGCGCCGTCGCCCTCGAGCGCGCCGCGCGCCGCCGACAGCGGGACCGAGCCGGTGAAGAACTCGCGGGCGCCGGCGGCGGCGGCGCGCTGGTCGTCGGACAGGTCGAAGTTCA
Organism: Geodermatophilus sp. SYSU D01119; assembly: GCF_054049975.1. Classification (NCBI taxonomy): domain Bacteria; kingdom Bacillati; phylum Actinomycetota; class Actinomycetes; order Geodermatophilales; family Geodermatophilaceae; genus Geodermatophilus; species Geodermatophilus sp. SYSU D01119. Next base: position 15,113 of record NZ_JBJGYL010000047.1, on the reverse strand, counting down.
CCGGCGGCCTCCGGAGGAGGAGAAGGGGGCGGTCTTGTCGGTGCGCGGCTCCGGCGGCAGGCCCAGCACCCGCTCGCCGAGGACGTTGCGCAGCACCTGGTCGGTGCCGCCGGCGATGGCGATGCCGGGCACGTAGGCCTGCGCCTTCTGCCAGGTGTCGTCGCCGGCGGCGGTGGCGCCGAGGACGGCGTCGTCGCCGAGCAGCCGGACGCCGGCGTCGGTCACGAGCCGGGCGGCGGCGGTGCCGCCGAGCTTGCCGGCGCTGGCCTCCGGCCCCGGCACGCCGCCCTGCGACAGCGTGGTGAAGCGGCGGTAGCCGGTGTAGCGGGCGGCGAGCGCGGCGACCAGCGCGCGGCCCACCGCCTGGCGGGCGAGCGCCTGCCGCTCGGGGTCGAGCTGCGGCAGCCGGTCGCGGGCGTGCGCGGCCAGCGACTCCGGCGAGGGGCCGATGTCGCTGCCGGCGCCGCCGATGGCCACGCGCTCGTTCATGAGCGTGGTGAGCGCGACCCGCCAGCCCTCGCCGGGCTCGCCGAGGCGCTCGGAGTCGGGGATGCGGACGTCGTCGAAGAAGACCTCGTTGAACCCGGCGTCGCCGCTCATCTGCCGCAGCGGGCGCACGGTGACCCCGGGGGCGTGCATGTCGACGACGAACATCGTCAGCCCGGCGTGCTTCGGCTTCCCCGGGTCGGTGCGGGTGAGCAGGATGCCGAAGTCGCTGACGTGGGCGAGCGTCGTCCAGACCTTCTGGCCGTTGACCACCCAGTCCTCGCCGTCGCGGACGGCGGAGGTGCGCAGGGCGGCCAGGTCGGAGCCCGACGCCGGTTCGCTGAACAGCTGGCACCAGACGTCGTCGGCGCGCAGCAGCCGGGCGAGGTAGCGGGACCGCTGGTCGTCGCTGCCGTGGGCGATGACCGTGGGCCCGCACATGCCGATGCCGATGTGGTTGATGAGCGTGGGCACCCGGGCGCGGGCGAGCTCCTGGGCCACGATCGCCTGCTGCACCAGCGTGCCGCCCTGCCCGCCGTACTCGCGCGGCCAGGGAACGCCGACGAGGCCCTCCTCGGCGAGCACGCGCTGGGTGGCGCGCAGCTCGGCCTCCCGGCTGCGCGCGTCGACGGGCTCGCCGGGCGCCACGTGCAGCAGGTCGCCGGCCCGGTCGGCCAGCACGGCGCGCACGCGCTCCCGGTAGGCGGCCTCGTCAGGGGTGTCGTCGAAGTCCACGCCGGTCCTCCGCGTCATCGGGGTGTGGGTCGGGCGGTCCCGGGCGCAGCGTGGCACCGGTCACCCGGAACGGTCAACGGTGACTGTTCGCCGGCGGCGCGGCGGCCTACCCTGCGCCGGGTGACCGCCGATCCCGTGGACAGCGCCGCCGTGCACGGGCCGCGCACCCGCTCCGCGCGGACGGCCGACAGCCGCGCGCTCATCCTCGACGCCGCCGTCGCCTGCCTGGTCGAGGACGGCTACGCCGGCGCCTCGACGCTCGCCGTCCAGGCCCGCGCCGGGGTGTCCCGCGGCCGGCTGCTGCACCACTTCCCGTCCCGTGCCGAGCTGCTCGTCGCCGCCGCCGGGCACCTGTCGACGACGCTGCTCGCCGAGGTCGAGGAGCGCGCCGCGGCGCTCATGGCCGACCAGCCGCCGGGCCAGGAGCGGGTCGACCGGGCCATCGACCTCATGTGGGCGACGTTCCAGGAGCCGCCGTTCTGGGCGGCGATGGAGCTGTGGACCGCGGCCCGCACCGACCCGGGGCTGCGCTCGGCGCTGCGGGTGGAGGAGCGGCGGCTGCGCGCGGCGATCCGGCGGGTGGCCGACGGCATCTGGGGGCCGGAGATCGCCGCCGCGCCGCTGTACGCGGAGCTGTGCGAGCTGCTGTTCACCAGCATGCGCGGGGTGGCCTGCGTGTACGCCTTCGCCGACCGGCCGGCGGCCACCGACCCGCACCTGGCGCTGTGGCGGCGACTCGCCGCGCGGATGCTGTTCGCGCGCCCGGAGGGCTGACGCCCGCCCGGTGGGCGGGCCACGATGACCGGGCATGGACGACCGGACCGCGAGCGCGCCGACCGGCTACGTGCTCGGCGACGACGACCCGGAGATGGCCCGGCTCGACGCCCTCTCCTCGCTCTACGGGCCCACCACCGGGGCGTGGCTGGACAGCGCGGGCCTCGCGCCGGGCATGGCGGTGGCCGACCTCGGCTGCGGCCCGGGCGCGGTCACCCTCGCCGTCGCCGACCGGGTGGGCCCGGACGGCCGGGTGACCGGCGTCGACGCCGCGCCGCGCCCGCTGGAGGTGGCCCGGCACCGCGCGGCCGGCCGGCCCGGCGTCACCTTCGAGCAGGCCGACGTCACCACCTGGGAGCCACCCGGCCCGCTCGACGCGGTGGTCGGCCGGCTGGTCCTGCTGCACCTGCCCGACCCGGTCGCGCTGCTGCGGCGGGCGGCCGCGCTGGTGCGCCCCGGCGGGGTCGTGGCCTTCCTCGACGTCGTCCTCGCGACGCGCGCCGCCGAGCCGGAGCTGCCGCTGCTCACCGCCTTCAACCGCTGGCTGACCACCGCGCTGACCCGGGCCGGCGTGCGGGTCGACGCCGGCCTGCGGCTGGCCGCGCTGTTCGCGGCCGCGGGGCTGCCCGATCCCGTGCTGACCACCGGCCAGCCGCTGGAGCGCGGCGGGGACGCGCTCGGGTGGGCGATCGTCGCAGGCGACGTCGCGAGCCTGCTCCCGGTCCTCGAGCGCACCGGGACCGCCACCGCGGCGGAGGTGGGGCCGGCGGACTTCGGGCTCAGGCTGCGCGCGCAGGCCGCCGCGGCCGACGCCGTGCTGGTCGACCCGCTGTTCGTCGGGGCGGCCGCGAGACGCCCCGGTCAGGGTTGACCGCCGCGTCAGGTCGCCAGCAGCATGACGCGGGTCACACCCCGACCGAGGAGGACCCGTGAGCGTGCCGATCCCCACCCTCCAGGGCCGCGGCATGACCGCCGCCGACCAGCTCGCGCGCTGGGCCCGCCGGACCCCGGACGCGTGGGCGCTGCGCTTCGACGGCGGCGGGCGCACCTACGCCGAGCTCGACGAGCGGGTCACCCGGCTGGCGAACGCCCTGGCCGGCCGCGGGGTCGGCACCGGCGACCGGGTGGCGGTGCTCGGGCTCAACTCGATGGAGGTCTGGGAGGCCTACCTGGCCGGTGTCCGGCTCGGCGCCGTCGTCGTCCCGGTCAACTTCCGGCTGGTCGCCGACGAGGTCGCCTACGTGCTCACCGACTCCGGCGCCACCGCGCTGCTGGTCGACGCCGCCCTCGGCGAGGTGGCCACCAAGGCCCGCGAGCAGGCGCCGGAGGTGACCACGGTCCTCACCCTCGGCGGCGACCTCGAGGACGCCATGGCCGCCGCCTCGGCCGAGCCGCCCGGCGTCGAGGTTGACGAGACCGCACCCGCCTTCATCATGTACACGTCGGGCACCACCGGCCGCCCCAAGGGCGCCGTGCTCACCCACCGCAACCTGCTCATGCACGTGTTCAGCCAGGTCACCCACCTCGGCTGGGGCGACGACGACCGGGTCGGCGTGCCCGGCGCCCCGCTGTTCCACATCGCGGGCCTGGCCGGCGGGCTGCCGCCGCTGCTGCTCGGCGGCACGCACGTGATCCTCCGGAGCGGCGGCTTCGACCCGGTCGCCACGCTCGACCTCATCGAGCGCGAGCGGGTGAGCAGCATCTTCCTGGTGCCGGCGATGTGGGCCGCCGTCGTGGCGGTGCCCGGCATCGCCGACCGCGACCTGTCCAGCCTGCGGCGCATCTCCTGGGGGGCGGCCCCGGCGTCGACGACGCTGCTGCGCACGATGATCGACACCTTCCCGCAGGCGGAGGTGATCACCGCCTTCGGCCAGACCGAGTGCAGCCCGGTCACCTGCTTCCTGCGCGGCGAGGACTCCGTCCGCAAGATCGGCTCGGTGGGCACCCCGATGCTCAACGTCGAGGTCCGCGTGGTCGACGACGCGATGCACGACGTGCCGCGCGGCGAGGTCGGCGAGATCGTCTACCGCAGCCCGATGGTGATGAAGGAGTACTGGGGCAAGCCCGAGGCGACGGCGGAGGCGTTCGCGGGCGGCTGGTTCCACTCCGGCGACCTGGTCCGCGAGGACGAGGACGGCTACTACTACGTCGTCGACCGCAAGAAGGACATGATCATCACCGGCGGCGAGAACGTGTACTGCGCCGAGGTCGAGGACGTGCTGGCCGCCCACCCCGGCGTCGCCGAGGTCGCGCTGATCGGCGTCCCGGACGCCCGCTACGGCGAGGCGCCGCTGGCGGTCATCGCCCCGCGCGACGCCGACTCCCCGCCCACGCCCGAGGAGCTCACCGCCTGGTGCCGCGAGCGGCTGGCCCGCTACAAGCACCCCCGCGAGTACGCGTTCGTGCCCGCCCTGCCGCGCAACCCCAGCGGCAAGGTGCTCAAGACGTCGCTGCGCACCGAGCACCGGGCCGGCTCGCTGGTGAGCGACCCCGCCGTCTGAGCCCCGCCGTCCGAGCCCCCGCCGTCCGAGCCGCTGTGCACCCAGCACCGTCGGGGGGCCTCCGGTCGCTGCACCGTGCACCTCGACAGCCCGTGTGACGTGGGACACGCTGTCGGGGCCCAGGACCCGACAGGGAGGACCCGCATGACCGCCACGCAGTCCGCACCGAGCCCGACCGCCGCCAGCTGGCCGCCCGGGCTGCCGCACTCGCTGGAGTACCCGTCGGTCCCCGTCGGCTCGATCCTGCGGGCCGCGGTGCGCCGGTGGGGCACGCGGACGGCGTTCGTCGACCACGACGTCGAGCTCTCCTTCGAGGAGCTCGGCGAGCGGGCCGCCGCGGTCGCCAACTGGCTGGCCGACCACGGGGTGGGCCGCGGCGACGTCGTGGCGGTGCACATCCCGAACTGCCGCCAGTACCCGGCCGTCTACTACGGCGTGATGATGGCCGGCGCCGTCTTCTCCCCCACCAACCCGCTGCTGCCCGCCGCCGACCTCGCCGCCCAGCTCTCCGACGCCGGCGCCACCGTGCTCGTCACCTGGGACCAGGTGCTGCCGTTCGTCCGCTCGGCGCTGGCGGCCACGCCGGTGCGCACCGTCGTCGTCACCGGCGAGGCGCACACCCTCGACTTCGCCGCCCGCCTCGAGGGACTCGAGGACGGCGACGTCGACCTCGCCGACCTGCTGGCCGCCGACCCCACCGACCGGCACCTCGACGCCGGCATCGACCCCGCCGCGGACCTCGCGCACCTGGCCTACACCGGCGGCACCACCGGGGTCAGCAAGGGCGTGGAGCTGCCGCACCGCAACGTCGTCACCAACGTGCTGCAGTCGGCGTGCTGGACGTCGGGGTCGCTGCCCGAGCTCGACGAGGCCGGCGACGTCACCGTGCGGCAGGTGCTCGGCGAGGACGAGTACCCGATCCGGCTGGGCCAGGCGCGGCTGATCAACCTGACGCCCTGGTTCCACGCGATGGGCGCGATCGGCTACCTCAACGGCATGGTGCTCGGCGGCACCACGACCGTCATCCACATGCGCTTCGACCCGGTGAGGTACGTCGAGGACGCCAAGCGCTACGAGGTCACCAGCATCGGCGGCGCGCCGCCGGTGTTCGTCGCGCTGCTGCAGGTGCCCGGTTTCACCGAGCAGGACTGGTCGCACGTGCGCGGCGTCTCCAGCGGCGCCGCGCCGCTGGCCGTGCCGCTCATCGAGAAGCTGCAGGCGGTGCTGCCCAACGCGGTGATCGGCGAGGGCTACGGCCTCACCGAGGTCACCATGCAGGCCACCGGCAACCCGTCGTTCCGGTCGGGCACCCGCAAGGCCGGCACGGTCGGCGTCCCGGTGTTCGACACCGAGATCACCATCCGCCCGCTCGGCGGCGGCGACCCGCTGCCCGCGGGCGAGCGCGGTGAGGTGTGCATCCGCGGCCCGCAGGTCATGCGCGGCTACGCCCACCGGCCCGACGCGACCGCCGAGAGCATCGACGCCGACGGCTGGTTCCACACCGGCGACGTCGGGGTGCTCGACGAGGACGGCTACCTCTCGATCGTCGACCGCACCAAGGACATGCTGCTCTACAAGGGCTACAACGTCTTCCCGCGCGAGCTGGAGGAGGTCCTCTTCGGCGTGCCGGGGATCGCCGGCGCGGCCGTCGTCGGCCGGCCCGACGAGGCCGCCGGGGAGCTGCCGGTCGCCTACGTGGTGCGCAGGGACGACGACGCCGGCCGCGCGCTGACCGCGGAGTCGGTGATGGCCGCGGTCAACGACCGGGTCACGCACTACAAGCGGCTGCGCGACGTCGTCTTCATCGACGCCATCCCGGTGTCGGCGGCGGGCAAGGTCCTCAAGCGCGAGCTGGCCGCCCGCGAGCGCGAGGCCGCCGCAGGGAGCTGACCCGTTCGGGGGCGGTGCGCACCGGCATCCCGGTGGGCACCGCCCCCGCTCGCTATCGTCCGCGGGGTGATCGGCGGACACGGGGCCAGCGAGGACCCGCACACCGGGGTGCAACTCGCCCACGAGGAGCCCTCCCCCGTCCGCCAGGTGTGGCAGCGGGTCGTGCTCGCGGCGTTCTTCCTCGCGCTCACGGTCCTCATCGTCTGGATCGACCGCGACGCCTACCGCGACGGCGACGAGGTGGGCATCTCCCTGCTCGACGCCGTCTACTACTCCACGGTCACGCTCTCGACCACCGGCTACGGCGACATCACCCCGATCACCGAGGGCGCCCGGCTGGTCAACATCCTGTTCATCACGCCGCTGCGCGTGCTGTTCCTCATCGTGCTCATCGGGACCACGCTCGAGGCGCTCACCACGCGCTCGCGCGAGGAGTTCCGCATCCGTCGCTGGAGGTCCCGCGTGCGCCAGCACGTCATCGTGTGCGGTTACGGCACCAAGGGCCGCAGCGCCGTCCGCTCGCTGCAGGCGACCGGCACACCGCTGGAGCACATCGTCATCGTCGACGCCGACCAGCGCGCCATCGACGAGGCCAACTCGATCGGTCTGACCGGGATCGTCGGCGACGCCGGGCGCACCGACGTGCTGCGCCGCGCGCACGTGGAGCGTGCCCGGGCGGTGATCGTGGCGGCCAACCGCGACGACGCCGCGGTCCTCATCACCCTGACCGTGCGCCAGCTCAACCCGACCGTGCCGATCACCACCAGCGTGCGCGAGGAGGAGAACGCGAGCCTCCTGCGCCAGTCCGGCGCCGACACCGTCATCACCACCTCGGCGACGTCGGGCCGGCTGCTGGGCCTGTCCACCGACAGCCCGCGGGTGGTGTCGGTGGTCGAGGACCTGCTCACCGGCGGCCAGGGACTCGACCTCTCCCAGCGCGTGGTCACCTCCGGCGAGGTGGGCCTGGGCCCCCGCGACCTGCGCGACATCGTGCTGTCGGTGACCCGCGGCGGGCGCACGCTGCGCTTCGACGACCCGCTGATCGGCACGCTGCAGAGCGAGGACGTCCTGGTGGTCGTCCGCTCGCACTGAGCGCGGCCGGGTCGTCCCCTCCCCCGCGCGGTCAGGCCGCGCGGTCGCGCGTCGCCCGCGCGAGCACCACCGCGGAGACCGCGAGCGCCCAGGCCACCCGCTCGGCCGTCGAGTTCCAGAACGGCAGACCCGCCACCGGTGCCGGCACGAGCGGGACGGCGAGCAGGCCGGCCCCGAGGACGGCGGCCGCGGCCGCCGGACCCGGGACCGCCGCCGCGCTGCGTGCGGCAGCGGCGCCCACGGCGGTCGCGACGGCGGCGAGCGACACCCACAGCAGGACCGGCCCGCGCCCCGGCGCGGCACCGGCGAGGACGGCCAGCGCCCACACGCCGGCGAGCGCGGCGGCCGAGACCGGCAGGACCAGCAGCAGCCGGGCCGCCAGCCGGCGCCGCGGGCCCACGGGCGCCACCTCGGCCACGGCGGCCGAGGGGTCCTCGCCGGCGACGGCGACGCCGGTGACCAGCACCAGCACGCCGAGCACCAGCAGGAGCCCGTCACCCCCGGGCGGCACGACGGCCATCGCCCCCGCCGTCGCCAGGCCGGCACCGCCCGCCGCCAGGACCGGGCCCCAGGGGAGCACGGTGCCGGTGGCGGCGAGCAGCGCCGGCCAGCGCACGACGGCGGAGCTCACAGGGACCCCATCCACGTGCCCGCTCCGTCGTGCACGAGGAACTGCCCGGCGACGCCCAGCACGACGAGGAGCAGGCCGGTGACGAGCACCGGACGCGTCCGCCGGTCCGGGCCGCTGCGCGCCAGCGCCACCCCGGCGAGGAGCACCACCAGCCCCAGCACGTAGGTCAGGTGCAGGCCGTGGAAGCCGAGGTCGCGGGAGCCGGCGAGGTAGGTCTCGGTGAACGCGCCCGGCGGGTCCACGCCGTCCCACCGGGCCAGCTCCGCCGTCGACGGGTCCCGTCCGAGGTCGGCCGTCACGACCGAGGACCGCGAGACCGCGAAGACCCCGAACGGCGCGGTGAACCAGATCCAGAAGAACACGTACAGGAACGCCCAGCCCACGAAGCCGAGCACGCTGCCGATGGCCCGGGACCGCACCACGCGTGCCATCGCGACGCCCGCCACGAAGGCGCAGGCCACCGCCAGCGGGGCGCCCACCAGCTCCAGGGGCGTCGGGGTGACGGTGCTCGACCACCGGCCCTGCCCGATGCGGACCCCACCCTGGGCGACCACCGCGGTCCACTGCGCCGCCATGAGCACCAGCGCGAGGAGCGCGGGCACCGCGGCCGCGGCGAGCAGGCCGGACGTCCGGTCCCACCGCCGGGCAGGGGTGCTCGTGAACATCTCCGCCGTGGTGGCCGGCCGCTCCCGGAGGGCCGCCCAGTTGCCCACCAGGAAGGCGGCGAGCGCGAGCGGAGCGGCGGCCAGCTCCCAGGTCCCGTAGCCGTCGGTGACCGATCGGCCCTCGGTGAAGGTCCCGTCGGTGCTCACGTACCAGGTGCCCACGGCCGACAGGGCGGCCCCGGCCCAGAGGACCGGGTTGCGCGCGGTGTAGCGGACCTCCGCGAGGGCCAGCGCGGCAACGGTGTCCCGTCCGACGACGACGTCGCGGCCGGCGACCGCCGCGGTCACGACGCCACCTGCTCGGCGGCCGTGGATCCGGTGAGCAGCAGGTACCCGTGCTCCGGCCCGGCCGGCACGAGGGCGGCCCCGGGCGGTGGGGAGCCCACGTTGCGGAAGCGGCCCTCCGGGGTGCGCCACGAGACGGCGGCACGTGGGTCGGGCGCCTCGGCGTCCCACACCCGCCCGTCGGCCAGGGCGGCCAGGGCCGTGGTCCCGCCGTGGAAGAGCACTCGGCCGGAGTCGAGGACGACGACGGTGGGACACAACGCGGCGACGTCCTCGGTCAGGTGCGTGGACAGCAGCACCGTCGCGTCGTCGGGCAGCCCGGCCAGGACCTCCCGGAAGCGCAGCCGCTGCTCGGGGTCCAGGCCCACCGTCGGCTCGTCGAGGACCAGCAGGTCCGGGTGGCCGAGCAGCGCCTGGGCCAGCCCCACCCGGCGGCGCATCCCACCCGAGAGCGCGCGGATGCGCTGGTGCGCACGGTCCCCGAGACCGACGGCGTCGAGCACGCGGCGGACCTCCGCGTGCCGGGCCGACCGGTCGGTCATCTCCTTGAGCACCGCGACGTAGTCGACGAAGGAGAAGGCCGTGAAGCCGCTGTAGGCGCCCGACTCCTGCGGCAGGTACCCCAGCCGCCGCCTGATGGCGAGCCGCCCCGCGGGATCGGCCGGGTCCGCGCCGAGCACCCGCACCGTCCCGGCATCGGGTGACAGCGCGGTGGCCACGATCCTCAGCAGGGTGGTCTTCCCCGCCCCGTTCGGGCCGAGCAGCCCGGTCACACCGGGCCGGAGCTCCAGCGTGACGTCCTGCAGCGCGGCCGTGCCGCGGAAGCGCTTGCCGACGCCGGCGAGCGCGACGGGGAGGGTCATCTCCTGCTCCTGTCCTCGAAGGTGGTGCGGCGGGTGACGGCGGCCAGGGCGGCCAGCACGGCGACGCAGAGCAGCGCCGCCTGACCGGCCGGGCGGAAGGCGAGGGAGCGGTCGAGCACCCCGTCGACCGCGAGGGGGAGGCGCGAGGGGCGCAGCACGTTCCAGGAGACGGCCAGCCACAGCAGCGTCAGGACGGCCGCGACCCGGCGGGGATCGGCGCGGGCCGAGAGCGCCAGGGTGAGCGCGCAGAGCGCGAGCGCGGGGGCCAGCCAGAGGGTGGCGGCACGGGTGCCCCCCGGCAGCGCCAGGGCCAGCACCGCGGTGACCGGCAGGGTGACCGCCGCGACGGCCACCGTCCGCAGGAGCAGCAGCCGGAACCGTGGGTACGGCGTCGTGGTCGCCACGTCGCCGGCGAGGTCGTCGACGGCGGCGTAGGCGAGGGCCACCCCGCCCAGGGGGAGCAGCGGCGCGGTCACCACGAACAGGGCCGTCCCCACCGTGCCGGTGCCCAGGTGGGCGGCGAGCAGGGCCAGTGCCAGCAGCGCGGTCCCCGCGGCCCACCAGGCCCGCCGCAGCGCGGGCGCGGCCGCCAGCAGCCGGACCACGTGCGGCGGCAGCACCCACCCCAGCAGCCCCTCGACCGCGGACGCCGGCTCCCGGTCGACGGCGGCACCCAGTGCGTCCCAGCTGCGCTCGTGCAGGGCCCGTTCCTCCGGCGTGGCACCGGAGGCGGGCACCGCCCGGCAGGCCGCGCACTCGAGGAGGTGCGTCTCGACGGAGGCCGCCGCGGCGTCGGCCAGGGCACCGGCGCGGTACCCGGCCCACGTCCTCGCGTCGACGTGCCAGCTCATGGGAGTGCCTCCTGGGTCAGTGCCGCCTGCATCTGAGCGCGCGCCCCGGCCATCCGCGTGCGGACGGTGCCGGGCGGGACCCCCAGCAGCCGGGCCGCCTCGCGGCTGGTCAGTCCGTCCAGGACCACGGCGCGCACGACGGCGCGCAGCTCCGGCGAGAGGCCGTCGACCGCCGAGGCGAGGTCGCCGTGCTCGACGGCGACGAGCACCTCGTCCTCCGCCGACGGCGCGGGTGGCGGGACCAGCAGACGCAGCGGCAGCGGACGACGCGGCCGGACGGCGGCGAGCAGCCGGCGGATCCCGATGCCCCACAGCCAGGCGGGGACGTCCCCGGAACCCCGGTAGCCGGTCGGGGTGCGCCAGACCGCGAGGAACGTGTCCTGCAGGACCTCCTCCACCACGCCCGGGTCGCCGCACCGGCGGGCCAGCCGTGCCCGCAGCCAGGGGGCGTGCCGGTCGTACAGCTCGCGCAGCGCCGACCGGTCACCGTCGGCGACGGCCCGCAGCAGGTCCCCGTCCGAGCGCGGTTCCTGCCTCATGCTGCACCTGTAGCTCCGGAGGCCTCGAGCTGTTCACCGGTCCGGGACCGGCTCCGGCCCGGAGTGTCCCGGCGCCGGCGCCCTCCGGGAAGTGCCGGCGGGGCCGCGGCACGGGACGGCGGGAGCGGCGGGCCGCGGTCACCGTCCGTGTACGGCGAGACACGCCCGGGAGACGCGCGGGGTTGACGCCCCTCCCCGGTGCACGCATCGTGAGAGCGCTTTCACCATGACGTGGGTCACAGTCGCCCGCGTCCGGCACCGGAAGGACGTGCATGCTGACCACCTCGACGACGAGGCGGCGGACGGCGACCACGATCGCGGCCGCCTCCGCCCTGCTGTTCCTCTCCCCCCTCGGGACGGCGTCGGCCGACGACGTCCTCGAACCCGGCACCCCGCTGTTCGTCAACCCCGAGAGCACCACCCTCGAGGCCGCCCAGGGCCTCACCGGTCAGGCCCGCACCGACGCCCAGCTGCTCGGTGGGTACGCGTCGGCCACCTGGTTCACCGGAGGCAGCCCCGACGAGGTCCGCGCCGAGGTCGCGGAGCTCGTCGGTGCGGCCGACCGGGCCGACGCGGCGCCGGTGCTGGTCGCCTACAACGTCCCGTTCCGCGACTGTGCGCAGTACTCCGCCGGCGGCGCCACGACGCGCGCCGAGTACGAGGCCTGGATCGACGCGTTCGCCGCCGGCATCGGCGACCGCGAGGCGGTCGTCGTCCTCGAGCCGGACGGGCTCGGGATCATCCCCTGGAACACGACCCTCGACGGTCAGCAGGAGTGGTGCCGGCCGGCCGAGGCCGACCCCGCCACGGCGGCCGCGGACCGCTACGCGATGCTCGGCCACGCCGTCGACGCGCTCGCGGCCCTGCCGGCCACCGACGTCTACCTCGACGGGACGCACAGCGGCTGGCTCGGCGTCGGGGAGATCTCCGACCGGCTCATCCGGGCCGGCGTCGCCGAGGCCGACGGCTTCTTCCTCAACGCGTCCAACTACGTCGCCACCGACCGGCTGCTCAGGTACGGCACCTGGATCTCCGACTGCATCCACCTGGACCTCAACAGCTGGTGGGACCGCTCCTGGTGCGCCAGCCAGTACTCCCCCGCCGACCCCGCGGACGTCTCCACCTGGGGCCGCACGGACGCCGCCTACGACCAGGCCTTCGCCGACACCGGCCTGGCGCGGGACCCGGCGGCCCAGGCGCACTTCGTCATCGACACCAGCCGCAACGGCCAGGGCACGTGGACTCCACCGGCCGGCTTCCCGAGCCCGCTGGACTGGTGCAACCCGCCCGGCCGGGGGCTCGGCGCGCTGCCCACCACGCAGACCGGCAACGCCCTCGCCGACGCCTTCCTGTGGCTGAAGGTCCCGGGTGAGTCCGACGGCTCCTGCCACCGCGGCTCGTCGGTGCCGCACCCGGCCGACCAGACGCCCGACCCGGCCGCCGGCCAGTGGTTCCCCGAGCAGGCCCGCGAGCTGCTCGCCCTGGCCGCGGCACCGGTCCCGGCGCCCACCTGCCACGTCTCCTACACGGTGCACGGCTCCTGGGCGGAGGGCTTCACCACCCAGGTGTGGATCCGCAACACCGGCCGCACGCCGATCCAGGGCTGGCAGCTGGAGTGGGCGTTCCACGAGGACGAGACCGTGTCCCGGCTGTGGAGCGGCGCGGCGCGGCAGGACGGGGAGTTCGTCACCGTCGACTCGCTCGACTGGAACCGGACCATCCGGCCCGGCCAGCAGGTCACCCTCGGGTTCAACGGCGCGAGCAACGGGGCGCCGGTCGCCGAGCCGTGGCTGTTCACGGTGAACGACCGGACCTGCACGTCGGACTGAGGTCCCGCCGTCAGGGCGGGCCGGCCCGCACCCAGGTGCGGGTCGGCTCGCCGCGACCGCGCAGCTCCACCTCCGCGTCCGGCCGCCAGTGCGCGGCCTCGCCCCCGCCGGCCGCCCGCACGGCCGCCTCGCTGGCCACCGCCCGGCCCGGGTCGTCCTTGGCGAGTTCGGTGAGCCGCGCGGCCTCGTTCACCGGGTCACCGATCACCGTGTACTCCAGCCGGCTCGCGGTGCCGACCTGCCCGGCCCACACCGGACCGCACGCCACGCCCACGCCGACGTCGACCTCCCCGGCCGCCCGGACGGCGTCGCAGATGCGCCGGGCCGCCCGCAGCGCCGCACCCGACGGGTCGGGGTGACCGGTGGGCGCGCCGAACACGCACAGCGCCGCGTCGCCCTCGAACTTGTCCACCAGCCCGCCCTCGGTCTCGATCGCCTCGACGACGACGGCGAAGAACCGGTTGAGCAGGCCGACCATCTCCTCGGGCCCGGTGCGCCGCACGAGCGACGTCGAACCGGCGATGTCGACGAACAGCGCCGCCACCGTGCGCAGCTCGCCGCCCAGGGACGCGCCCTCGGCCAGCGCCCGCGCGGCCACCGTGGCGCCCACGTGCCGGCCGAACAGGTCGCGCAGCCGCTCCCGCTCGGCCAGCCCGGCGGCCATCGTGTTGACGCCCTCCTGCAGCAGCCCGATCTCGCCGGCGTCGTCGACGGGAACGGCGGCCGTGTAGTCACCGTCCCCGACGCGTCGCACCGCCTCCCGCAGGTCGCGCAGCGGCGCGCCGACGGCGCGGGCCAGCAGCAGGGTGGCCAGGCCGCCGACCAGCAGCGCGACGACGGCGAGGAACACCACCGCGGTGCGCCCCGGACCTCCGGGGTTGCTGGGGTCGACGAACAGCAGCACCACGCCGAGCAGCGGCACGGCGCTGGTGAGGCTCCAGGTGAGCAGCAGCCGCGGGCGCACCCCGAGCGCGAGCCGCCCCGACGGCGGGTGGGCGGCGAGCGCGCGGGCGGTCACGCCGCGGGCCGCGCGGGCGACGAGCAGGTAGACCACGCCCGCGGTGGCCGCGCCGCCGAGCAGGGTCGCGACGCCGACCCGCAGGCCGACGAGCGGCTGGGGGGAGGTGAGCGCGGCGACGACGCCGACCAGCAGCGCCCCGAGCAGCCAGACCAGGCCGGCGATGAGCGCGGCGTCGACGGGCAGGCGCAGCGCGGAGGCGGCCTCGGCGGAGGTGGGCGCGCGGCGGGCGACCAGCCAGGCGGTGGTGGCGCGCTGGCGGCGCAGCCCGGCGAGGGTGGCCAGCGGCAGCGCGACGAGCAGGTAGGCGAGCGCGGCGAGCAGCACCGGCGTGCGGCCGGTGCTCGCGCCGTCGTCGGAGACGCCGAGCAGCAGCAGGGTGACGGTGCCGACACCGACGAGGTCGGCGACGACGACCAGCGCGACGATGAGCGGGACGGCGACGCGGCCGCTCGGCGCCCAGGCCAGCACGTCGTCGGCCCGCCGGAGGACGGCGGCGCGCGTGCCGGTCGGGACCACGACCGGCTCAACGACCCCGCGCGGGCGGGGACACGGTCAGACGGGCAGCTCGGCGAGCGCCTCGGCGACCAGGCCGTCGGCGAGCACGAGGTCGACCGCGGTGGAGTGCCAGCCGGCCACGAGCAGCAGCGGCCAGGGGCGCTCGTCGTCGGCCGAGGCGGTGGCGGCCACGAGGCCGGCCTGCGCGACGGCGCGGCACGCGATGGGGTTCATGGGGGGACCTCCTGTCGTCCGTGCCCAGGAGATCGGCAGGTCGGGAGGGTGGCTCCAGCCAGGCGGCGCATCTCACCCCTCCGAGGGAGGACGGCGGATCCTGCCGCGCGCGCCGGCCGGCCAGGCGGTAGCGCGGGGGGGCCCGCGGGGGGGGGCCGGCCGGCGCCGCGGGGGGCGGCCCCCGGCGGGCCCGCCCGCGGCCGCCCCCCCACCCCCCCCGGC
>NZ_JBJGYL010000046.1:0-17804 GCF_054049975.1 Geodermatophilus sp. SYSU D01119 | reverse complement strand
GGGCGGGCGCGGAGGCCGGACCCTTGCACGGGGTCCGGGGGACGGTGCGGGCCGGGGGGGGCGGCGCGCCGGGCCGTCCCCTGACCCGGACGGCCCGGCCGCCGCACTCCCCGGCGAGGACGCCGCCCTGCCCGGCGGCGCCGCGCACGGGGACCCGGCCGACGAGGCCGGCGACCCAGAGTCCGTCGCCCGCGCCATCTGCCTGCGCGCGCTCACCGGGGCTGCCCGCACGCGGCAGCAGCTCGCCGACCTCCTCGAGCGGCGCGGGATCCCGGAGGAGGCGGCCACTGCCGTCCTCGACCGGTTCACCGAGGTCGGCCTGATCGACGACGCCGCCTTCGCCCGCGCCTGGGTCACCTCCCGCCAGGCCGGCCGCGGCCTCGCCCGCCGCGCCCTGCGCGCCGAGCTGCGCGCCAAGGGCGTCGACGGCGAGGAGGCCGAACAGGCCCTCGCCGAGGTCGACGACGACGACGAGCGGGCCGCCGCCCGCCACCTGGTCGAGCGGCGGCTGTCCTCGCTCCGCCGCGTCGACCGGCAGACCGCCACCCGGCGGCTCATCGGCATGCTCGCCCGCAAGGGCTACAGCGGCGGGCTGGCCGCCGGGGTGGTCCGCGAGGTGATGGACGAGACCGGCTTCGGCACCGAGGGCGCCGACGACGACGGCTGGGACGCCGACGACTGACCCGCCCCGCGAGGGGCGGCCCGTCCGCGGCGCCGGCCGGTCCACCGCGCAGGCCGACCGGGCCCGTCCGCCCTGCGCGGACGACACGCGGGGCGTCGGCCCCGGCGGGCCTAGCGTTCCGCCATGAGCGCCCTCGAGGTCGTGCCCGGCCTGCACCTGCTCCCGCTCGGTATCAGCAACGCCCACCTGTGGCGCCACGACGAGGGCGTCACGCTCGTCGACACCGGCCCGGCCGGCAGCGCGCCCGCCATCGCCGAGGCGCTCGACGACCTCGGCCTGCGCCGCGAGGACGTGCGCCGTGTCGTGCTCATCCACTTCCACGACGACCACGTCGGCTCCGCCGCCGCGGTGCGCGCGTGGGGCCGCGCGACGGTGGTCACCGGCGCGGCCGACGTCCCCGTCATCCGTCGCGACCGGCCCGGCCCCGAGCCGGTGCTCACGCCGGCCGAGCGCGACCTGCACGACCGGGTCTCCGCCGGTCTGCCGCGGGCGCCGGCCTGCCGGGCGGTCCCGCCGGTCGCCGACGGGGCCGGGCTCGGCGGCGGGCCGTCGCGGTGGCCGTCCCCGGGCACACGCCGGGCGGCATCGCGGTGCACGTGCCCGCGGCCGGCGTCCTGATCACCGGCGACACCGTCGCCGAGCACGAGGGCGGCCTGGTGCTGGCCCCTCCAACGCCGACCGGGCGCGCGCATGGGACTCGCTGCAGCGCCTGGCCGGGCTGGGGGCCGACGTCGTCTGCCCCGGCCACGGGCGTCCGGTCAGCGGGGGAGCGGCGGCGGTCCTGCGCGCGGCCACCGACCCCCTCGGCTGAGCGTTCCGGTCAGCCGGCGACCGGGATGCCCATCACCTGGGTCGGCAGCCCGGCACCGGGGGTCACGGCCGGCATGGCGACCGTGGGCAGCGTGGTCACCTGCGGCACGACCGGGGGGACCGCGGGGGCGGCAGCGGGGGACACGGGCTGCGGGAGCGCCGGCGCCGGGGCACCGGCAGGCGGCGTCCAGGCCGTCAGGTCGATCGCCAGGCCGTCGGGGGACTCGTCGTCGGCGACCAGGCCGGCGTCCTCCTCGGCCGGGGCGGCGGCCAGCCACGACGCGATCTGCTCCTCGAACGCCGGCCCGGGCCGCCGCGAGGGGCGGTCCACCGTGCCGACGAAGGTCAGGTCGCGCTCGCCGCCGTCGGCGGCCCGCAGCACGATCCGGCAGCGCGCCCGCCGGTGCCGCGCCGGCGGCACCACCTCGCGGACGACGGCGGACTCCGCGAGCGCCGCCTCGGCCAGGCGCGGCGCCGCGGCGCGGAGCCGGTTCACGAACTCCTGCGCGGCGTCGGCCTGCCCCTCGGGCACGCGCACCACGGACGGCAGCGGCGGCACGACGGGGCGGAGAGCGGTGTCCACGCTCCCTCTCTCGGCAGCCGGGCCCGGTGGGCGGACGACGCGCGGGGCACTCGCGGAGCACGGGGCGCGCGGGACGCCGCGTGACCGTCCGGTGACCGCCGCACCCGCCCCGTCCGGCCCGGCGGCCACCCGCGACGCGGAGGCCACCCGCGGCGCACGCGCCCCCGGCACGCCGGCGCCGGTCAGGGCGCCGCAGCCACCCCGCTGCCGCCGCCCATCTGCGCGTCGGCCGGCAGCTCGACCTGGCCGGTACCCGCCGTCTTGCGGTTGCGGCGGGTGCGCTTCTCCACGTACTTCGCCAGCTGCGAGAGCAGCACGTTGACGATGATGTAGATCAGCCCGGCCGCCACGTAGAGCTGGAACGTGTAGCGGTTTCCGAAGCTGAAGTTGAAGAACTCCACGAGGCTTCGCGCGGTCCGCAGCAGCTCCAGGTAGCTGACGATGAAGCCCAGCGAGGAGTCCTTGAGCAGGACGACCAGCTGCGCCACCAGGACCGGCAGCATCCGGCGGACCGCCTGCGGCAGCAGCACCAGGGTCATCACCTGGGTCTTGCGCATGCCCAGGGCGAAGGCGGCCTCGCGCTGTCCCCGGTCCACCGACAGGATGCCGGCCCGGAAGATCTCGGCCAGCACGGCCATGTTGTAGAGCGTCAGGCCGAGGACCAGCGCCCGGAAGGCGGTCATGGGGACGCCGACGGTCGGCAGGAACAGCAGGCAGAACAGGATGAGGATCAGCAGCGGCACGGCGCGGAACAACTCGATGACCACGCCCACCGGACCGCGCACCCAGGCGTGGTCGGAGAGGCGCCCGACGGCGAGCAGCGCGCCGAACAGCGTCGCGAGCACCATGCCCACCGCGGCCACGCTCAGCGTGTTGAGCAGCCCCTCACCGAGCGCCTGGGGCACCCCGGAGGCCGGGTCGAACAGCACCGCCCAGCGATCGGCCTCGAGCTGGCCGTTGGCGCCGAGGCGGTAGAGCGCCAGCCCGATCAGCGCCGCGATGAGCACGGCCCCGACGACGGTGCCGATGCGCTGCCGGCGGCGGGCGCGCGGGCCGGGGAGGTCGAACAGGACGTTGGTGCTCATCGGACGATCGCCACCCGGTTCTCGACCACCCGGATGAGCCAGGCGGAGGGCAGTGTGATGACCAGGTAGCCGGCGACGACGGCGGCGAAGACGGCCAGCAGCTGGTCGGCGTTGGCGTTGGCCAGCCGCTGCAGCGCCGCGGTCAGGTCGGTGACGGCGAAGCCGGCGGCGATCGACGTGTTCTTGGCCAGCGCGATCCACACGTTGCCCAGTGGCGGCACGACGGTGCGGAACGCCTGGGGCAGCACGATCTGGCGCAGCGACTGCCCGAAGGTCAGGCCCAGCGCGCGGGCGGCCTCCGCCTGTCCCGCCGGGACGGCGTTGATGCCCGAGCGCAACGCCTCGCAGACGAACGCCGCGGTGTAGAGCGACAGGGCGGCCACGGCGGTGATGAACCGGCTCGGGAACTGCAGGTCGATCTGGACGATGCCGAAGGCGAGGAAGAAGAACACCACCGTCAGCGGGGTGTTGCGGAACACCTCGACGTAGAAGGTGGCCAGGCCGCGCAGCGGCGCGATCGGGCTGACCCGCATGCCGGCCAGCACGGTGCCGAGCACCAGGGCGCACACGCCGCTGACCACCGCCAGCGAGAGCGTCGTCAGGAACGCGCTCCACAGCAGGTCGGCGTTGTCACTCAGGAACTGCATCGCGCCTCGTCGTCAGGGGAGGTCGTCAGGGGAGGTCGTCAGGGGAGGTCGTCAGGGGAGGTCGTCCGGGGATCCCGCGGGAGACCCCGGGCAGGAGCCGGTGCCGCCGGGCGGGGGAGCCCCGCCCGGCGGCACCGCGGTGCTCAGTAGCGGTCGACCGCCGGCGGCTCGGGGGCCTCCTCGCCGGTGATCGCACCGGCGGTGCGGTCCCAGGCGTCGGCCCAGCGACCGTCCTCGAAGGCCTCCTCGAGCACGTCGTTGACGAAGTTGCGGAAGTCGGTGTCGCCGAGCTCCATGCCGATGCCGTAGGGCTCCTCGGTGAAGGGGTTGCCCACGAGCTCGAACGCGCCGTCGCTGCCGGCGACCAGGCCGGTGAGGATGACGTTGTCGGTGGTGACCGCCTGGACGCCGCCGTTGCGCAGGTCGTCGGCGCACTTGGAGTAGACGTCGTAGGTCACGAGGTTGGCCTCGGGGTACTCGTCCCGGATCCGCTGCGCCGGGGTCGAGCCCTCGACGGAGCAGACGGTCTTGCCGGCCAGGTCCTCCGGGCCCTCGATGCCCTCGGGGTTGCCCTCGGCGACCATGATGTCCTGGCCGGCGATGTAGTACGGGCCGGCGAAGTCGACGACCTGCTTGCGGGCGTCGTTGATCGTGTAGGTGGCCACGACCATGTCGACCTGGCCGTTCTGGATGAACGGCTCGCGGTTGGCGGACACCGTCTCGGTCCAGGTGATCCCGTCCTCGGGGATGCCGAGCTCGGCGGCCACGATCTTGGCGATCTCCACGTCGAAGCCCTCGGGCGCGCCGGACTGCGGGTTGAGCAGGCCGAAGCCGGGCTGGTCGTACTTGGTGCCGATGGTGATCGCGCCGGCCTCGTTGAGCTCGGCCATCGTCGAGCCCGCGGGGAAGTCGACGTCCTCGGCGGCGGTCGGGGCGCTGGAGGCCGACTCCTCGGCCTGGGTGCCCGCCTCGCTGGAGCAGGCGGCGAGGGCGAGGCCGAGGGCGGCGAACGCCGCCACCTTCCGGCTGGTGCGCATGGGGGTGTCCTCCCGTGGGTTCTAGTGGTTGAGGATCTTGGAGAGGAAGTCCCGCGCCCGCTCCGAGCGCGGGTCGGAGAAGAACGTCTCGGGATCGGCGGCCTCGACGATCCGGCCGCCGTCCATGAACACGACGCGGTTGGCCGCGCGGCGGGCGAAGCCCATCTCGTGGGTGACGACGACCATCGTCATGCCCTCGCGGGCCAGCGTCGTCATGACGTCGAGGACCTCGTTGATCATCTCCGGGTCGAGTGCCGACGTCGGCTCGTCGAAGAGGATCACCTTGGGGTCCATCGCCAGCGCCCGGGCGATCGCCACCCGCTGCTGCTGCCCGCCGGACAGCTGCGCCGGGTACTTGTCGGCCTGGTGGCCGACGCCGACCCGGTCCAGCAGTTCCCGCGCCCGCTGCTCGGCCTGCGCCTTGGACTGCCGGCGCACCTTCGTCGGCGCGAGCGTGACGTTCTCGAGGATCGTCTTGTGCGCGAACAGGTTGAAGCTCTGGAACACCATCCCGACGTCGCTGCGCAGCCGGGCGAGCGCCTTGCCCTCCTCGGGCAGCTTCTCGCCGTCGATGCGGATCTCGCCCTGCTGGATGCTCTCGAGCCGGTTGATGGTCCGGCACAGCGTCGACTTGCCCGAGCCCGACGGGCCGATGACGACGACGACCTCGCCGCGGTCGATCGAGAGGTCGATGTCCTGCAGCACGTGCAGCTCACCGAACCACTTGTTGACGCCGGTCAGCTGGACGAGAGGTCCTCCGGCTAGCTGGCTGGTCACCAGGAGGACCCTAGGGCCGCGCGGGGACGCGGTGGTCCCGGGGCCGTCACGATCCAGTAACGGAGTCGGTGACGCCGCGTCACCGGGTCCGCGCCGTACCCTCGATGCCGCCATGGGAACCGAGGTCGACAGCCCGCAGCGCACCTACCGCGTGCGCACCTACGGGTGCCAGATGAACGTGCACGACTCAGAGCGCCTGTCCGGCCTGCTCGAGGCCGCGGGGTACGCCGCCGCGCCCGAGGGTGCCGACGCCGACGTCGTCGTGCTCAACACCTGCGCGGTGCGGGAGAACGCCGACAACCGCCTCTACGGCAACCTCGGCCACCTGCGCCCGGTCAAGGACGCGCACCCGGGCATGCAGATCGCCGTCGGCGGCTGCCTGGCGCAGAAGGACCGCGGCGAGATCGTGCGGCGGGCGCCGTGGGTCGACGTCGTCTTCGGCACCCACAACGTCGGGTCGCTGCCGGCGCTGCTGGAGCGCGCCCGGCACAACGCCGAGGCCCAGGTGGAGATCGCCGAGGCGCTCGAGGTGTTCCCGTCCACGCTGCCGGCGAAGCGGGACTCGGCCTACTCCGGCTGGGTGTCGATCAGCGTCGGGTGCAACAACACCTGCACCTTCTGCATCGTCCCCTCGCTGCGCGGCAAGGAGGAGGACCGCCGGCCCGGCGACATCCTGGCCGAGGTGCAGGCGCTGGTCGACCAGGGCGTGCTCGAGGTGACCCTGCTCGGCCAGAACGTCAACGCCTACGGCGTCGGCTTCCGCGACCGCGGCGCGTTCGCCGACCTGCTGCGCGCCACCGGCGCGATCGAGGGCCTGGAGCGGGTCCGCTTCACGAGCCCGCACCCGCGCGAGTTCACCGACGACGTCATCGAGGCCATGGCCGAGACGCCGGCCGTCTGCCACCAGCTGCACATGCCGCTGCAGAGCGGGTCCGACGACGTGCTGCGCCGGATGCGCCGCGGCTACCGGCAGGAGCGCTACCTCGGGATCATCGACCGCGTGCGCGCCGCGATGCCGGACGCCGCGATCACCACCGACGTCATCGTCGGGTTCCCCGGCGAGACCGAGGCCGACTTCGAGCAGACCCTCGAGGTGGTCCGGCAGGCGCGCTTCGCCAGCGCCTTCACCTTCCAGTACTCCAAGCGCCCCGGGACGCCGGCCGCCGAGATGGACGGCCAGCTGCCCAAGGAGGTCGTGCAGGAGCGCTACCTGCGGCTGACCGCGCTGCAGGACGAGATCAGCTGGGCGGAGAACCGGGCGCAGGTCGGACGCACGGTGGAGCTGCTGGCCGCGGCGGGGGAGGGCAGCAAGGACGCCCGGACCGGGCGGATGAGCGGCCGCGCCCGCGACGGGCGGCTCGTGCACTTCCGGGCGGGTGGGGACGACACAGCGAGCGGGGTGCGCCCGGGCGACGTCGTCGAGACCGTCGTGACGGCGGCCGCGCCGCACCACCTGGTCGCCGACGGCCCGCTGCTGTCGCACCGCCGCACCCGCGCCGGCGACGCGCACGAGGCCGGCACCCGGCCGACGACGCCCGGCGTCTCCCTGGGCATGCCGTCGATCGGCGTCCCCGCGCCGCTCCCGGCGACCGCCGGCTGCTGACCGGCACCCGGCGTCAGCCCGTGCGCCGTCCCAGGCAGACGTGGCCGGGGCGCGGGTCCCAGGGTGGGCAGTCGGTGGAGCCCGTCCGGCGGTGGAGCGGGATCGCCGCGGACCGCCACTCCCACGCGCTGAGCCGGAGTGTCCCGGTGCCGGCGTCCGCGCACCGCCGGACGGCGTCCCGGAGGGCCGGCTCGCCCAGCCCCCGGCCCCGCTGTGCCGGCTCGACCCGGAGCCGGTCGAGCTCGGCGGTCGCCCGGACCGGGCAGCCCTTCTCGCGCTCGGTCGTGAGGTGGTACGCCGTCAGCATC
Source organism: Geodermatophilus sp. SYSU D01119 (assembly GCF_054049975.1). Taxonomy (NCBI): domain Bacteria; kingdom Bacillati; phylum Actinomycetota; class Actinomycetes; order Geodermatophilales; family Geodermatophilaceae; genus Geodermatophilus; species Geodermatophilus sp. SYSU D01119. The sequence goes on along the minus strand of NZ_JBJGYL010000046.1, from coordinate 10,272 downwards.
CGCCGGACGGCGGCGTGGTCGCCGTCGCCCGCCTCGCGCACACGGACCCCGGGGGCGTGCCCCGGCCCGGTCACCGCCGGGCGGCCTTCTCGGCCTCGGCCAGCCACTCGCGGCGGGTGGCCAGGTCGGCCTGCGCCTGCGAGATCCGCCGGGCGTCGCCGGACGCCTCGGCCTTGGCCAGCTGCTCCTCGGCCTTGGTCACGGCGGCGCGCATCGAGGTGACCATCGGGTTCTCCGGCGCGGTGCGCACGCGGCCGGCGTCGGCGGCGCCGCGCACCCGCTGCTCGACGGCCTGCATCCGGTCCTCCAGCGAGCGCATCGCGCCGCGCGGCACGTGGCCGATCGCGTCGTAGCGCTCCTGGATCCGCCGCAGCGCCGCCTGGGCGCCGCGCAGGTCGGTCGACGGGTCGAGCTTCTCGGCCTCGGCGAGCAGCTCCTCCTTGGCCTGCTGGTTGGCCAGCTGCTCGCTGTTGCGGGCCTTGTCCGACTCGGCGCGGGCGCTGAAGAAGACGTCCTGGGCGGCGCGGAACTGCTTCCACAGGTCGTCGTCGCCGTCGCGGCCGGTGCGCGGCACGGCCTTCCACCGGTCCATGAGCGAGCGCATGGCCGCGCTGGTCGGGCCCCAGTCGGTCGACGTCGCCAGCCGCTGGGCCTCGGCGATGAGCTCCTGCTTGGCGGCGCGGGCCTCACCGCGCTGCGCGTCGAGCGCGGCGAAGTGCGCGCCCCGGCGGCGGCCGAAGGCGTCGCGGGCCGCGGCGAACCGGGTCCACAGCGCCTCGTCGGTCTTGCGGTCGATGCCGCGGATGGTCTTCCACTCCTCGACGATCGCCTTGAGGCGGTCGCCGGCGGCCTTCCACGACGTCGACTCGGCGGCGATCTGCTCCGCCTCGGCGGCCAGCGCCTCCTTGCGGGCCACCTGCGCGGCGCGGGCGGCGGCCTTCTCGGCGCGGGATTCGGCGGCCGCGGAGTCGGCGGTCTCCACCATCGCCCGGGCGCGGGCGGCCAGCCCGTCGAGGTCGCCGACGGCGGTCGCGGTGGGGATGGTCTCGGCGAGCCCCTGCGCCTTGGTCTTGATCTCGGCCGGGTTGCCGGTGTGCGCCCGCAGCCGCGCCTCGAGCAGCGACACCTCGGTGGCGAGGTCGTCGTAGCGGCGGGCGAAGTGCGCCAGGCCCGCGGCGGGGTCGCCGGCCTGCCAGGAGCCGACCGCGCGCTCGCCGTCGGCGGTGCGCACGTAGACCGTCCCGTCGTCGTCCACCCGGCCCCACTGCGCGGGGTCGGAGGCGACGGCGACCGCCGGCTCCGGCGCGTGCGGCACCGGGGCGGCCTGCTCGGGCGCCTGCTCCGTGGCCGGCTCCGTGGCCTGCTCGGTGACCAGCCCGGGGGCCTGTCCCGTGGTCTGCTCCGTGCCCTCCGCGGGCGCGCCGTCGGCCGTCGGGTCGGCCAGCGCGGCCGCCTCCGGGGTGGGGGCGGCGGGCGTCCCCGCGTCGGGGGTGACCGCGTCGGGACCCGCCGTCTCGGGCGTGGGGACCTGCTGCGACCCGTCTCCGGGGTTCTCCGTGCTCGACACGCACCGCAGTGTCCCACGCCGCATCGGCGACACTCGTGCGGTGAGCAGCCCGCCCGCACCGACCGGTGACGCGACCGCCGCCGCGCCGGTGTCGGTCGCCTTCTGCCCGAGCCCGCCGCTGCTGCTCCCGCGGGTCGCCGGGCGCGCCGCCGCGGACACCGCGCCGCTGCGGGCCGCCTGCGCCGCGGCGGTCGACGCGCTGCTCGCCGCGGGGCCGGAGGTCGTCGTCCTCGTCGCCCCGGACGCCGAGGGCCGTTACGGGCCGGGGGACGGCGGGGACCTGCGCGGCTTCGGCGTCGACGTCGAGGTCCCGCTGTCCGGCGGCGCGCGGCCGGGCGGGCGCCGGACGCCGCCCGGCCTGACCGTCGGCGCCTGGCTGCTCGACGAGGCGGGCCACGCCGGGGCCCGGGTGGGCGCCGGCCCGCAGGAGCTCGCCGCCGTCCTCGCGGGGCTGCCCGGGCCGGCCGCCGTGCTGGCGATGGGCGACGGGTCGGCGCGGCGCAGCGTCAAGGCGCCCGGGCACCTCGACGAGGCCGCCGCCCCCTTCGACGCCGCCGTCGCCGCCGCGCTGGCCGCCGGGGACGCCGCCGCGCTGGCCGCGCTCGACCCGGCCGAGGGGCAGCGGCTGATGGCTGCCGGGGTGCCGGTGTGGCGGGCGGTCGGGGCGGTGCTCACCGGGCGGGACGTCGAGGCGCGGCTGCTGGCCGACGAGGCGCCGTTCGGCGTCGGCTACCTCGTGGCCTCCTGGACCGCCCGGTGACGTCGGGGGGGACGCTGCCGCCCGTGGTCGCGGTGGTGGGCCCCACGGCCACCGGCAAGACCGCGCTGGCGGTGGCGCTCGCCCAGCGGCTCGGCGGCGAGGTGGTCAACGCCGACTCGATGCAGCTCTACCGCGGCATGGACATCGGCACGGCCAAGCCCGACGCGGCCGAGCGGCAGGGCGTGCCGCACCACCTGCTCGACGTCTGGTCGGTGCGGCAGGCGGCGTCGGTGGCGGAGTACGCGCGGCTGGCGCGCGCGGAGGTCGACCGGCTGCGGGCGGCGGGCGTGCTGCCGCTGCTGGTCGGCGGGTCGGGCCTGTACGTGCGCGCCGTCCTCGACGACCTCGACATCCCCGGCACCGACCCGGCCGTGCGGGCCCGGCTGCAGGCCGAGCTGGAGGAGTCCGGGCCCGCCGCGCTGCACGCCCGGCTGGCGGCGGTCGACCCGGCCGCCGCGGCCGCGGTCCTGCCGTCGAACGGGCGTCGGGTCGTGCGCGCGCTGGAGGTGGTGGAGCTGACCGGCGGGCCGTTCCGCGCCACGCTGCCCGAGCCGCGGCCGCACTACCCGGCCGTCGTCGTCGGCCTGGACCGGGAGGTCGCCGAGCTCGACGAGCGGGTCGCCACCCGGGTGGACCGGATGTGGGCGGCCGGGTTCGTCGCCGAGGTGGAGGCGCTGGTGGCCGAGGGCCTGCGGGAGGGGCCCACCGCCTCCCGGGCGCTCGGCTACGCGCAGGTGCTCGCCCAGCTCGACGGCGACCTCACCCCCGACCAGGCGCGCGAGCGGACGGTGACGACCACCCGCCGCTTCGTCCGCCGGCAGCGCTCCTGGTTCCGCCGCGACCCGGCGACGACGTGGTTCGACGCCGCCCGGCCCGACCTCGCCGGCGCGGTCGAGGCCCTGCTCGCCGGCCGTACGATCGGGCGGTGAGCGACCGGTTCCTCCTCGGGCACGGCACCGAGAACGACTTCGTCGTCCTGCCCGACCCCGACGGGGACCGCTGGCCCGAGGACCGCCTCGACGCCGCCCTCGTGCAGCGGCTGTGCGAGCGCCGCGCCGGCCTCGGCGGCGACGGCGTCCTGCGGGTGGTGCGCAGCCGGCACGTGCCCGACGCCCCCGCCGTCCTCGGCGAGCACCTCGACGCGTGCGAGTGGTTCATGGACCACCGCAACGCCGACGGCTCGCACGCGGAGATGTGCGGCAACGGCATCCGGCTGTTCCTGCACGTGCTGGTCACCGAGGGCCTGCTCGACCGCGCCGCCTGCGCCGACGGCGTGCTCGTCGGCACCCGCGGCGGCCCGCGCCGCGTGGGTGCCGACGCGGACGGCGGCTACTGGGTCGACATGGGCCCGGCCCGGCCGTTCGGCCGCGGCGAGGCCACCGTCGCCGGGCGGGCGTTCCCCGGGCAGGCGGTGTCGATGGGCAACCCGCACCTGGTGTGCCTCACCGACGCCGACCTGGACACCCTCGACCTCACCGCGCAGCCCGGCTTCGACCCCGGCCTGTTCCCCGAGGGCGTCAACGTGGAGTTCGTGCAGGTGCTCGCGCGCCCCGCCGAGGGCGCCGACGCGCACGTGCGGCTGCGGGTGCACGAGCGCGGGGTGGGGGAGACCCGCTCCTGCGGCACCGGCGCCTGCGCCACGGCCTACGCGGCGCTGGCCGCCGGGTCGCCGGAGCCCGAGGGGCCGCAGCACGGCACGGTCGTCGTCGACGTCCCGGGCGGGCGGCTGACGGTCGACGTCTCCCCGGGGACGACGGTGCTGCGCGGTCCCGCGGTCGTCGTCGCCGAGGGCCGTCTCACCCGGGAGTGGCTGGACTCCTAGGGCTCGTCGGGGGTGTCGGCGCGGGTCTCGGGCTCGTCGGTCGGCGCCTCCGGCTTGTCGCCGGGGCCCACGTTGCCGGTCCCGCGGGGCTCCCCGCGGCCGGTGTCCTGGTCGGCGCCGCCGAAGGGGTTGCGCGGGACCTCGAGGCCGGCGGGGTCGCGGCCCGGGTCGTCGGTGCCCTCGCTGCTGCTGGTGCTCACGGGTGCCTCCTGGGGTCGGCGTCGTCGGCGTGGTCGTCCCGCCCCTACCCGGCTCCCGTCGGGATGCACCTGACCCGTTCCGGTGTTGTACCCGGCGTATGACGACTGCAGAGAAGACAACCCAGGTGACCACCGACCCCGCGCGTGTCACGCTGGACGTGATGACGACCGCACAGAACCGCGCCGTGCTCGCCGACGCGCAGGACCGGGCCGACCGCGCAGCCCCGCCGGCGGCCGACGACCTCCGCCCGGCCCCGGCCGGTCAGTGGGACGCCGACGGTGACGGCGACGACACCACCGGCTCCTACGACCTCGAGGCGCGTGGCGCGCTGCGCCGCGTCGCCGGCCTCTCCACCGAGCTCGCCGACGTCAGCGAGGTCGAGTACCGGCAGCTGCGCCTCGAGCGCGTCGTGCTCGTGGGCGTGTGGACCGAGGGCACCCAGGCCGACGCCGACCGCTCCCTGGCCGAGCTGGCCGCGCTCGCCGAGACGGCGGGCTCGGAGGTGCTCGAGGCCGTGAGCCAGCGGCGCGACAAGCCCGACGCCGGCACGTACGTGGGTTCGGGCAAGGCCGCCGAGATCCGCGACATCGTGGCCTCCACCGGCGCCGACACCGTGATCTGCGACGGCGAGCTGACCCCCGGCCAGCTCAACGCGCTGGAGAAGATCCTCAAGGTCAAGGTGGTCGACCGGACCGCGCTGATCCTCGACATCTTCGCCCAGCACGCCACCAGCCGGGAGGGCAAGGCCCAGGTCGAGCTGGCGCAGATGCAGTACATGCTGCCGCGCCTGCGCGGCTGGGGTGAGTCGCTGTCCCGGCAGGCCGGTGGCCGCGTCGCCGGCGGTGGCGGCATCGGTACCCGTGGTCCCGGTGAGACGAAGATCGAGACCGACCGGCGGCGGATCCGCGCGCGGGTGAGCAAGCTGCGCCGCGAGATCGCGGGCATGGCGACGGCCCGGGCGACCCAGCGCTCCGCGCGCGGCCGCAACGCCGTCCCGAGCGTGGCGATCGCCGGCTACACCAACGCCGGCAAGTCGAGCCTGCTCAACCGGCTGACCGGTGCGGGCGTGCTGGTGGAGAACGCGCTGTTCGCCACCCTCGACCCGACGGTGCGCCGCGCCCAGTCGCCCGACGGCCGCGAGTACACGCTGACCGACACCGTCGGGTTCGTGCGGCACCTGCCCCACCAGCTCGTCGACGCGTTCCGCTCGACGCTGGAGGAGGTGGCCGGCGCCGATCTGCTGCTGCACGTGGTCGACGGCTCGGACCCCGACCCGCTCGGCCAGATCGACGCGGTGCACGTGGTCCTGCAGGAGATCGACGCCGCCGCGGTGCCGGAGCTGATCGTCGTCAACAAGGTCGACGCCATGACCGAGGACGACGTGCTCACCCTGCGCCGGGCGCTGCCGGGCGCGGTGTGGGTCTCCGCCCGCACCGGCGAGGGCATCGAGCAGCTGCGCGAGATCGTGTCGGCGCGGCTGCCGCACCCCGACGTCGAGGTCGACGTGCTGGTGCCCTACGACCGCGGCGACCTGGTGGCCCGGGTGCACCGCGACGGCGAGGTGCTCAGCGAGGAGCACGAGGCGGCCGGCACCCGGCTGACCGCTCGCGTCGACGGCGGCCTGGCCGCCGCGCTCGAGCGGTTCGCCGTCCCCGTCGCCTGACCGCTCCCCCCGCTGCCCGCCCGGGTGGCCGGCTCCCGCCGGTCGCCCGGGCGGCTCGCCGTCCCCCGTTCGGGAGGTCACGGGCGGGTCACGGGCCGGTACCGTGACGTCGTGACCAGCGGCCGTGTCATGAGCGGCGCCGTGCGGGGCGGGACGCCGGCCGACGGCGACGCGCCGGCGCCGCCGCCCGCCGCGCGCGCGGGCCGGCCGCCGTGGTGGCTGCTGCTCGTCGCGTTCGCGGTGACCGTGGCGGTCACCGTCGACCTGCTCAGCCGCGGCGTCCTCGAGCGGCTGGACCTGCAGGTCTCCGAGGTCGTGAGCAGCTGGGACCTGCGGAACTCGCCCGCCTACTGGCCGGTCTGGGTGGTCACCCAGATCGGCGGGCGCGGCACCATCCTCATCGTCTTCGCCGGCCTGGTCGCCTGGCTGTGCCTGCGCGGGCGCACCCTGCTGCCCCTGGTCCGGGTGCTCACCGCCCTGGCGCTGCTCACCGTGGTGGTCTACGCCTTCAAGTTCGGCACCGGCCGGACCGCGCCTGCCTACCCCGGCTCCTTCTTCCACCGCGACGGCGCGAGCTACCCCTCCGGGCACGTGGCCAACGCCGTGCTCATGTGGGGTGTGGCGCGCTGGCAGGCGGCCGAGTACGGGCTGCCCGCGCGCGTGCAGCAGGTGCTGTGGTGGCTCGCGGTGGTCGGGCCGGTCGTCACCGGGGTGGCGATGGTGTCGCTGGACTTCCACTGGGTCACCGACGCGGTCGTCGGCGCGGCGGTCGGCCTCCTGCTGCTGGGCGTGGTGCACGCACTCGATGCGACCGTCCTGTCACGCTGGGCGAGTGCCCGAGCCGGCCGTCCCCCCGCCTAGCGCCGCCGCGCGTGCGGGACGGGCCTCGGCGGCCGTCCTCGCCCTGGCCCTGCTGCCCGCGCTGGGAGCCGCTCCGGCCGCCCGCGCGGAGGAGCCGGCGGCGCCGTCGGTGCGCTGCCAGGTGACCGACCCGCGGCTGGCCGAGCTGTCCGGGCTCGTCGACGTCGGCGAGCGGATGCTGGCCATCCCCGACGGCGGTGACCAGGTGACCGTCGCGGTGCTCGACGGCGGCTGCGCGGTCGTGGACGTGACCACCGCGCCGCTGGACCCCTACGACCCCGAGGACCTCGGCGTCGGCGCCGACGGCACCGTCTGGCTGGCCGACACCGGCGACAACAACGCCACCCGGGCGACCGTCGCGCTCATCGCGCTGCGCCCCGACGGCGGCACGGCGCTGTACCGGCTCACCTACCCGGACGGCCCGCACGACGCCGAGGCGCTGCTGGTCGCGCCCGACGGGACGCCGTACATCGTGACCAAGGAGGTACTGGGCGCCAGCCACGTCTACCGCCCCGCGGCACCGCTGGTCGACGGCGGCACGGTGGCGCTGGCCGACGTCGGCACGGTGACCTTCACCCTCACCGGCACGCCGGGCGGGCCGGTCGGGCGCGCGGGACAGCTGCTGGTGACCGGCGGCGCGGTGGCGCGCGACGGCAGCCGGATCGCCCTGCGCACGTACACCGACGCCTACGTCTGGCCGCTCGCCGGCTCCGACGTCCCCGCCGCGCTCGCCGCCGACCCGGTGCGCGTGGCGCTCCCGGACGCGCCGCAGGGTGAGGCGGTGTCCTTCACCGCCGACGGAAGCGCGCTGCTGGTCGCGGGGGAGGGCGTGCCCGGCGACGTCACGCTCGTGCCCGTCCCCGCGGCGACGGCCGCACCGGCGACGTCCGCGGCCACGGATGCCGGGCCGTCGGGCCTGCTCGACGGCGGCGAGGACGGCACGCCGCCGGTGGCCGCGGGACTGCTCGCCGCGGCGGTGGCCACGCTGCTGGTCTGGCTCGTCGGGCGGCTGCGCCGTCGGAGCGCGGCCGACCAGCCCTCCGCCTGACGCGCCCACGCCCCGCCGACCGCCCGGGGGAGGGCCGCCCGCACGTACCGGCCCGTCCCGGGGCCGGGCCCGCCCGCGCCGGCCCCGGGACCCGCCGTCAGACCCGGCGCAGGACGGTGACCACCCGGCCGAGGATGGTCGCCTCGTCGCCCGGGATGGGCTCGTACGCCGGGTTGTGCGGCAGCAGCCACACGTGCCCGTCGCGCCGCTTGTAGGTCTTCACCGTGGCCTCGCCGTCGAGCATCGCGGCCACGATCTCGCCGTTCTCCGCCGTCGGCTGCTGGCGCACGACGACCCAGTCGCCGTCGCAGATGGCCGCGTCGACCATCGAGTCACCGGCGACCTTGAGCATGAACAGCGTGCCGTCGCCGACGAGCTCCCGCGGCAGCGGGAACACGTCCTCGACCGCCTGCTCGGCCAGCACCGGGCCACCGGCGGCGATCCGGCCGACCAGCGGGACGTAGGTGGGTGCGGTGGTGCCGTCGGCGGCAGGGGGGGCGGCCGGGGTCGACTCCGCGCCGGCGTCGCCCGGCAGGCGGACGTCGAGCGCGCGGGGGCGGTTCGGGTCACGCCGCAGCCAGCCCTTCTTCTGCAGCACCGACAGCTGGTGGGCGACCGAGGACGCCGAGGACAGCCCGACCGCCTCGCCGATCTCCCGGACCGAGGGCGGGTAGCCGCGGCGCTCGATCGAGTCGCGGATGACCTCGAGGACCCGGCGCTGGCGCTGGGTGAGCCCGTCGCCGGCCTCGGCGCGGTCGGGGAAGGTGCGCACCGCGGCGGTGCCCGTGGCGGTGCCCGCGCCGTCGGCGTCCGCTCCCCGCCGGGCAGCCGGGCGGCGCGTCGTCGTGCCCCGCGCCGTCTCGCCGTCCGTGCGCCGGCCGGTCCCGCTCGTGCCCGCCACGTCTCCTCCTCGCCGGCCGCGTTCCACGACCTGTCTCCTGCCCGGTTCCCGCGCCGCCCGGGGAGCCGCCCGTGCTCCCGGGAGGACCGGGGGCCGGGCGGACGGGGGTCCCGCGGGGGACACCGGGCGGACGGGGTGCTGCTCGGACCGTAGCGCCTCGCGGCCGCCACTTCAAACGTGTGTTCGAAGCGGTCGCGGTGTCGTGTCGACCTCGTCGGGGGGATGCGGTAGACATCGCACAGACGTTCGAATCGAACGCGTGTTCGAGGTCGGTCGACGAGGAGGAGCGGGTCATGGGCGGCGTGCGGCAGGCAGTGCTCGAGTTCGACGCGGCGGTGCGGGTGCCGTGGCGGCCGCTCCTCGACGAGCGGGCGGCGGCGCCCGCCCCCCGCCGGGCCCCGGCCCGCCGGCCCGCCGCCGCGACCCCGGGGGAGGCCGCGGCCCTGCCGGGCTCCGGCCCCCGCGTCGCCGGGTACCTGCGCCCGGTGCCCGACCGGCCGGCCGCCGCGGCGCCGCGGGGCACCGGCCCCGCCGCCGGTCCGGCGGCCGAGGGGCCGCGCGCCCGGCGCGACCCGGCCCGGCCGGGGGGCCGCCCGATGCGGGCGGAGCGCGCCCGCGGGAGCGGCCGGCGACCCGGCGCCCCGGCGCCGGCACCGGTGCGGCTGACCCGTCGCGGGCGCCGGCTCGTCGCCGTGCTGGTGCTCGCCGCCGGGGTGGGCGGCGCGGTGCTGGGCCGGGAGGTCCTCGCGCCCGACGAGGGGCTGCAACTGGCCGCCGGTAGCAGCGTCGTGGTGGGGGAGGGGGACACCGTGTGGTCGATCGCCGCGGAGGTGGCCCGCGACGACCAGGACGTCCGCGCCGTCGTCGACGCGATCGAGGCGCTCAACGACCTCGAGGGCTCCGTCGTCGAGGTCGGCCAGGTCCTCCGGCTGCCCTGAGTCGGGCCCCAGGTCGGCGGAGGCCGCAGGAGTGCGGAGGTCGGAGAAGTGACGAGAGCTGCGGCGGGAGTTCGTCAACCATCGGCCCCCGGTCGCTCACCCGCCGAGGTCGGATCGGCACCTACGGTCAGGAGCGTGTCAGCAGCCGTGAACAGCAGGGCCGCGGTGTCCTTCGGGTCCCCGCAGGACGTCGAGGTGCTCGTCGAGGGCGCCTGGGTGCCGGGCGCGATGCTCGGCTGGCGGCACGACGCGTCCGGCGCGTGCGAGGCCTGGGTCCGGCTGCGGGCCGACGTGCCCGGCGTCGTCGAGGGCGCCGGCGCGTGGGTCGGCCTGGCCGACGTGCGGCTGCCCGAGCGCCACCTGGCCCTCGCCGCGGAGCCCGGGGGGGGGGGGGGGGGGGGGGGGGGGGGGGGGGGGGGGGGGGGGGGGGGGGGGGGGGGGGGGGGGGGGCCGGGCGCGCCGGGGGGGCGGGGGGGGGGGGCGGGGGGGGGGGGGGGCTGGGGCGGGGCGC
>NZ_JBJGYL010000045.1:0-22131 GCF_054049975.1 Geodermatophilus sp. SYSU D01119 | reverse complement strand
CGTGCTCTGCCCCCACGGGCGGGGCAGAGCACGACCCGGCGCGGGACCACCCGGTCCCCGTGTGGGCGACGTCATCGCGCCGGGCGCGCCCGGACCGACACGATGGCGCCGTGCTGCGCGCCGGACCGGGTCCGCGACCGGCGTGGCGGCGCCGGACCGCGGCCGCCGCCGGGGTCCTCGGCCTCGCCGGCACCCTGGCGCTGCTCGCCGTGCTGGTCGTCGGGGACGGGACCGCCGTCACCTACACGCTGGGCCTGGTCTCCTCCTGGTGGCTGCTGCCGGCGCCGCTGGTGCTGCTCGCCGCGCTGGCCGCCCGTTCCTGGCGGGCCGTGGCCGCCGCGCTGCTGCCCGCGCTCGCCTGCCTGCTCCTGCAGGGCCCCTGGCTGCTGCACCGCGTCACCGTCGACGAGGACGCCCCCGCCGACCTGCGGGTGGTCACCTGGAACGTCACCGCCGGCACGCCGCCCGACGGCCTGGCCCGGCTGCTCGCCGACACCCGGCCCGACGTCGTCCTGCTGCAGGAGATCGCCGTCCGCTCGCGGGCGCAGGTGCGGGCGCTGGTCCCCGACGGCTGGTCGCTGTGGCTGTCCTCGGCGGGCGGTGGCCGCGACGGCTCGGCCGTCCTGTCCCGCTGGCCGGTCACCGCCGTCGTCCCGGTCGAGGGCCTGCCCGACGGCGCCCGGCCGGCCGACGTGGTCACCGTCGACGCCGGCGGGACCCCGCTGTCCCTGCTCTCGGTGCACCTGGCCTCACCCTGCTACGGCGGCTGCGCCCGCGACGAGGGCGCGGAGCCGGTGAGCACCGGCCGGGCGGCCCGGCTGCGGGTGGAGGAGGCGCGCCGCTACGCCGAGGTCGCGGCGGAGGCCGCCGACGACGGGCGGCCGTTCGTGCTCGCCGGCGACCTCAACTCCTCGCCGCTCAACGAGCCGCTGCGCCTGCTCACCGGCGCCGGGCTCACCGACGTGCACGCCGCCGTCGGCACCGCGCCGCAGCTCACCCGCGGCCCGGGACCCGGGCTGGCCCGCATCGACGCCGTCCTGGTCACCGGGCTGGTGCCGGTGCGCTCCGCCGAGCGGGACCCCGGGACCAGCACGCACTCCCCGGTCGTCGCCGACCTCGACTGGCCGGAGGCGCCGGACCGCTGACCGTCACGGGCCCTGGTCGTCACGGGCCCTGGTCGTCACGGGCCCTGGTCGTCACGGCGCCTGATCGTCATCACGCCGCCGGGTCGCCGTTCCCGTGCCGACACCGGGCTCCCCGACGCTCCGGGGACGTGACCGCCGCAGCGCCCGCCCGCCCCGCCGTCCGCTACCGCACCACCGTCCGCTACCGCACCGCGCTCGCCCGCACCGCCGCCGACCTCGCCGAGGCCCAGCGGCTGCGGCACGACGTGTTCGCCCTCGAGTGCGGCGCCGTCCTCGACGCCCCCGGCGCCGCCGACGGCCGCGACGAGGACGAGTGGGACGCGGTCTGCGACCACCTCGTCGTCCGCGAGGAGACCTCCGGGCAGGTGGTCGGCACCTACCGGCTCCTGCCACCCGAGCGGGCGGCCGCCCGGGGCCGCGGCTACTCCGACGGCGAGTTCGACCTCTCCCGGCTGGCGCCGCTGCGGCCGGGCCTGGTCGAGGCCGGGCGCAGCTGCGTGCACCCCGACCACCGCTCCGGCGCGGTCATCACCCAGCTGTGGGCCGGGCTCGCCCGCTACGTCCTCGACGGCGGCCACACCCACCTCGGCGGCTGCGCGTCGGTGTCGCTGGCCGACGGCGGCGCGACGGCGGCCGGCGTCTGGGACGTCGTGCGGGCCCGGCACCTGACGCCGGCGGCGCTGCGGGTCGTCCCGCACGTGCCCTTCGACGTCGAGGCCCCGCCCCGGCCCGCCCGCCTCACCGTGCCGCCGCTCCTGCGCGCCTACCTGCAGCTCGGCGCCCGGGTGGGCGGCCGCCCGGCGCACGACCCGGCCTTCGGCACCGCCGACCTCTACGTGCTGCTGGACCTGGCCGACGTCGACCCGCGGGTGCTGCGCCGGCTGACGGGCGCCGGCCGGTGAACCCCTGGCTGGCGGTGTCCGGCTGCACCCCCGCCTGCGCGGACGCCGGTCCCGGGGGGTCCGGGCGGGCCGCGGCCCGCCGCCTGGCCGGCGTCGCCGCGGCACTCACGCGCCCCGGCGCGGATGCGCCCGCCCGGGTGCTGGCCGCGCTCGGCGTCGCCCTCGAGGTCTCCGGCGACCTGCCGGGAGCGGGTGGTGGCCCGGCCCCGCTCGTGGTGAGCAACCACGTCTCCTGGCTCGACGACCTCGCCCTCGCCGCGTTGCTGCCCGGCGCCCGGCCGGTGGCCAAGGCCGAGGTGGGCGGCTGGCCGGTGGTCGGCGCGTGGGCGCGGCGCACCGGGGTCGTCCTGCACGACCGCACCCGGCTGTCCACGCTGCCGGGCACGGTCGCCGAGGTCGCCGCACTGCTGCGCGCCGGGCAGCCGGTGGCCGTGCACCCCGAGGGCACCACCGCCTGCGGGGCCCGCCTCGGCCGCTTCCGGCCGGCCTTCTTCCAGGCCGCCGTCGACGCCGGTGCGCCGGTGCTGCCGGTCGCGCTGCGGTACCGGACCGCCGCCGGCCCCACCACGCTCGCCGGCTACCTCGGCGACGACCCGCTGTGGCGCAGCCTCCGCCGCGTCGCCGGCGCCGGGGACCTGGTGCTCGAGGTGCACGCCCTGCCGGCGCTGCGGCCGGGCACCGACCGGCGGGCCCTGGCCGCGCTGGCCGAGTACGCCGTGGCGGGCGTGGTCGAGGCGGCCGCGCCGGTGGTGGCCGCCCACCCGCGCCCGGCCCGCCGCACGCCGCCGTCGTCGTCGCTGCCGTCCTCGCTGACGCCGTCGCGCCCGCCCGTGGCACCTCAGCCCGCCGCGGCGACGGCGGCCTCGTCGGCGTGTGCCACGTGGCCGAGCTCGCGCCAGACCACCGCGAGCAGGAGCGCCGACCCGGCGGAGGCGAACCAGAACGGCCCCGTCACGCCCCACACGCGGGCGACGACGCCGCCCACGGCCTGGCCTGCGACGATGCCGCCGAAGACGCCCATCGCGTAGAGGCTGCCCACCCGGCCCTGCAGGTCGAGGGGCACCGCCCGCATCCGCACCGTCCGCGAGGTGGTGCCCCACACGAAGGCGTGCGCCCCGAAGACGAACAGCACGGCCAGGGCGACGCCGGCCGAGGTGGTGAGCGCCAGCCCGAGGTGGGTGAGCGTCTCGATCACCAGGCCGCCGCGCATCAGGGTGGCCAGCCGGACGCGGCGGGTCAGCCGGCCGTAGGACGCCGTGCCGAGGACGCCGCCGAGCGCGGTCACCGTGGTGAGCAGCCCGTAGCCGGCCGCCCCGAGGCCCAGCCGCTGGTCGGCCCACAGCACGAGCACCGACCAGGCCGCGCCGTAGGTGACGTTGAACAGCACGATCGTCAGCGTCAGGGTGCGCACCGCCGGGTTGCCCCAGGTCCACCGCAGGCCCTCGGCGATGGCCCGCCGCGCCGGCGGGTGTCCCGCGACCGGCGCCCGCGCCGGCAGCCGCATCCGCGAGACGAGCACCGCGCCGAGCGCCACGCAGGCGGCCTGGGTGGCGAACGGCCAGGCCGTGCCGGCGGCGAACAGCAGGCCGCCGAGGGCCGGGCCCGCGAACTGGTCCATGGTCAGCGTGCCGGCCATCAGCCGGGCGTTGCCGGTGCCGAGGTCGGCGCGCGGGACGACCATCGGCAGCAGGGTGCCGCCCGTGGTGTCGGCGAACACCTCCGCGGTACCGAGCACGAACAGCGTCCCGAGGACGACCGGCAGCCCGACCCCGCCCGTGGCCAGCGCGACGGTGAGCACGGCGAGCACCGCGGCGCGGGCGGTGTCGACGGCGATCAGCAGCCGCCGCCGGTCCACCCGGTCGGCGAGCACGCCGGCGTGCAGGCCGAACAGCAGCCAGGGCAGCTGCTGCAGCAGCGCGCCGAGCGCGACCAGCAGCGGGTCCCGCGTCACCCCGGCGACCAGCAGGGGGCCGGCGGCCAGCGCGATGCCGTCGCCGAGGTTGCCCACCCACGAGGACGCCACCAGCCAGCGGAACGGGATCCCCATCCGCGCCGGGAACACCGCCTCCACGACCCGCCCCACGGGCCGGGGACCCTACCGCCGACCGTTCCTGCTCTCTCCGGGATAACCGGCTGCTCCTGTCGGCCCCGTCGGCGAGCATGGGGCCGACGGCGCCGACGGTGCGCCACCCCGAGGAGGACCCCGATGGCCGGCCTGCCGCGCGCGCTGGCGCCCCTGCGGCACCGTTCCTACCGGCTGCTGGCGGCCTCGATGGGCCTGTCGCTGCTCGCGCAGGGCCTGTGGACGGTCGCCCTCGTCTGGCAGGTGGTCGACCTCGGCGGCGGCCCGGCGGCGCTCTCGCTGGCCACCGCGCTCTCGGCGGGCGGGATGCTCGCCAGCACGCTGCTGGGCGGGGCGCTGGCCGACCGGGTGCCCCAGCGCCGGATCCTGCTCGGCGTCGCGCTGCTGCAGACCGCGGCGGTGGGGCTGGTCGCCGTCCTGTCCCTCACCGGATCGCTGGCCCTCGGGCCGCTGGCCGCCGTCGCGCTGGCCGGCGGGGTGGCCACGGGGCTGTACTACCCGGCCTACTCCGCGCTGGTCCCCGGCGTCGTGCCGCCGGCGGACCTGCTGGCCGCCAACGGCCTCGAGGGCGTGGTGCGCCCGGCGCTGGCGATGGCCATCGGCCCGGCGGCCGCCGGGCTGCTGGTCGGCGCGTTCTCACCGGGCGCCGCGCTGCTGGTCACGGCGCTCACCTCGGCCGCCGCGGCCGCCTGCGTGGCGGCGCTGCCCACGCTGCCGGTGCGCCGCGAGGAGCTCGGGTCGGGCCTGTTCGCCGACGTCCGCGAGGGCGTCTCCTACATGGTCCGCACGCCGTGGCTGCTGGCCACGCTGCTGTTCGCCTCGCTCATGGTGCTGGTGCTCATGGGCCCGTTCGAGGTGCTGGTGCCCTTCGCGGTGCGCGACCAGGCCGGCGGGGGCCCGTCGGAGCACGCGCTGGTGCTGGCCGCGTTCGGCATCGGCGGCGCGGTCGGGTCGGCGGTCGTGGCCTCGTTCCGGCTGCCCCGGCGCTACCTCACGGTGATGAACCTGCTGTGGGGTCTGGGCTGCGTGCCGATGGTCGTCTTCGGCTGGACGTCGTCGCTGTGGCTGATGGTCGCCGCGGCCGGCGTGCTCGGGGCGGCCTTCGAGGCGGGCACCGTCATCTGGGGCACGCTGCTGCAGCGCCGGGTGCCGCCGGCGCTGCTCGGGCGGGTGTCGAGCCTCGACTTCTTCGTGTCGCTGGCGTTCATGCCGCTGTCCATGGCGCTGGCCGGGCCGGTCAGCGGCGCCGTCGGGCTGACCGGCACCTTCCTGCTGGCCGGGCTCGTGCCGCCGGTGCTCGCCGTCGTCGCGGTGCTCGCCTGGCGGCTGCCCGCCGACGAGCTGGCGCACCCCCTGGACGTGCCCGCCGGGGAACCGGCCGAGCCCGTCAGGGCCTGAGCACCCGGGCCTCCCACGGGCGCAGCGTGGCGGGGTCGTCCTCGGGCAGGTTGCCGAGGACGACCGCCGCCGCCGGCGCCTCCGGCAGCAGCTCCGCGAGGTCGTGGGTGCCCGCGCCGAGGTTGCAGACGACGAGCAGCGTGTCGCCGTCCAGCGACCGGGTGAAGGCGTACACGTCGTCGTGCTCGGGCAGCAGCATCGTGAAGTCGCCGAGGGCCACCACCGGGTCCTCGTGCCGCAGGGCGATCAGCCGCCGGTGGTGGGCCAGCACCGAGCCGGGGTCGTCGCGCTGGGCGGCGACGTTCCACGCGGCGTGGTCGGGGTTGACCGGCAGCCACGGCGTGCCGGTGGTGAAGCCCGCGTCGGGGGAGTCGTCCCACTGCACGGGCGTGCGGGCGTTGTCGCGGCTCATCCGGCGCAGCGCGGCCAGCACCGCCTCCGGGTCCCCGCCGTGTGCGACCGCCTGCGCGAAGTGGTTCAGCGACTCGACGTCGCGGAAGTCGTCGATCGAGTGGAACGGGGCGTTGGCCATCCCGATCTCCTCGCCCTGGTAGACGTAGGGCGTCCCGCGGTGCAGGTGCAGCAGGGTGGCGAGGCACGTGGCCGAGTCCCGCCGGAACCGGGGCGAGTCGTCCCCGAAGCGGGAGACGGCGCGCGGCTGGTCGTGGTTGTCCCAGTAGAGCGAGTTCCAGCCGACGTCGGCCAGGCCCGCCTGCCACCGGCCGAAGGACGCCTTGAGGTCGCGCATCCGCAGCGGCCGGGGGGCGAACTTCGAGCCCTCGAAGTCCAGCCCGACGTGCTCGAACTGGAACACCATGTCCAGCTCGCCGCGGGCCGGGTCGGTGTAGAGCCGCGCCTCCTCCACGGTGACGCCGGGCGTCTCGCCGACCAGCAGCAGCTGCTCGCGCCGGCCGGTGAAGACCTCGCGGTGCATCTCCTGCAGGAACTCGTGGATGCGCGGCCCGTCCACCACCGACGCCGTCGCGTCGCCGTAGGGCAGCCCCGGCAGCGGCGGGCCGTCGGGCAGGCTGCCGTCCGGGCCGACGTCCTTGCTGATCAGGTTGATGACGTCCATGCGGAACCCGTCGACGCCGCGGTCGAGCCACTCCCGCATCATCGCGTAGACCGCCTGCCGGACCTCCGGGTTCTCCCAGTTGAGGTCGGGCTGCTTGCGGTCGAACAGGTGCAGGTAGTACTCGCCGCTGGCCTCGTCGAGTTCCCAGGTCGGGCCGGAGAAGAAGCCGTGCCAGTTGGTCGGCTCCGCGCCCGGCTGGCCCGCCGCCATGCCCTCCCGCGGCGGCCGCCACCAGTACCAGTCGCGCTTGGGGGAGTCCGGCGACGAGCGCGACTCGACGAACCACGGGTGCTCGTCGCTGGTGTGGTTGACCACCAGGTCCATGACCAGCCGGATCCCGCGCCCGTGCAGCGCGGCGATGAGCTCCTCGAGCTGCGCGAGGGTGCCGAACAGCGGGTCGACGTCGGTGTAGTCGCTGATGTCGTAGCCGTTGTCGGCCTGGGGTGAGGGGTAGACCGGCGAGAGCCAGACGACGTCGACGCCCAGGTCGGCGAGGTGGTCGATGCGCGACAGGACGCCGCCGAGGTCACCGATGCCGTCGCCGTCGGAGTCGGCGAAGGAGCGCGGGTAGACCTGGTAGACGACGGCACGGGTCCACCACGGCGCATCAGCGGGGGTCACCGGCCCAGCCCAGCACCCCGGCGGCGGACCCGCACCCGGGCGCACCACCGTCCCCGGCGTGCCACCGGGAGTGCCGCCGCGGCGCTCCGGCTGCCCGGCGAGGGGTCCGGCCACCGCACCGGCGGCCTGCTCGGCGTCGCCAGGGGCCGCTGAGCGACCCGGCCGGGCCGCTGTTTGGATGGTCGGGTCCCGCCGGGCCCGCCCCGGCACCCCGTCCGAGGAGCAGCGATGTCCCAGCCCACCCGCCCCGAGGTCGAGCCGCCCACCGGGCCGGCTCCCGACGACCTGGTGATCGAGGACATCACCGTCGGCGACGGCCCCGAGGCCACCGCCGGCAGCCTCGTCAGCGCGCACTACGTCGGCGTCACCCACGACGGCGGCGAGCAGTTCGACGCTTCCTGGGACCGCGGCGACCCGCTGGAGTTCCGCCTCGGCGTCGGCATGGTCATCCAGGGCTGGGACGAGGGCATCCAGGGCATGCGCGTCGGCGGCCGCCGCCGGCTGACCATCCCGGCGCACAAGGCCTACGGCGACCGCGGCGCCGGCGGCGTCATCAAGCCCGGCGCCACGCTGGTCTTCGTCGTCGACCTCGTCGGCGTCCGCTGAGCGTCGGCGTCCGCTGAGCGTCGTCGCCCGCTGAGCGTCGTCGCCCGCTGACGGTCGTGCTCTGCCCACCCCCGGTGGGCAGAGTACGACGCCGCCGGCCACCGGTCGCCCGGATCACCTCGCGGGAGGCGGTTGTGCCGGGCAACGACGGGGCACCGCAGGCGCCATGAGCGAGCCGGTCCCCACCCGTGAGCACGCGCTGGCGACGACGGCCGAGAAGGCCGGGACCGAGCAGGCCGGCGGCGAGTCCACCGGCACCGTCGTCGTCGCCGGGCTGGCCAATCTCGGCATCGCGATCGCCAAGCTCGTGGGCGGCCTGATCAGCCACTCCTCGGCGATGCTGTCCGAGGCCGCGCACTCGGTCGCCGACACGATCACCGAGGTGCTGCTGTTCGTCGCGCTCAAGCGCGGTGACAAGGCGCCCGACGCGCGGCACCCGGTCGGCTACGGCCGCGAGACCTACTTCTGGGCGCTGCTGGCCTGCCTGGCCACCTTCACCCTCGGCGCCGGCTTCTCCTTCTACCAGGGCGTCGAGACGATCCTCGAGGGCGAGGAGCAGGGCTCGCCGACGGTCGCCTACGTCGTCCTGGCGGTGTCCTTCCTGCTGGAGGGCGCGTCCTGGCTCAAGGCCGTCCGGCAGGTGCGCAGCTCGGCGAGGCGGTGGGGGACCACGCCGCGGCGCTACCTCGCCGAGACCACCGACACCACCGTCAAGGCCGTCACCTTCGAGGACAGCGCGGCCCTGGTCGGCCTGGTGCTCGCCGCGCTCGGCCTGTTCCTCGAGCAGGTCACCGGCGACCCCGTCTGGGACGGCATCGCCGCGATCCTCATCGGCGTCCTGCTGCTGCTGGTCGCGGGCTCCCTGGCCCGGGCGAACGTCTCGCTGCTCATCGGCCAGTCGGTGGCGCCGTCGATCCGCGAGCAGCTGCGGCAGGAGATCCTCGGCCTGCCGCAGGTCGACGACGTGCCGTTCCTCATCACCTCGGTGATCGGGCCCGGCCAGCTGATCGTCTCCGCCAAGGTCGACTTCGCCGACACCGCGACCGTCGCCGACATCGAGCGGGCCTCCGACGAGGCCGAGCGCCGGCTGGTCGCCCGGCACGGCGGCGTCCGGTTCGTCTTCCTCGACCCCACCCCCGGCGACGGGCGCGCCCGGGCGGAGGCGCACCGGCCGGAATGACGGCGAGACGCGCGCGGTTGAGCGGTTCCGTGCGCATCGAGGTGTGGTCCGACGTCGTCTGTCCGTGGTGCTACATCGGCAAGCGCCGGCTGGAGTCCGCGCTGGAGCGCTTCCCGCACCGCGACCAGGTCGAGGTGGTCTGGCGGTCCTTCCAGCTCGACCCCACCGTCCCCGAGGGCGAGACCCACGCGACCCTCCCGGCGCTGGCCGCCAAGTACGGCCGCCCGGTCGAGGACATGCGGGCGATGATGCGGCACGTCGAGGAGACCGCGGCCGGTGAGGGCCTGGAGTACTCCCTGGCCGACGGCGTCAGCGGCAACACGCTGCTCGCCCACGAGCTCCTCCACCTGGCCGCCGACCGCGGCCTGCAGGGCCCGATGAAGGAGCGCCTGCTCCACGCGTACTTCGAGGAGTCCCGCTCGGTCTTCGACGTCGACGCGCTCGTGCCGCTGGCCGTCGAGGTGGGACTGGACGAGGCCGAGGTCCGCGCCGCGCTGGCCGACTCCCGCTACCGCTCCGCGGTGCTCACCGACGCCGCCACCGCGCAGGCGCTCGGCGCGACCGGCGTCCCGTTCTTCGTCGTCGACCGGAGGTACGGCGCCGCGGGTGCCCAGCCGGCCGACCTGCTGCTGCAGGTGCTGGAGCGGGCCTGGGCCGACGCCCACCCGCTGGCCACCGTCCCGGCGGCCGAGGGCTGCGAGGGCGACTCCTGCGCCGTCTGACCCGCTGACACGACGGAGGGCTCCACCCGGTCCGGGTGGAGCCCTCCGTGCGTTGCGCTACTGGGTGGCGGGGCCGCCCTGCTCGGTGCCCGAGATGTTCCTCAGCAGCTCGTGGCAGCGCCTGGCGCGGGCCGAGTCCTGCTCCATGACCTCGCGGAAGAACGCGGCGACGTCGTCCAGCCCGGCGTTCTCGGCGTCGCGCACGTACTGGCCGTAGTCGTGGCCGGCCTTCAGCGAGTGGTACTGCACGGAGATCAGGTCGAAGGTGACGTCCTCGAAGCCGGTCTCACCGGTGGCCATGGTGCCTCCTCGTCGATGGGTCGGTGTGGCAGCAGGTTCCCCGCCGGGACGGGGTGAAACGGACCGGTCCGGCTCAGGCGGGCGGGGCCTCGGAGGAGGCGCCGCCGGTGACGTCGCCGCCGCCGGCGTCGTCGGCGAGCGTCTGCCCGGCCGTGGTCCCGGCGTCGTCGGCGGTGAGCTCGTCCTCGCCGGTGGACGCCGGGTCGTCCGCGGCGGAGGCGAGGTCGGCGCCCTGGCCGTAGGCGCCGGGGTCGGCCTGCGTCGTCCGGGGGTCGTCGAGCGGGTCCGGCACGTCGGGGTCGGTGACGGTCATGCGTCCTCCCTTCCCGCCGGTCCGTGGTGGCAACCCCTGGCCGGATGCGTAAGCCGTGTGTTACACATCCGGGGTGCAGGCACTCGAGGCCCTGGCCGACCCGACCAGGCGCCGGCTGCTCGCCCTGCTCCGCGAGGGGGAGGTGGCCGCGGGCGAGCTGGCCGTCCGCTTCCCGGTCAGCCGCCCGGCGATCAGCCGGCACCTGCGCGTGCTGCGGGAGGCCGGGCTGGTGCGCAGCCGGGTCGAGGGCCGCCGCCGGCTGTACGCGCTCGACCCGCGCCCGCTGCAGGAACTCGACGACTGGCTGGAGCCCTACCGCGACCTGTGGGCGCAGCGGTTCGACGCCCTCGACACCGAGATCGCCCGCGGCCGCCGGGCCCGGGCCCACCCCCCGACGGACGGAGACGTTCCGTGACCGACGCGCAGTCCACCCCCGCCGACCCGCCCACCGGCCGCCGCGGCGTGGTCACCGACCTGCCCGACGGCCGCCGCCGCCTGGAGTTCCGCCGGTCCTGGCCCGACGGGCCCGACGCCGTCTGGGCCGCGATCACCGAGCCCGACCGGATGGCCCGCTGGTTCGGCACCTACGAGGGGGAGCGCGCGCCCGGCGGGCGCGGGACCCTGACGATGACCCACGAGGCCGAGCCGGCCGCCGAGGCGGTGGTGATCGCCGAGTGCGACCCGCCGCGCCGGCTGGTGGTCGAGTGGCCCGAGCAGGAGGGCTGGCGGGTCGAGCTCGCCCTCGCCGTGGAGAGCGGGCGCACGACGCTGCACTTCGTCCAGCACTTCGCCGCCGGCACCGACGTCACCGACTTCGCGCTCGGCTGGCACTGGTACCTCGACAAGCTCGACGCCGTGGCGGGCGGGCGGCCGGCGCCCGGCGAGTGGGACGCCTTCCTCGCCGAGGTCGGCCCCGATTACGGCCGCGC
The DNA here is from genome assembly GCF_054049975.1 of Geodermatophilus sp. SYSU D01119. Taxonomy (NCBI): domain Bacteria; kingdom Bacillati; phylum Actinomycetota; class Actinomycetes; order Geodermatophilales; family Geodermatophilaceae; genus Geodermatophilus; species Geodermatophilus sp. SYSU D01119. Next base: position 10,857 of record NZ_JBJGYL010000045.1, on the reverse strand, counting down.
CCCGGAGGGGACGGCCTAGGGCCGGGCCGGGCGGCCCAGCACGGCCATCGCGGCGGCCAGGCCGAGCCCGCCGACGACCACCGCCGTCTCCAGCGGGGCGGTCGCCGGCGCGGCCAGCCGCTCCCGGACGAGGCGCTCCTGCAGGTAGCCGGGGACCATGCCGCCGCTCAGCAGCCGCAGTACCCGGCGCGCCCGCTCGTCGGGCCCGGCCGCCAGGCGGGACACCGCCCAGGCCTGGACCGCGAGCATCCAGACCGGCGCGGCCAGCGCCGTCCCCATCCACAGCGAGTCCCGGCCCACCCGGGCGGGGTCGCCGGTCAGGAACGGCAGGTCGAAGTGGTGCCGGCGGCGCACCGCCAGCACCTGGCCGGCCAGGCCGGCGGCGAGCTGGGCGGCGGAGACGGCGACGAGGGCGCGGCGGGACGGCACGGTCCGGGGACCGTAGTGGCACCGGCGCCGCCGCGGGCCGGTCAGCCGCGCGCCGCCACCTGCACCGGCTCCGGGCCGGTCCAGGCGCCGAGCGAGTCGAGGAAGGCGTTGCGCCGGCCCAGCCGCGGGCCGGACTGCACGGGGTAGGCGTCGTGGGTGCCGGTGAGGTCGCGGGCGGCGTGGACGGCGAAGTTCGGGTCCTCCTGCGCCTCCCGTGCGACGGCGACCAGGTCGGCCATGCCCCCGGCCACGACCGCCTCGGCCTGCCGCCCGTCGACGATCAGGCCCACCGCCATCGTGGCGATGCCCGCCTGCTCGCGGATGCCCGCCGCGAAGGGCACCTGGTAGCCGTAGCCCAGCGGGTGCTGCCAGCCGCCGAGGCCGCCGCCGGAGACGTCGACGACGTCGACCCCGCGGGCGCGCAGCTCCCGGGCGAGGGCCACGGTGTCGTCGAGGGTGATCCCGTCGGGCGTGCCGTCGACGGCGGAGACCCGCACGAACAGCGGCCGGTCCTCCGGCCACTCCGCCCGCACCGCCTCCACCACCTCGAGCGGGAACCGCATCCGGGCCTCCCGGGAGCCGCCGTAGCCGTCGGTGCGCCGGTTGGACAGCGGGGACAGGAACTGGTGCATCAGGTAGCCGTGGGCGGCGTGCACCTCCACGACGTCGAAGCCCGCGGCCAGCGAGCGGCGGGTGGCGGCCGCGAACGCCTCGCGCACCCCGCCCAGCTCCTCGACGGTGAGCTCGTGCGGCACCGGCCAGCCCGGTCCCGCCGGCACCGCGCTGGCCGAGACCGTCGGCCAGGGGTCCTCGCCGGGCCGGGCGTTCTCCGGGGTGACGGCGGCCCCGCCCTCCCACGGGCGCTGGCTGCTGGCCTTGGCGCCGGCGTGCGCCAGCTGGATGCCGGACACCGCCCCCGACGCCCGCAGGAAGTCCGCGATCCGCGCCAGCCCGGGGACGTGCTCGTCGGACCACAGGCCGACGTCGCCGTGGCTGATCCGCCCCTCCGGCGTCACCGCCGTCGCCTCGACCACGACCGTGCCGAAGCCGCCCAGGGCGAACCGGCCCAGGTGCACGAGGTGGTAGTCGCCGACCAGGCCGTCGCGGACCGAGTACTGGCACATCGGGGCGACGACGAGGCGGTTCGGGAGGGTCACCCCGCGCACCGGGAGGGGCGTCAGCAGGGCCGGAGCGGGCGTGAGGCTGGTCACGTGGAGCAGTGAACACCGCGCTCACCTGGCCTGTTCCCTCGGACCGGGGGAGGCGGACCTAGACGTCTAAGACGTAACATCTCTCACCATGACAGGCGGGTCCGCCCGCTCGTACGCTTCCCGGACCCGGCCGGTCGGATCCGTTCCGCCGCCCCCGGGGACACCAGGCACCGGCGCCCGTGTCCAGGACACGCGGCGTGCCCAGAGGATGGAGATGCCGTGACCTCCGTGACCACCCCCGGTCTCGACAACGCCCCCACCACGCACGCCCGGCTGCTCGCCTGGGTGCGGGAGATGGCGGAGCTGACCACCCCGGACCAGGTGGTGTGGGTCGACGGCAGCGACGAGGAGTGGGAGCGGCTCACCCAGAAGCTGGTCGACGCCGGGACCTTCACCCGCCTGGCGAAGAAGCCCAACTCGTTCTGGGCCGCCTCCGACCCCAGCGACGTCGCGCGCGTCGAGGACCGCACCTTCATCTGCTCGGTCGACGAGGCCGACGCGGGGCCGACCAACAACTGGATGGCCCCCGACGAGATGAAGTCCGTGATGACGGAGCTGTACCGCGGCTCCATGCGCGGCCGGACGATGTACGTCATCCCGTTCTGCATGGGCCCGGTCGAGGCCGAGAACCCGATGTTCGGCGTCGAGCTCACCGACTCCGAGTACGTCGTCGTCTCCATGCGGGTCATGGCCCGCATCGGCTCGCGGATCCTCGAGGCGATGGGCACCGACCGGCCGTTCGTGCCGGCCATGCACTCCCTGGGCGCCCCGCTGGAGCCCGGCCAGGAGGACGTGCCCTGGCCGTGCAGCCAGACCAAGTACATCGTGCACTTCCCCGAGGAGCGGGCCATCTGGTCCTACGGCTCGGGCTACGGCGGCAACGCCCTGCTGGGCAAGAAGTGCTACTCGCTGCGGATCGCCTCGGTGATGGCCCGCGACGAGGGCTGGCTCGCAGAGCACATGCTGATCCTCAAGCTGACCAGCCCGCAGCAGAAGACCTACTACGTCGCGGCGGCCTTCCCCAGCGCCTGCGGCAAGACCAACCTCGCGATGCTCGAGCCGACCATCCCCGGCTGGAAGGTCGAGACCCTCGGCGACGACATCGCCTGGATGCGCTTCGGCGAGGACGGCCGGCTCTACGCGCTCAACCCCGAGTACGGCCTGTTCGGCGTCGCGCCGGGCACCGGCTGGGACACCAACCCCAACGCGATGCGCACCATCGACCAGGGCAACTCGGTGTTCACCAACGTCGCGCTCACCGACGACGGCGACGTCTGGTGGGAGGGCATGACCGACGAGCCGCCGGCGCACCTCACCAGCTGGAAGAAGCAGGACTGGACCCCGGACTCCGACGAGCCCTCGTCGCACCCGAACTCGCGGTTCTGCACGCCGATCACCCAGTGCCCGATCCTCGCGCCCGAGTACGACGACCCGAAGGGCGTGCCGATCTCGGCGATCCTCTTCGGCGGCCGCCGCAAGACGACGATCCCGCTGGTCACCGAGGCGCGGGACTGGAACCACGGCGTCTTCATGGGCGCCACGCTGTCGTCGGAGACGACGGCCGCGGCCACCGGCGCCGTCGGCGTCGTCCGCCGCGACCCGTTCGCCATGCTGCCGTTCATCGGCTACAACGCCGGCGACTACTTCGGCCACTGGGTCGAGACCGGCAAGATGCACGACGCCACCAAGCTGCCGCGGATCTTCTACGTGAACTGGTTCCGGCGCGACGAGGACGGCGGCTTCCTGTGGCCGGGCTTCGGCGAGAACAGCCGGGTGCTCAAGTGGGTCGTCGAGCGGCTCGAGGGCACCGCCGCCGCCGAGGAGACCCCGGTCGGCCACGTCCCGACGGCGGGCTCGCTCGACGTGTCGGGCCTGGACATGACCGAGGACCAGGTGCGCAAGGCGCTCGCCGTCGACGTCGACGAGTGGCGCCAGGAGATCCCGCAGATCACCGAGTGGTTCGAGAAGTTCGGCGACAAGCTGCCGAGCACCATGTGGGACGAGCTGGAGATCCTCAAGAGCCGCCTCGCCTGAACCCGGCCGTCCTGGACCCTCGCCGGTCCCGGACGCCCCTGGACTACGGGCCCCGCCCCGGACAGCGTCGTCCGGGGCGGGGCCCGTGCCGTTGCGTGGTCGGTACGGCACGGAATGCAGCCGTCTCCCGGCCCGACGGCCGCGACTCGGTTAGCGTTGACCGGTAACAGAGCCCCCTGACGACAGGTCCATCCCCGGTGCTCAGTCCCTACCTGCACGTCCTGCGCACGCCGCACGCGCTGCCCATGGTGCTGTCGGCCTTCATCGGCCGGCTGCCCCTGTCGATGGTCGGCCTCGGCTGCGTCCTCCTGATCGCCTCCGAGACCGGTTCCTACGGCCTGGGTGGCGCGGTCGCGGCGGCCGGCGCGGTCACCACCGCGATCGCCGGCCCGGCCCTCGGCCGGCTCGCCGACACCTTCGGCCAGCGGCGCACGCTGCTCCCCGTCGTCGCGGTGTTCGCCGCGTCGGGGGCGGCGTTCCTCGCCGCGGTCAAGGAGGACTGGCCGCTCTGGACGCTGTTCCTGACCGCGGGCCTCGCGGGCGCCTGCATCCCGCCGGTGGCCTCGATGATCCGGGTCCGCTGGACGCACCTGCTGCGCGGCACCACCCGGCTGCCCGCGGCGCTGGCGATGGAGTCCGTCGTCGACGAGCTGGTGTTCATCGTCGGGCCGGTCCTGGTCACCTTCCTGTCCACCACCGGGCACGCCACCTCCGGCGTGGTCACCGCCTTCACCCTCGCCGTGGTCGGGGCGCTGCTGTTCGCCGCGCAGGGCCGCACCGAGCCCCCGCCGCACGGGCACGAGGCGCGCAAGGGGCCCTCGGCGATCCGCACGCCGGGGCTGCGCGTGCTGTTCGTGGTGGGCGCCGCCGTCGGCTCGATCCTCGGCACGCTGGAGATCGCGCTGGTCGCGTTCGCCGACGAGGTCGACGCCATGGGCCTGTCCGGGGTGCTCATCGCCGGCCTGGCCGTCGGCTCGATGATCAGCGGCATCGGCTGGGGCGCCGTGCACTGGAAGCACCCGCTGCGGCACCGGCTGCTCGTCGTCCTGCTGGTGCTCACCGTGCTGTCGGTGCCGCTGACGCTGGTGTCGAACGTGTGGGTGATGATCCCGTTCGTCGTGGTGGCGGGCGTGGCGGTCTCGCCGTCGCTCATCAGCTCGTTCACCCTGGCCGAGCTCATCGTCCCGCGGCAGGCCGTCACCGAGGCGTTCACCTGGATCGGGACGGCGCTCGGGCTCGGCGTGGCCCTGGGCACCTCGATGGCCGGGAAGATCGTCGACACCGTCGGCGCGAACGCCGCGTTCCTCGTGGCGACGGGCTCGGCCGGGCTGGCCGCCGTCGTCGTCCTGCTCTCGCAGCGGCTGCTGCACGTGCCCGAGGAGAACATCGCCGAGCCGGTCCTGGCCGGCGAGACGACCGGCTGAGCCGGTGACCCGACCCCGGCCGGCGGCCGGCGGCGGCCGCGTCCTCGGCGTCGCCCCGGAGCGGCTGGGCCGCTGGCTCGACGGCGTCGCCGAGCGGCACGGCGCCTTCACCGGCACCCGCCTCGACGACGACGCCGTCGCGGTCACCTGCGCCGACGGCACCGCGCTCACCCTGCGCGCGCCGTTCCCCTGGACGCCCGGCGGCGCGCTGCTGACGTCCTTCACCGCCGCGGCCCGGCAGCCGCGGCGCGCCGCCGTCCTGCTGGTGCGCCGCGGCCGGTGGGCGACCGGGGTGTTCGACGGCGCCGCGCTCGTCGTCTCCAAGGTCGACACCCGGCTGGTGCAGGGCCGCAGCGCCGCCGGCGGCTGGAGCCAGCAGCGCTTCGCCCGCCGCCGGGCCAACCAGGCCGACGCGGTGGTCGAGGCCGCCGCCGACACCGCCGCCCGCGTGCTGCTGCCGCACGCGGCCGACGTCGAGGCGCTGTTCACCGGGGGCGACCGGGCGATGGCCGACGCCGTGCTCGCCGACCGGCGGCTCGCGCCCCTGGCGGCGCTGCGCCGCGGGCCGGCCCTGGAGGTCGGCGAGCCCACCCGCGCCGTCCTGGAGCAGACGCCGGCGCAGTTCCGGGCCGTGCAGGTCCACATCGTGGAGCCCGCCGACCGCCAGGCGAGCCATTAGCGCTACAAGGGCACTCCCGAGCTCAGCCGTTCGGCTGGAGGACCAGGCGGATCGGGTTGCCCTCCTTGCGCTCGAGCATCTCGATCCCGCGCGCGGCCTCCTCGAGCGGCAGGGTGCCCGAGATCGAGCGGGACAGGTCGAGCCGGCCGTGCCGCACCAGCCCGACCAGCTGCTCCACGTGGTGCGGCTCGGAGCCGTAGTGGCCGAGCAGGCGCTCGCCGAAGTAGCTGAACTGGGTGCCGTTGCGGATGGTCAGCGGCTGGTCGGTGAGGCCCACGAGCACCAGCGCACCCCCGCGCTCCAGGCACCGCACGGCCTGCTCGCGCACCGGCGCCACGCCGGCGAAGTCGAAGGCGTAGGCCAGGCCCGCGCCGCCGGTCAGCTCGCGCACCCGGGTGGCGACGTCCTCGGAGGGGTCCACCGCGAGGTCCGCGCCGAAGGCCAGGGCGCGCTCCCGCGCGGACTCCACCGGGTCGACCGCGACGATCGGCGCCGCGCCCGCCAGCCGCAGCAGTTGGACGGCGTGCGCGCCGAGGCCGCCGATGCCCCAGACGCCGACCGGCTCCCCGGCGCGGACGCCGGCGGTGGTCACGATCGAGGCCCACGGGGTGGAGACGGCGTCCGGGACGATGCAGGCCTGCTCGAAGGGCATCGCGTCGGGGACGGGCACGAGCGTCGAGACGGTGGACACCGCGTACTGCGCCCACCCGCCGTCGTAGTCGACGCCGCGGGTGTGGATCCACCCGCCGATCTCCTCGCCGGCCTGCAGGGTGACCCGGCGGCCCTCCCAGCCGCTCACGCCCTCGCCGTGCGCCACCACGACGCCGGCCACCTCGTGCCCGAGGGTGACCTCCTCGCCCTTCAGGAACAGCGGGTTCAGCGTGCCGTCGACGAGGTGCACGTCGGACAGGCAGATGCCGGCGGCGCGGACCTCGACCAGGACCTCCCCGGGACCCGGCACCGGGCGCGGCACCTCCTTGACCTCGAACTGCTTGGTGCGCACGTTGAGCCGGCCGGCGAGCATCGAGTCGGACATGGGACGGATCCTCCCCAGCGGGCGGGACGGCCACACGGGGGGACCCGTCGCCGTGACGAGTGGGGCCCGGAGGGTCCCGCGAGGAGCGGCGGGGTGGGCTCCGCGCACCCGGGGGGACGGCACCTGGCCGCGGTCGGAGTCCGGTAGGACGACCGTGTCGTGGCGTAGCGTCCACCGACCGTGTCCGCGACACCCACCGACACGAGCGGGACCGCCACTCCGACCGACCCCGTCCTCGCCGCCGAGCGCGCCCACCTGGCCCTCGCGGCGGACTGCCTGACCGAGATGCGCGCCGCCGCCTCCGCCGTCGTCGACGCGGGCGTCGACGCCTGGGCCTCCGAGCGGCTGGGCGCCGCCCGCGCCGAGCGGCTGCGCGCCCTGGCCGCCGACCCGCACGTCCCCGCGTTCTTCGGCCGCACCGACGCCGGCGGCGACGGTCAGGGCGAGACCTTCCACATCGGCCGCCGGCACGTGCGCGACGCCGCCGGCCGGCCGGTCGTCATCGACTGGCGCGCTCCGATGAGCCGGCCGTTCTACCGCGCCAGCGCGGCCGACCCGCAGGGCCTGGTGCGGCGCCGCCGCTTCGGCTTCTCCGGCGGCGAGCTCACCGGCTACGAGGACGACCTGCTCGGGGCGGGGGAGGAGGGGGACGGCGCCCTGCTGCGGGCCGGGACATCGAGCCGGGTCCTGCTCCAGGAGATCGAGCGCCCGCGCTCCGGCCCGATGCGCGACATCGTCGCCACGATCCAGCCCGAGCAGGACGAGATCGTCCGCGCCCCGCTGGCCGAGTCGGTCTGCGTGCAGGGCGCCCCGGGCACCGGGAAGACGGCGGTGGGCCTGCACCGCGCCGCCTACCTCCTCTACACGCACGGCGGGCAGCTGGCGCGCACCGGCGTGCTCGTCGTCGGGCCCAACCGCGCGTTCCTGCGCTACATCGAGCAGGTGCTGCCCACCCTGGGCGAGGTCGACGTCGAGCAGACGACGGTGGCCGAGCTGACCGCGCACGTGCCGGTCCGCGCCGAGGACGCCCCGGAGGTCGCGGCCCTCAAGGGCGACGCGCGCATGGCCGCGGTGCTCGAGCGGGCGCTGTGGGGCGCGATCGCCAAGCCCGCCGACGACGTGCTCGTCCCGCTGGCCGGTCGCCGCTACCGGGTGCCGGTGGAGCGCCTCAAGCGGCACGTCGACGACCTGCGCCGCCGCGGGCGGGTCGCCGACGACCAGCAGCGCCTGCACCACGCCGCCGGGCGCGAGCGGCTGGCGCTGCTGCTGGCCGAGGACGCGCGCCGGCAGAAGGAGGAGGCCGGCGGCAGCCCGACCGACGCCGAGACGCGCCGCGCCGCCCGCAGCCCCGAGGTTCGCGCCTTCTGCGACGCCGTGTGGCCCGCCTGCGACCCGGCCGCGCTCGTGGCCGGGCTGCTGTCGGACCCCGCCGTCCTCGCCCGCGCCGCCCGCGGCCTGCTCACCGACGACGAGCAGGCGCTGCTGCTGCGCCCGCCGGCCCGCTCGGTGCGCGCCACGCGGTGGACCGCCGCCGACGCCGTCCTGGTCGACGAGGCGGCCGGGCTGGTCGAGCGCACCGCCGGCTACGGGCACGTCGTCGTCGACGAGGCGCAGGACCTCTCGCCCATGCAGTGCCGCTCGGTGGCGCGGCGGCTGGCCGCCGGATCGCTCACCGTCCTCGGCGACCTCGCGCAGGCCACCAGCCCCTGGTCGGCCGGGGACTGGGCGCCCACGCTGGCCGGCCTGGGCCGCCCGGACACCGCCGTCCGCCCGCTCACCCGCGGCTACCGGGTCCCCGGCGAGGTGCTCGACTACGCCAACCGGCTGCTGCCGGTCATCGCACCGGGCCTGCCCGCGGCCACCGCGGTGCGCCGCGACCCGGGCGCGCTCGAGGTCCGGCCGGTGACCGACCTCGCCGGCCCGCTGGCCGAGGTCGTGGCGGAGCTCGCCGCCGGGCCGGGGTCGGTCGGCGTCGTCTGCGCCGACGACGCGGTGCCGGCCGTCGCCGGGATGCTGCGCGGGGCCGGGCTGCCCGCGGCGGTGCTCGCCGACGACGGGTCGGCCGCGGAGCGGGTCGCCGTCGTCCCGGCCACGCTCGCCAAGGGCCTGGAGTTCGACGCCGTCGTCGTCGCCGACCCCGCCGCGATCGTGGCCGCCGAGCCCCGCGGGCTCAACCGGCTCTACGTGGTCCTGACGCGTGCGGTGAGCACCCTCGTGGTGCTCCACCGCGACGACCTGCCGGGGGTGCTGGCCCCCTGACGGTCCCCCGACCGGGCGCGGCACGGCGCGGGTGGTTGTGGCGGGCAGTGATCTCTGTTGCAGTGTCCCGGCGGGAGGGAGGCGCATGGACCGGCGGAGCCCGGCCGGCACGCTGATGCGGCTGGCCGCGACGATCGTGGTCGCCGGGGCTCTGCTGGCAGGTCTGCTCCTGCCCTGGATCGGGGGCCCCGCGGTGGCCGCGCAGCAGTCCACCGGCCTGCTCGGCGACCTGCCCACCGAGTTCACCGTGGACACCCCGCCCGGCAACACGGTGCTCCTGGCCGCCAACGGCGAGCCGATCACCTCGTTCTACGAGGAGAACCGCGCGCCGGTCGCCTCCGAGGCCATCGCCGAGGTGATGAAGCAGGCGATGGTGGCCATCGAGGACTCGCGGTTCTACGAGCACCGCGGCCTCGACGTCCAGGGCACCGTGCGCGCGCTGGTCACCAACATCGCCGCCGGCGGGGTGCAGGAGGGCGGGTCGACCCTCACCCAGCAGCTGGTGAAGCAGACCCTGCTGCAGACCGCCGACTCCCCGGAGGAGCGGCTCGCCGCCACCGAGCCGACGCTCGGCCGCAAGCTGCGCGAGGCCCGCCTGGCGCTGGCCCTCGAGGACACCTACAGCAAGGACGAGATCCTCACCCGCTACCTCAACATCGTGTACTTCGGGCAGAACGCCTACGGCATCCAGCCCGCCGCCCAGGCCTTCTTCGGCATCGACGCCGCCGCGCTCTCGCTGCCCCAGGCGGCGCTGCTGGCCGGCCTGGTGCAGAGCCCCACCTACGACGACCCGTTCACCGACCCCGAGGCGGCCACCGCCCGGCGCAACGAGGTGCTCTCCCGCATGGCCGAGCAGGGGATGATCAGCGCCGCGGAGGCCACCGCCGCGCAGGCCGCCCCGCTGGACCTCGCGCCGGCGCCCGCGCCGCGCCGCGGGTGCGTGCAGGCCAGCGTGGGCCCCTTCGTCTGCGACTTCGTGCAGCGCTACCTCATCCAGGAGCTCGGCCTCACCCAGGAGCAGCTCGACAACGGCGGCTACGTCGTCCAGACGACGCTGGACCCGGAGCTGCAGCGCGCCGGCGACGCCGCGGTGCTCGAGACGCTCGCGCCCGACGACTCGCTGGCCGGCATGTTCACCGCCGTGGAGCCCGGCACCGGCCACCTGCTCGCGATGAGCGTCAACCGCACGTTCGGCTACGACCGCGACGACCCGACGCAGGAGTCGTTCAACCTCAACGTCGCGCCCAGCCAGGGCTCGGGCTCGACGTACAAGGTCTTCGTCGCCGCCGCCGCGCTGGCCCGCGGCTACTCCTCCTACTACACGCTCACGACGTCGGACCCCTACGTCTCGCGGGTCTACCGCGACGGCAGCCGGCCCTACGACGTCGAGAACGCCGGCAACTACCGCTCCACGCTGGACCTGACGACGGCGCTCTACCAGTCCTCCAACACCTACTTCCTGGCGCTGGAGGACGCCCTCGGCAGCGTCGAGGAGCCGGTGCGGATGGCGGAGGCGATGGGGCTGTTCCAGTTCAGCCCGCCCGAGCTGCCGCAGCAGATCATCGACGAGAACCGCGGGTCGTTCACCTTCGGCTCGGAGGCCACCAGCCCGCTCGCGCTGGCCAGCGCCTACTCGACGTTCGCCGCCGGGGGCACCCAGTGCGACGTCGTCCCGGTGACCGCCGTGCTGGACCCCACCGGGGAGCCGGGGGGGGGGGGGGGGGGCGCGGGGGGGGGGGGGGGGGGGGGGGGGGGGGGGGGGGGGGGGGGGGGGGGGGGGGGGGG
>NZ_JBJGYL010000044.1:0-26406 GCF_054049975.1 Geodermatophilus sp. SYSU D01119 | reverse complement strand
CCCCCCCCGCCGGGCCCCGCCGCGCGGGCCCCCCCCCCCCCCCCCCCCCCCCCCCCCCCCCCCCGCCCCCCCCCGCCGCCCCGCGCCCCCCCCCCCCCCCCCCCCCCGGCTCAGGTGAGGTCGCGGCGGGTCAGCAGCAGCGCCGTCAGCGCGGTGGCGGCGGCGAGGAAGGCGGCCAGCACCCAGGCGGCCTGGCCGCCGTCGACCACCGCGACGACGCCCGGCGTGCGCACGTCGCCCCCGGCCAGCGCGGCCACCAGCGAGCCCGCGTTCACGCCGGGCAGCGCGCGCTGCAGGGCGTCGAAGAAGCCGAGCAGCGGCGCGGCCACGTTGACCACCAGGCTCTCCACGGCGAGCACCCACACCAGGCCCAGCCCGATGGCCAGCGCGGTGCCGCGCAGCGCCGTCCCGAGCAGCATGCCCAGGGCGCCCCACGTGGTGGCCACGAGCAGCCCGCCGCCGAACCCGCGCGCCAGCTCGGCAGCGCCGGGCCAGTCGGCGGGTGCGGACTCCGCCCCGGCGATCGCGGCGCTGACGGCGGCGGTGAGCGCGAAGCTCACCACCACGGTGGCGGCGAGCACGGCCACCAGTGCGAGCAGCTGGCCGGCGAGCACGGTGGTGCGCCGCGGGCCCTGCCCCAGCAGGCTCTTGAGCGTCCCCCAGCCGTACTCGCTGCCGGCCAGCAGCGCGCCGAGGGTGAGCAGCAGCGCGCCGCCGAAGAGCGGCAGCCCCGACAGGGCGTTGGCCACCAGCCGGTCGGGCAGCGTGCTGGTCAGGACCTGCTCCGGCGGGATGCCCTCGAAGGACGACCCCCGCGTGTAGCTGATGTAGGGGATGACCAGGCTGAACACCAGCTGCAGGGCCGGCCACAGGCCCAGCAGCACCCAGGTGGCCGGCCGGCGGCGCAGCTTGAGGAGCTCCGCGCCCACGATCGCCGGCAGCGACCCCGACGAGCGGGCCGGACGGGTGGCCGGCGCGGCGACGGCGGCGCTCACCGGGCGCTCCGGCCGATCCGGCGCGGGCGCCGTCCCGGGGTCTCCGCCGGTGGCGGGTCGCCGGGCTCGGTGAGCTGGAGGAAGACCTCCTCGAGGGTGCGGGCCTCCTGGCGCAGGCCGGTCACGTCGACCCCCGCGGTGACCAGCGCGCGGTTGAGCTGCGCGGTCTCCCCGGGCGCGGCCTGCAGGTGCAGGGCACCGTCGACGACGGAGACGCGGTCGGCGCCGAGCAGCCGCCCGGCGACCGCGACGGCGGCCTCCAGCGGGGCGGCGTCGACCACCAGCCGGCCCAGCCCGCGCAGCTCCTCGACGCTGCTCTCCACCAGCAGCCGGCCCGAGGCCACCACGGCCACCCGGTCGCAGATCTGCTCCACCTCGCCGAGCAGGTGGCTGGAGAGCACCACCGTGCGGCCCTCGGCGGCCAGCCGGCGCAGCAGCGTGCGCACCTCGCTGATGCCGGCGGGGTCCAGGCCGTTGGTGGGCTCGTCGAGGACCACCAGCGCCGGGTCCTTGAGCAGCGCGGCGGCGATGCCGAGGCGCTGCTTCATGCCGAGGGAGTAGGTGCTGAAGCGGTCGCCGGCGCGGTCGGTGAGGTCGACGGTGTCGAGCACCGCGGCGATCCGGCCGGGCCCGACGCCGGCGTAGCGCGCGAGCACCCGCAGGTTGTCCCGCCCCGACAGGTAGGGGTAGAGCCCCGGCCCCTCGACCAGGGCGCCGACCTGCGCCACCGAGGTCCCGGCGGGTCGACCGAGCACGGTGGCCGAGCCGCTGGTGGGCCGCACGAGGCCGAGCAGCATGCGCAGCGTCGTCGTCTTCCCCGCCCCGTTGGGGCCGAGGAAGCCGAAGACCTCCCCGCGGCGCACCTGCAGGGACAGGCCGTCGACGACGGTGCGCTGCCCGTAGCGCTTGGTCAGGCGATCGGTGGTGACCACCGGGTCGGCGTCGGGGGTGCGGGGGGTCGGCGGGGCCGGCGCAGGACGCTGCCCGACGGTCCCCGTGGCGGTCTGCATGGCCGGAGACTGCCCGGACCCGCCCGCGCTGTCGACGCCGCGGATGGAGGACGGTCCGGTTCCGACTCCCGGTGTGCGACCTGCGTCGCGGGTCCCCGTCCCGGGGCGGACGGCGGCCTGCTCCGGCGGTCGCGCGGGCTGCGACCGCAGCCGGTCGTACGACCTGGGGCGGGCGCACGTTCATACCCGCGGCCGCTTGGAGCCCGCTGGGCCCACAGGGAGGGTGTGGCCCGTTGCCAGGCACCTCACAGGTTCCGCCGGTGGGCGTCCCGTCCGCCGCGACCGCACTCACGGGAGAGGGCGACCCATGGACGCGACCACGACGACGAGACCGCGGTCCCGCGGCCGGGCGGTGCGAGCCCTGGCCGTCTCGGGGGCCGGCGCACTCCTGCTGGCGGCACTCCCCGGGGTGGCGTCGGCCGAGGGAGGGGGTGGGCGGACCTGGGACGTCCATCCCGGCCAGTCCATCCAGGACGCCGTCGACGCGGCGGCCTCGGGCGACACCATCCGGATCGCGCCGGGCACCTACACCGAGGCCGTCTGCATCGAGGGCAAGGGCCTGACGATCCTGGGCGCCGGCCGTGAGCGGACGATCGTCCGCTGGGACCGCGGTGCCACGCCGACCCGCGGGCTCGACTGCTGGCAGGCGACCGACGACGCCGACGCCGAGGACGAGGCGGAGGAGGACCCGGCCAACCCGCTCGGCGACAACGTCTCCGCGTTCTTCTTCCTCGACCCGGACAAGCCGGTCACCGTCCGCGACCTGCAGACCGTCGACCACACCGCCAACGGCATCTCGGCCTGGCACGCGGACGGCTTCACCGTCACCGGGACCAAGGGCGTCGGCCACGACCGGTACGGGATCATCGCCGGCAACTCGCGCAACATCCACATCGTCGGGAACGTCGAGCAGGGCGTCGACCGCGCTGGTGAGGGCCAGGCGCCGGACGCCGGCACCGCGGGCATCTCGATCGGCGACTCGGCGGACTCTCGGTCGTTCATCGCGGCCAACCGGGTGCGCGGCTACAACCTCGGCGTCTTCCTGCGGGAGTCCAGCGGCGGGCGGGTGGACGCCAACCACCTGAGCGGGAACTGCATCGGCATCCTGACCTTCGACGACGCCGCGACCGAGATCCCCGGGTCCCCGGCCGACGTCGAGGGCGGCGACTGGCGGATCACGGCCAACGTGTCCACCGCGAACAACCGGTGGTGCCTGCAGGGCCGCACCGGTGACCAGCGGATCTCCGGCGTCGGGATGGCCGTGGTCAACGCCGCGAACGTGAAGCTGAGCGCCAACGTCATCCGGGACAACGACCCGACGATCCCGCCGGCCCAGTTCATCCCGCCGATGGCCCCGGCACTGACCTTCCCGTCGGGCGGACTGGTGCTGCTCACCTTCGCGCCGCCGGCGGGGACCGACCCCAACCCCGATGACGACGCCCCCGGGCTGCTGACCGACATCAGCGTCAAGGCCAACTGGTTCGGCGACAACAGGGCGGTGGTCCCGACCGGAGCCGCGCCGCCTGCGCCGCCCACGGTGGTCCTGCAGATGGACATCTTCGTCGGATCGCCGTCGCCGCAGACGCCGTTCTTCGGTCCGACCGGCCCGATCGACGTCCGGCACAACCGCTGCGACGCCAGCGTCCCGCCGCAGTACTGCGGGGAGCCCTACCCGGTCTGATCCGCACACCGTCCGAGGGCGGTCCCGGCACCCGCCGGGGCCGCCCTCGGCGCGTGTCCGGGACGGATCGGGACGAGAACGCGTCCGGGGCGGTCCCGGCACCGGCCGGGACCGCCCCGGACGGGACGTCGTCTAGCGCCGGCGGCCGAGCAGCCAGCCCACCAGGACGCCGAGCAGCGTGAGCCCCGCGCCGCCGAGCGCGCCGACGGCGAGCGTCTGCAGGTCCGCCGACGACGCCGCCGCCGACGCCGCGGGCCTGCGGAACACCTGCGGCTCGGGCGCGGAGGACGTCCCCGCGGGAACGCTCGCCGGCACCGCGTCGGTCGAGCTCACCGCCGCCGACGATGCGCGGGCCGCGGCCGGCGCGGTCTCCACCGGCGCACCCGAGCTCAGCTCGCGGTCGATCGCGGCGAAGAACTGGCCGGCCATCCGCTTGGCGACGCCGGAGATCATCCGCTGGCCCACGCCCGCGACCGGCCCGCCCACCACCGCGTCGGCGGAGTACGTGAGCGTCGTCCCCTCGTCGGTGGGCTCGAGGCTGATCGTGACCTTGGCCCGCACGTTGCCGGGCGCGCCCGCGCCCGAGGCGTGCATGACGTAGGACGACGGCCGCTGCTGGTCGGTCAGCCGCACCTCGCCGGCGTAGGTGCCGCGGATCGCACCGACCCCCACCGCGACGTCCATCCGGTACTCGTCCTCGCCGGTGCGCTCCAGCGACTCGCAGCCGGGGATCGTCCGGGCGAGCACCGCCGGGTCGGTGATGACCGTCCAGACCTCCTCGGGCGAGCCGTGCAGCACCGCCGAGCCGTCGAGGTTCACGCAGGGACTCCCGTCTTCTCCGACGCAGCCGTGCGCTCCGCCGTCTCGTCGCGCATCAGGTCGTACAGCTCGGTGGGGGAGATCGGCATCGAGGTGATCCGCCGGCCCACCGCGTCCTCGATCGCCGAGGCGATCGCCGCCGTCCCGGGGATCACCCCGGCCTCCCCGGCGCCCTTGATCCCCAGCGGGTTGAGCGGCGAGGGCGTCTCCTGGTGGTCGATCGCGATGTCGGGCACCTCGGAGGCGTAGGGCATGAGGAAGTCCATGAACGAGGCGTTCTGCAGCTGCCCGTCGGCGTCGTAGGCCATCCGCTCGTACAGCGCCCCGCCCACGCCCTGGGCGACGCCGCCGTGCACCTGCCCCTCGACGATCATCGGGTTCACCACGTTGCCGCAGTCGTGCACGACCGCGTACCGGACGACGTCGATCTCCCACGTGGCCGGGTCGATCTCCACGACGGCGGCGTGCGCGCCCGAGGCGAACGTCGAGCGGATCGGCGAGTAGTAGTCACGGTGCTCCAGACCCGGCGCGTCGCCCTCGGCCACCGGCGGCTTCTCGTCCGAGCCCGCCCTGGCGAACTGGGTGGCCTGCTTGGCCGCCTCGTCGAAGGCGTAGCGCAGCGGGTTGGACAGCACGGCAACGGTGCGCAGCGGGATCGACGCCCCCGGCGTCCCCTTGACCTGCACCAGGCCCTCGTCGATCTCGAGGTCCTCGGGATTCGCCTCCAGCACGTCGGCGGCGATCCGGATGGCCTTCTCCCGCACCCCGCGGGCGGCCAGGGCGACGGCGTTGCCGCTCATCACCGCTGCGCGCGAGGCGAAGGTGCCGACGGCGTACCCGAAGCGGCGGGTGTCGCCGGTGGTCACCTCGACGTCCTCGATCGGCACCCCGAGCTCCGAGGCGACGATCTGGGCGAACACCGTCTCGTGCCCCTGGCCCTGCGAGGTCAGGCCGGTGGAGACCAGCACCTTGCCGCTGCCGAGCACCTGCACGTGCCCGCCCTCGTAGGGGCCGGGGCCGGTGCCCTCGACGTAGAGCGCCATCCCCACGCCGAGCAGCTTCCCGCGAGCGCGGGCGTCGGCCCGCAGCGCCTCGGCCTCGTCCCAGCCCACGAGCGCCACGAGCTTGTCGAGCAGGCCCGGGTAGTCGCCGGAGTCGTAGATGACCGGCCGGCCGTCCTGGAACGTCAGGTGGTGGTCGTAGGGGAACTGGTCGGGCGTGATCAGGTTCCGCCGGCGGACCTCGGCCCGGTCGAGGCCGAGGTCGTCGGCGATGCGGTCCATCGTCCGCTCCATCGCGTAGCAGCCCTGCGGCCGCCCGGCGCCGCGGTAGGGCGTCACGATGACGGTGTTGGTGAAGACGCTCTCCACGACCACCCGGTACACCGGGATCGCGTACGGGCCGACCAGCTGGGTCGCCGTCACGATCGGCACGATGATCCCGTAGGGCGTGTAGGCGCCGTTGTCGTGCCAGACGTGCACGTCGAGCGCGGTGATCCGGCCGTCGTCGTCGTACCCGACGGTGATCTCCTGCCGCTGCTGGCGCTCGTGCGCGCTGGAGATGAAGTGCTCGCGGCGGTCCTCGGCCCACTTGACCTCGCGGCCCAGCCGGATCGCCGCCATCGGCACCAGCAGCTCCTCCGGCCACGGGTGCACGATCTTGACGCCGAAGCCGCCGCCGACGTCGGGCGCGATCACCTCGACGCGGTCCAGCGACAGCTCGAGCTTGGCGGCGATCGCCGCGCGCACCGACGTCGAGGCCTGGGTGCTCGAGTACACGCGCAGGCTGCCGTCGTCGGGGTCCCAGCGGGCGTGCACGCCCTTGCCCTCCAGGGGCATGCAGGCGCTGCGCTCGATGTACTGGGTGAACGACAGCGTGTGCGGCGCGGCGGCCAGCGCGGGGTCGACATCGCCGGTCTCCTGGTGGTGCCGCGCGGCGACGTTGTCCGGGACGTCGGCGTGCACGGCGGCGCGCGCCTCGCGGGCGGCGTCCACGCCGACGACGACGGGCAGCTCCTCGTAGGTGACGACGATCCGCTCGGCGGCGTCCTCGGCCACGTACCGGTCGGTGGCCACGACCATGACCACCGGCTCGCCGACGTGGTGGACCACGCCGTTGGCCAGCGGGTAGCCGGTGCGCGGGGCGTGCAGCTGCGGGTGCGGGATGAGCACGGGCAGCGGCTCGGCCATCGGGCCGGTGAGGTCCTCGTAGGTGTAGACGGCCACCAGGCCCTCGACGTCGAGCGCCGCCTCGACGTCGACGTCGAGCACCCGGGCGTGCGCGTGCGGGCTGCGCACGAAGGCGGCGGCGAGCGCGCCGGCGCCGATGTCGTCGAGGTAGCGCCCCTTGCCGGTGATGAGCCGGGCGTCCTCGCGGCGGCGGACGGGCTCGCCGAACAACTTGGTGGTCATGCTGCGTCCCCCGGGGCCGATAGCGCTACGAAGGCCCTCACCGGGCGTCCTCCCGCATCGCGGCGGCGGCGTGCCGGACGGCCTTCTTGATGTTGGCGTAGCCGGTGCACCGGCAGAGGTTGCCGCCGACGAGCTCGTCGACCTCCTCCTCGGTGATCTCCTCGGCCGCGTCCCCCTGGGTCTTCCGGGCCTCGAGGCCCGCGGCGATGGTCACCAGGAAGCCCGGCGTGCAGAAGCCGCACTGCAGGGCGTGGCACTCGCGGAAGGCCTCCTGCACCGGGTGCAGCACCTGCCCGCCCTGGTGGTCCGCGTGCGCGAGGCCCTCGACGGTGGTCACCTCCGCGCCCTGCACCTGGACGGCGAGCACCAGGCACGAGCGCACCGGGTCGCCGTCGACCATCACGGTGCACGAGCCGCAGACGCCGTGCGCGCAGCCCACGTGCGTGCCGGTCAGGCCCAGGTCGTCGCGGAGGAAGTCCGACAGCACCCGGCGCACCGGGACGGTGGCCTCCCGGCGCACGCCGTTGACGGTGACGGAGACGGTCCGCTCGGCATCGATCGAGGTGGTCACGCGGCGCTCCTCTGCACGGCCTCCGCGGCGGCGGCGGCCAGGGTGCGTTCGGTCAGGACGCCCACGAGCAGCCGCCGGTAGTCGGCGCTGGCGTGGATGTCGGAGTCGGGGTCGACGAGGGTGCGGGCCAGGGCGCCGGCGGCGGCCCAGTCGGCGCTGTCGACCGGCTTGCCGGCCACCGCCTCGGTGAGGTCGTGCACCTCGGGCACCAGCCCGACCGACAGGTAGGAGGCCCGGACCGCGGACACCCGGCGGTCCTCGTCGAGGGTGACGACGACGCCGGCGCCGCAGACGGCGTAGTCGCCCTTGCGGCGGGCGATCTCGGCGAAGGCGGTGCCCGAGCGCTCGGGCAGGGCCGGGAAGAAGGCGTCGACGACGACGGCGCCGCCGGCCAGCGAGGTCTCCAGCGGGCCGACGAAGAGGTCCTGCCAGCCGACGGTCTCCCGGCCGGCCGGCGTCGCGACCGTCACCGAGCCGCCGGTGAGCGCGAGCACCGACGTCATCTCGCCGGAGGGGTCGGCGTGCGCGATCGAGCCGACCGTCGTCCCGCGGTTGCGGATCGCGGGGTGGGCGACGTTGGCCGTCGCCCGGGCCAGCAGCGGCTGGACCCGGGCGGCGGCCTGCGCGTCGGGGGTGCGCCGCAGGAGCGCGGCGTGCCGGACGAGGGCGCCCACCCGCACGCCGTCCCCGGTCGCCTCGACGGCGTCGAGGCCGGGCACCCGGTTCAGGTCGACCAGCGTGGCCGGCGCCGCGAGCCGCATGGCCAGCAGCGGCAGGAGCGACTGGCCACCGGCGAGCACCTTGGCGCCCGTCTCGGCCGACAGGACGTCGAGCGCCTCGTCGAGGGACCGGGGATCGGCGTAGCGGAAGGGAGAGGGTTTCACTTCTCGAGCATGTCCTTGCGACGGGTGCCGGGACGGCCCACCTGGTCGACCGACGACGGGTCGGTGCCACCCCGGGTGTCGGCATAGCCGCCGGCGGGGCCGGCACCGTGGTGGCCCAGGGACGACGCGCTCTCCGGCACGGAGCCCTCGCGCAGGAGCGCGGCCTTCATGTCGGCCGGGGCCAGCGCCCGGGCGATGTGCCAGCCGAGGACCGCGACGATCGAGCCCAGCGCGATGCCGTTGAGCGAGAAGTCGTCGGTGAAGGTGAGCGTCACGTTGCCGATGCCGATGATGATCCCGGCCGCGAGCGGGACGAGGTTGACCGGGTTGGCGAAGTCGACCCGGTTCTCCTTCCAGATCTTGGCGCCGAGCAGGCCGATCATCCCGTAGAGGACGACGGTGATGCCGCCGAGCACGCCACCCGGGACGATGTTGATCAGCGCGCCGAACTTCGGGACGAGGCCCAGCAGGATCGCCACGATCGCGGCCACGTAGTAGGCGGCGGTCGAGTAGACCCGGGTGGCGGCCATGACGCCGATGTTCTCGGCGTAGGTGGTGGTGGGGGAGCCGCCGACGGAGGTGGCGATGACCGTGCCGACGCCGTCGGCGAAGACCGCCCGGCCCATGACGGGGTCGAGGTCGCGCTTGGTCATCTCGGCCACGGCCTTGACGTGGCCGACGTTCTCGGCGACCAGGGCGATGACGGCGGGGATGACCAGCAGGCTGAAGTTCAGCGAGAAGCTCGGCGCGGTGAAGTCGGGCAGGCCGAACCAGTCCGCCTGGCCGACGGAGTCGAAGTTGATCCGGTCGCGGGTGACCACGGCGCCCGTGCCGTCGGGCGAGGTGATCTGGCCGGCGGTGGCGTCGAGCAGGATCGACAGCAGGTAGCCGAAGACCAGGCCGAGCAGGATGGCGATGCGGGCGAGGAAGCCGCGCAGCGCCAGCGAGGCGACGATGACGAAGGCCATCGTGGCCAGCGCCACCCACTGGTCCTGCGGCCAGTAGACGCCCGCGGCGACCGGGGCGAGGTTGAAGCCGATCAGCATGACGACGGCGCCGGTGACGGCCGGCGGCAGCACCTTGTTGATCAGGCCGAGGCCCGCGAAGTGGATGACCAGGCCGACCAGGGCCAGCACGACGCCGGCGACCAGCAGCGCGCCGACGACGTCGCCCGAGTCGCCGCCGTTGGAGCGGATCGCGGCGACGCCGCCGACGAACGCGGCGCTGGTGCCCAGGTAGCTGGGTACCCGGTTCTTCACGATGAGCAGGAAGACGATCGTCGCGATGCCGCTCATCATGATCGCGAGGTTCGGGTCCAGGCCCATGATGAGCGGGAAGACGAAGGTCGCGCCGAACATCGCGACCACGTGCTGGGCGCCGATGCCCACGGTGAGCGGCCACGACAGCCGCTCGTCGGGAGCCACCGCCTCACCGAGCGGTGGCGTCTTCCCGTCGCCGTACAGCTTCCAACCGAACGCCATGGGGCCCTCCTCGCGGGCACGACCGATGCTGTCCGGGAGGTGCCGCCACCCCCGGGAGGCCGTCACAGTGTCATGCACCTCACGGGCGCGGAAGTGCCTCATCGCTAAAACTTTCCGGCGCAACAAGATCGTTGCGCAGGCGATATCTCACCGCTGAGGCATCTGCCGGTACGGTCGGCGAGGTGAGCGATCCAGGGCCCGCAGCGGGCGTCCGGCACGTCTCCCTGCGCAGCGGCGTCTACGCCGACTCGGTGCGGTTGATGCAGGTCAGCCGCGACGTCGGCGCGCGCGACGGCGTCACCGCGGTGCTGGTCGCGATGGCCACGCCGCTCAACGTCGAGCTCGCCGAGGGCATGGGCCTGGCGCCGGAGGGGACGGCCGCGCCCGACCAGCTGCTCATCGGCATCCGCGCCGTCGACGACGACGCGCTGGCCGCCGCGGTGGCCGCCGTCGACTCCGCGCTGGCCGAGCGCGAGCGCTCACGGGCCACCGCCGACGCGCAGCCGGCCCGCACGGTCGGCGCCGGCCTCGACGACCTCGGCCAGGACGCCGGCGCGCTGGCGATCGTCAGCGTCCCGGGCCGGTACGCGGCGCTCGAGGCGGCCGACGCGATCGCCGCCGGCCGCAGCGTGCTGGTCTTCTCCGACGGCGTCCCGGTCGAGCAGGAGGTGGCGCTCAAGCGCGCCGCCCGCGCCGCCGGCGTTCTCGTCATGGGCCCCGACTGCGGCACCGCGATCGTCTCCGGCGTCGCGCTCGGCTTCGCCAACATCGTCCGCCCCGGCCCGGTCGGCCTCGTCGCCGCCTCGGGCACCGGCGCGCAGCAGGTGTCGTGCCTGCTCGACGCGGCCGGCGTCGGCGTCTCGCACGTGCTCGGCGTGGGCGGGCGCGACCTGTCCGAGGCCGTGGGCGGCCTGGCCACCCTCGACGCGCTGGCGGCGCTCGACGCCGACCCGGCCACCGAGCGGGTGCTCGTCGTCTCCAAGCCGCCGGCGCCGTCGGTGGCCGCGGAGGTCGGGCGGGTGTCGGCGGGGCTGTCGACGCCGGTGCGCTCGGCGGCCCTCTCGCCGGAGACGCCCGACCTCACCGCCGCCGTCGAGGCGCTGCTCGGCGACATGGGCCTCGACGTCCCGGTCTGGCCCTCGCGGCCCGGGCCGGCCGAGGCCGCGCTGCCCGGCGCGGTGCTCAAGGGCCTCTACTCCGGCGGCACGCTGGCCGACGAGGCGATGCTCATCGCCGCGCCGGTGCTCGGCGACGTCCGCTCCAACACCCCGCTGCGGCCCGAGCTCGACCTCGGGACGGACCTGTCCGCCCGCGGCTCCGTCGTCATCGACTTCGGCGACGACGCGCTCACCGTCGGCCGCGCGCACCCGATGATCGACCCGACGCTGCGGCTGGAGGCGATCGAGCGGCTGGCCGCCTCGGGCGAGCCCGCCGTGCTGCTGCTCGACGTCGTCCTCGGGTACGGCGCCGACGCCGACCCGGCCGCCGCCCTCGTCCCCGCGCTCACCGCCGCCCGCGCGCGGACCCAGCTGCCGGTGGTCGTCGCGCTGGTCGGTACCGAGGCCGACCCGCAGGGCTGGAGCCGCCAGGCCGACGCCCTCGCCGCGGCCGGCGCCGCCGTCTTCGCCTCCAACGCCGCGGCCACGCGGTACGCCCTCGACCTGCTGGGAGCCTCGCTGTGACCTCGTCCGGAGTGCTCGGAGGACTGCTCGACGGCCCGCCGGCCGTCGTCGCCGCCGGTGTCGACGTCTTCTCCGGCGCGCTGCGCGCCCAGGGCGTGTCCGTGGCCGACGTCGACTGGCGCCCGCCCGGCCTCGGCGACGCCGCCGACCTCACCGCGCTGGCGCTCGACCCGCGCCGCGCCGCGGCCAACCGGACGGCGGTCGAGCGGGTGCTCGCCGCCGGGTCGGTGCTGGTCGACGTCCGCCCGGCGCGCGAGGTGCTCGGCCTGGAGGGGCGCACGCTGCTGCACTCCGGCCCGCCGCTGACCTGGGAGGCGGCGTCGGGCCCCATGCGCGGGGCGCTCATCGGCGCGTGCCTGTTCGAGGGCTGGGCGTCGACGGTCGAGGAGGCCGAGGCCCTGCTCGCGTCCGGCGGTGTGGAGCTGGAGCCGTGCCACCACCGCTCCGCCGTCGGGCCGATGGCGGGAGTCACCTCGCCGTCGATGTGGGCGTGGTGCCTGGAGGACCCGGTCAACGGCGGCCGGGCCTACTGCAACCTCAACGAGGGCCTGGGCAAGGTGCTGCGGATGGGCGCCTTCAACGAGGAGGTGCTCACCCGGCTCGCCTGGATGCGCGACGTCCTCGGCCCGCTGCTGGCCCGCGCGGTCCGCTCGATGGCCGAGCCGCTCGACGTCAAGGCCGTGCTCGCGCAGATGCTGCAGATGGGCGACGAGGGGCACAACCGCAACCGCGCGGGCTCGCTGATGACCCTTCGCGAGCTGTCGCCGGCGCTGGCCGCGCTGGACGCGCCGTCCGACGACGTCGCCGCCGCGCTGCGCTTCATCGGCGGCAACGAGCACTTCTTCCTCAACCTCGGCATGCCGACGGCGAAGCTCGCGATGGAAGCCGCCCGCGACGTCCCGGGCTCGACGCTGGTCACCGTCATGGCACGCAACGGCACCGAGTTCGGCGTGCAGACCGCCGGCACCGGCGACCGCTGGTTCACCGGCCCCGCGCAGACGCCCGTCGGCCTGTTCCTCGGCGATTACGGCCCCGAGGACGCCAACCCCGACATCGGCGACTCCGCGATCATGGAGACCTACGGTGTCGGCGGGTTCTCCATGGCCGCGGCCCCGGCGATCGTGCGGTTCGTCGGCGGCACCGTGCCCGACGCCCTGGCCACCACCGAGCGGATGTACCAGCTCACCCTGGCCGAGAACCCGGCGATGGCCATCCCGATCCTGGGCTTCCGCGGCGCCCCGACCGGCATCGACGTGCTCGCGGTGGCGCGCACCGGCTGGCTGCCGCAGATCAACACCGGCATGGCCGGGCGGGTGGCCGGCACCGGTCAGGTGGGCGCCGGGCTCGTGCAGCCGCCACGCGAGTGCTTCGAGGGCGCGCTGGCCGCGCTCGCGCAGGAGGCCCGCGCCGCCGCCTGAGAGCCCCGCGAGATCTGCACACTCGGGGTCCTCACGCCGTCGCGAGCCCCGAGTGTGCAGATCTCGGGTGTCAGGCCGGGCCGCAGGTGAGCAGGACGTCGAGTGCCGCGCCCAGGCCCGACCCGCCGCCCACCGGCTCGCGGAACGGCACCCGCAGGTCGTAGCAGGAGCGGCGGGCCTCGACGCGGAAGCGCACGCCGTGCCGGTCGAGGCCGAGCAACCGGACGTCGTCGCGCGGGCCGGCCCACGCCTGCACCCGGGCCAGCAGCCGGGTCAGCGCCGCGCCGTGCTCGGCGGCGAGGCCGGTCTCCGCCGCGCCGACCGGGTCGGGGCGGGCGGCCGCGAAGTCGTCGGGGTCCACCTCGGTGGTCGCGCCGCCGTCGGTGAGCACCACCTCGGCGAGGTCGAGGCGCACGAGCAGCGCGCGCAGGCCGACGTCGAGCAGTGCGTCGGAGGGGCGGACGTCGGCCAGGTCGAGCAGCGCCGGCTGGACGCCGGCCGGGTGCACGGGCGTCAGCCACCCCGAGAGCTCCACCTGCCCGCGCACCGGGTGCTGCACCGGGAACGGCGACCGGTCGGTGACGGTCAGCCGCGCCGGCAGGTCGCCGAGCGGGGACCCGCGCAGCGCCGTCGCCAGCCGCCCGGCGGCGGGGACGACGGCGTACACCTGCCCGGACGCCGTCGTCGCGGCCAGAGACAGCTCGACCGCGCCGAGCCCCACCGCGTGCAACGCGGCCGACGGGCGGGCGGCCACGGTGCGGGCGCGCTCGGCCGGTGGTGGCTGCGGGATGCCGGTGGTGCCCGGGCCGGTGCGGGGGACGGTCATCGCTCACCTCGGGTCTCGGCGTGTGGGTAAGGTGAACCTAACCTAACTCTGGAGGTCCGTGTGAACACCCCGCGCCCGAAGGTCCGCCTCAGCCGCCGCCTCGGCCTGGCCCTGACGCCCAAGGCGGTCAGCTACTTCGAGCGGCGTCCGTACCCGCCGGGTGAGCACGGCCGCAAGCGCAAGCAGCAGAGCGACTACTCCACGCGGCTGCTGGAGAAGCAGCGGCTGCGGGCGCAGTACGACGTCAGCGAGACCCAGCTGCGCCGCGCGTTCGACCGTGCCCGGCGCACCGGCGGCAAGACCGGCGAGGCGCTCATCCAGGACCTCGAGTCGCGCCTGGACGCCACGGTGCTGCGGGCCGGTTTCGCGCGCACCATCTACCAGGCCCGCCAGTTCGTCACCCACCAGCACGTGCTGGTCAACGGCCGCCGGGTCGACCGCCCGTCCTACCGGCTGCGCCCGGGCGACTGGATCTCCATCGCCGAGCGCTCGCGCACCAAGGAGCCCTTCCAGGTGGCCGCCTCCGGCGCGCACGCGCAGCCGCCGGCCTACCTCGAGGTGCGCCTCGCCGATCTCACCGCGCGGGTCGAGCGGGTGCCCGCCCGCGACGAGGTGCCGGTGATCTGCGAGGAGCAGCTGGTCGTGGAGTACTACTCCCGCTGAGCGGGGTCCCGGGTCGCGCCGGTCAGGAGCTGCGGATGGCCCCGACCGGCGCGACCTCGAGCTGGTAGCCCACGTCGAGCCGGAACGCGTGCCCGTCGCCGGCGACCACGCGCAGGTGGTGCGTGCCAGGGGCCGGCGCCGGGACGCGCGCCCACAGGCCCCACACGGTCACCGGGATCGGCTTGCGCCGGAAGGTGACCGGGTTGAGCAGGGCGCCCGCGACGACGAAGGGCACCGGGGTCGTGATCTCCAGCGGCTCGAGGTCGACGCCGTCGAGCGTCAGCGCGCCCCACGCGTCGCCGGCCCGCTCCGGCGGGCCGACGGCCGGGCTGTTCCAGTAGTTGAAGACCGGCAGGAACAGGTCGCGGCCGCCGGGCACGACGCAGCGCCGGTGCAGGACCTTCCCGTAGGACCCGGCGAGGAAGAAGACGTCGTCGGGCTGGTTGTGGCCCGCGTGCTCGCCGGTGGTGTCCTCGATCGGGTCGCGCTCGGTGCCGGCGGAGGCCACCCACTGCACCCACCGGGCGGCCAGGCCCTCGGGCGAGTCGGACGGGTAGGGCAGCGGCGGCACCTCGCGGGGCTCGCCGCGCAGCCGCGACAGGAACGACATGCCACGCACCGTAGGCGGATCGCCACCGTCCGCAAGGGAGGCCCGCCGGGTCAGGACGGGTCGAGCACCGCGAGGTCGTCGGCGAAGGTCAGCCGCGCCGCCGTCGCGCCCTGCAGGTCGTCGGGGTCGAGGCCGGCCACCATCTCGCGGACGCGGAAGCCCTCGGGGGTCACGTCGAGGACGGCGAGGTCGGTGAAGACCCGGTCGACGACGCCGGCCGCGGTCAGCGGGTAGCTGCAGCGCTGCACCAGCTTCGGCTCGCCGGCCTTCGTCGTGTGCGACGTCATGACCAGCACCCGCCGGGCGCCGACGGCGAGGTCCATCGCCCCGCCCACGGCCGGCGGGTGCGAGGCGTCGTCGGTGGCCCAGTTGGCCAGGTCGCCGGTCTCCGACACCTGGAAGGCGCCGAGCACGGTCAGGTCCACGTGGCCGCCGCGCATCATGAGGAAGGCGTCGGTGTGGTGGAAGAAGGCGCCGCCGGGCAGCAGGGTCACCGGCTGCTTGCCGGCGTTGATGAGCTCGGGGTCCTCCTCGCCGGGCGCCGGCGCCGGGCCCATGCCGAGGATGCCGTTCTCCGAGTGGTAGACGATCTCCTTGTGGCTGCCCACGCAGTCGGCAACGAGCGTCGGCAGCCCGATGCCGAGGTTGACGTAGGAGCCGTCGGGGATGTCGCGGGCCACCCGCCGGGCGACCGCCCGCATGTCGAGACGCGCGTCGGGGCTCACGCCGCACCCACCCGGACGACGCGGTCGACGAAGATGCCCGGCGTCACGACCACCTCGGGATCGAGCTCGCCGAGCTCCACGAACTCGTCGACCTGCACGACGGTGAGCGCGGCCGCGGCGGCCATCGTGGGGCCGAAGTTCCGCGCCGCGGTGCGGTAGACGAGGTTGCCCCAGCGGTCGGCCCGCGCGGCCTTGA
This sequence comes from Geodermatophilus sp. SYSU D01119, assembly GCF_054049975.1. Lineage (NCBI taxonomy): Bacteria > Bacillati > Actinomycetota > Actinomycetes > Geodermatophilales > Geodermatophilaceae > Geodermatophilus > Geodermatophilus sp. SYSU D01119. Next base: position 10,434 of record NZ_JBJGYL010000044.1, on the reverse strand, counting down.
CCAGGGCGACGTCGCCGGGCAGGGGCTCCTCGAACACGTGCCGCCGGCCGTCGATCACGCGCACCTCCTTGCCCTCGGCGAGCCGGGTGTCGGCGCCGGTCGGGGTGAAGAACCCGCCGAGGCCAGCGGCCGCGGCGCGCATCCGCTCGCTCAGCGTGCCCTGCGGGACCAACTCCAGCTCGACCTCGCCGGCCCGCCACCGCTCCTCGAACCACACCGACCCGGTGGAGCGCGGGTAGGAGCAGACGATCTTGCGCACCCGGCGCTCGCGCAGCAGTGCGGCGACGTCGGTCTCGCCGGACCCGGCGTTGTTGGTGACCACGGTGAGGTCGGTGGTCCCCTGGTCGAGCAGCGCGTGCACCAGCTCCACCGGCACGCCGGACGCGCCGAACCCGCCCACCAGGACCGTGGCGCCGTCCGGGATGCCCGCGACGGCCTCGGCCAGGGACGCGACCCGCTTGTCGATCACCCACACCCTCCGTTCTGCCGGCCCGACGCTAACGGGTGGCGGCCCTCCCGGCCGACCGGCGAGGCTGGCCGCGTGCAACGGGGGGACGTCGTCCGGGTGAGCAAGCGGCTGTCGTTCGTGCTGCGGCACCGCCCCGACAGCGTCGGGCTCACCCTCGACGGCGCCGGGTGGGCCGACGTCGGCGCCCTGCTGGCCGCCCTCGCCGCGCACGGGATGCCGCTGTCGCGCGCCGACCTCGACGCCGTCGTGGCCGCCAACGACAAGCAGCGGTTCGCCCTCGACGACACCGGCACCCGGATCCGCGCCAGCCAGGGCCACAGCGTCCCGGTGGAGCTGGGCTACGCGGCGCAGCCGCCGCCCGCCGTCCTCTTCCACGGCACGCCGGTGCGCGTGCTGCCCGCCGTCCTCGCCGAGGGGCTGCGTCCGGGCCGGCGGCACGCGGTGCACCTCAGCGCCGACGAGGCGACCGCCCGCACGGTCGGCGAGCGCCGCGGGCGGGCCGCCGTCCTCGCGGTGGACGCGGCGGGGATGGCCCGCGACGGCGCGGTCTTCACCCGCTCGGCCAACGGCGTCTGGCTGGTCGACGCCGTCCCGCCGCGGTACCTACGGGCGCTCTGAGAGCAGGTCGCGCACGCCCGCGGTGAGCGTCGCGGAGCCCGCGGGTCCGCCGTCGAGGTAGCCCGCGACCGTCGCGCCGTCGCGCCGTCGCGCAGCACGGTCCAGCGCCGGGCGGCCCGAGGCCGCCCACCAGGTGTGCCCCTCCTCCGACGCCACCCGCGGCAACGTGCCGGTGACGCTGGAGACGGTCACCGCCTGACCGCGCCGCGCGCCCGGGCCGGCGATCCCGGCCCGGGCACGCGCACGGCGAGCAGCGCGACGTCGTCGTGCCGGGCGGCACCGCCGACGCCGGCGAGCAGCCGGTCGCACAGCTCGTCCAGGGGCCCCGAGGCGTGCCGGCCGAGCTCGGCCACGAGCCAGGCGTTGCCGTCGTCGAGCGAGCCGCCCCGCCGCTCCACCAGTCCGTCGGTGTAGAGCAGCAGCGTGTCGCCGGGGCCGAGCAGCAGCTCGCCGTCGGTCCGCGGTGCACCGGGGGCCACGCCGAGCGCCCGCTCCGGGGCCCGCTCCAGCAGGTGCACCGTCCCGTCGGCCCGCACCAGCGCCGGGGGCGGGTGCCCCGCGTTCGACCAGCGCAGCCGCGCGCCGTCCGCGGCCGGCTCGACCGTGGCCACGACGGCGGTCACCATCGCGGGCGCCGCCGGGTGGGCCATCACCCGGTCCAGGGCGCCCAGCAGCCCCGCCGGGGAGGCGGCGTCCACGGCCACCGCCCGCAGCATCCCGCGCACCTCGGCCATCGCGGCCGCGGCCTCCGGGTCGTGCCCGGCGACGTCGCCGATCACCAGCACGGTGCCCCCGCCGGCCGCGGGGAAGGCGTCGTACCAGTCCCCGCCCACGCGGGTGCCCCGCAGCGCGGGCAGGTAGCGCGCCGCCGACCCCAGCCCGGGGACGACGGGCGGCGGGCCCAGCAGGTGCCGCTGCAGCGTCTCGCCGAGCGCCAGGGACGCCCGGGCCGCCGCGGCCTCGGCGCTCAGCCGCTGCAGCGCCGCCTCGCGGTGGACGCGCAGGGTGCAGGCGCTGACGGCGACCACACCGGCGGCGGCGACCAGGACGAGCCGGACCAGCTGCGCGGACAGCACGTCCGCCTCGTACTGGCTGTCGTAGACCCCGAGCAGGGCCGCGCCGAGGACCGCGAGGACGCCGTAGGCCGCGGTCGCCCGGCGGCCGTTCAGCGTGGCGGCCACCAGCGGGGACGCGGCGAGGAGACCGAGGACCACGCGCTCCGGCCCGAGCGCGACGTCGAGCACGGTCGGCGCCACCAGGAACAGCGCGGGCAGGCCGTGTGCCCGGAGCACCCCGTCCACCCGCGCCTCCGACCGCCGTCTCCCCGTGATCGGCCCAACCTACGGGGGCCGCCCGATCGCCCGGATCTCCCGCGCGGCCGAGGACGGTCGCGTGGTCCGCGACCTCGTCGCCGGGTAGCCGTCCCCGGGGATCGAGCCGGCCGGTCCGACGCCCACCGGGTCCACGAGCCCGACGAGAACACGACCCCGACGAGGAACACGAGGGCATCCGCCGGGAGCTGTTCGACCCGTACCGCGCGCAGATCGCGCGTGTCCACTACGAGATCCGAGGAGTCCCGTGCGCATCGACCTCACCGGCCGCACCGCCGTCGTCACCGGCTCGTCCCAGGGCATCGGCCTGGCCATCGCCACCGGCCTCGCCCGGGCCGGCGCCGCCGTCGTCCTCACCGGCCGCGACCCCGCGAAGCTGGCGGAGGCCGCGGCGGGGGTCGACGGCGAGGTGCGCACGGTCGCCGGCGACGTGACCACCGACGAGGGGACGGCGGCCCTGCTCGAGGCGGTCCCCGACGCCGACGTGCTGGTCAACAACCTGGGGATCTTCGGCGCCCGGCCGGCGCTGGAGATCACCGACGACGAGTGGCGCCGCTACTTCGAGACCAACGTGCTCACCGCCGTCCGGCTCACCCGCGCGTACCTGCCCGGGATGCGCGAGCGCGGCTGGGGCCGGGTGCAGTACATCGCCAGCGACTCGGCGGTCGCCATCCCGGCGGAGATGGTCCACTACGGCGTCTCGAAGACGGCGCTGCTGGCGGTCTCGCGCGGGTTCGCCAAGGAGGCCGCGGGGTCGGGCGTGACGGTCAACTCGGTGATCGCCGGGCCCACGCACACCGGCGGCGTCGAGGACTTCGTGTACTCGCTGGTCGACCGGGACCTGCCCTGGGACCAGGCGCAGCGGACGTTCATGCGCGAGCACCGGCCGGCGTCGCTGCTGCAGCGGCTCATCGAGCCCGAGGAGATCGCGAACATGTGCGTCTACCTGGCCTCGCCGCTGGCCTCGGCCACGACGGGCGGCGCGCTGCGCGTCGACGGCGGCTACGTCGACGCGATCCTGCCCTGAGACGGGACCTGCCCGGGCCCCCGCTCGGGGCCCGGACAGGTCCGCCGGGGTCAGGCCTCGACGATCGCCGCGACCGGGCCGCCGCCGGAGGGGCCCTGGTGCACCGCGGCCACCGACACGAACACCGCCGGGTCGCCGGTCACCGACGCCGCGACGCCGCCGACGGTCGCCTTGATCTGGCGGTGCCAGAAGACGTCGGAGTCGTCGAGCATCGCGTTGCGCCGGCCGCGGACGTAGCCGGTCGGGTCGGCCTCGCACTTGAGGAAGACGTTGACCAGCCGGCCGCCGAGGTCGCTGACGTGCGGGCGCTCGGGCAGCTCGAGCCCGGCCTGGCGGATGGCGTCCCAGATGCCGTCCTGGTCGAGGGCGTCCTTCATCACCGAGTGGCCGATGCGGTACTTCCCGCCGTGGCCGCGGGCGTTGCCGACGACGACGATCTGCGCCCGGTCGAGCTCCACGCCCGACGAGCAGGAGGCGACGGCGCTGAACAGCGACAGGTCGCGCATGACCTGCTCCTGCTTCGGCATCTCGATCTCGCCGAGCGCCACCGCGATGCCCAGCGCCGTGGTGCCGTTGGACAGGTCCATCGAGCCGTGCGGCTCGTCGTAGTACGTGTCCTTGCCGCGGTTCTTCGCGTCGCGGATCGTCTCGATGGTCAGCAGCGGCGTCTTGGTCTGCACGTAGTGGACGTCGGCGGGGTCGGTGATCCCGGCGGCCTCCATCGCGCGGCGCACGCCCTCGGCGACCTTCTCCACCATCGAGATGCGGCCGATGTCCTCGGGCAGCAGCACGTCGCTCATCGCGTAGCCGACGGTCAGCCGCGGCTCGTCGGTCTTCTCGACGGCGTCCTCGGGCAGCGTGGCGAAGATCGTGGCGTGCGGGCTGATGACGCCGTCGGTGCCGCCGGACCACACGATCGGGATCTCGGCGACCTCCTCCTTCGACCGGGTGCCCTTCTCCAGCAGCACCTCGCGGAAGGCGCGGTCGGCGATGATCCGGGTGTAGTCGTTGACGCCGCCGTTGCCCTCGGTCTTGCCGATCACGGCGACGACCCGGTCGGCCTCCATGACGCCGTCGTCGATGAGCTTGGCCAGCTCGCTGGCGTCGCTCACGTTGTGCAGCGGGACCTTGCGGACCTCGATCGGTGCGGGCACAGGACCACTACTCCTTCGTTGTCGGGTTTCGGCCCTCCTGCAGGGTCCCGCCGCGAGCGTGCGAGCGGTGGGGGGCAGGAGGGTCCTTCTGCTTCTCTACGCAGCGGTCAGGACGGTGCCGACGGCGTCGCCGGTGACGGCGTCGGCGATGTTCTCGAGCGAGGTGACGACGGCGCGCTCGCCGCCCGCCTCGACGAAGCGGAGCACGGCCTCGACCTTCGGACCCATCGAGCCCCGGGCGAACTGGCCGTCGGCGGCGTGTGCGCGCAGCTCGGCCACGGTGACCCGCCCGAGCGGGCGCTGCGCCGGCGTGCCGAAGTCGACCATCACGTTCGCGACGTCCGTGGCGATCACCAGGGTGTCGGCGTCGAGGTCGCGGGCCAGGACGGCGGCGGTGAGGTCCTTGTCGATCACGGCCTCGACACCGCGCAGCGCGGCGCCGTCCCCGCCGTCGTCGGTCACCGGGATGCCCCCGCCTCCGGCACAGACGACGACGAAGCCGGCCGCGGCGAGCGCGTGGATCGCGGGGGAGTCGACGACCGCGCGCGGCTCGGGCGAGGCGACCACCCGGCGCCAGCCCCGCGGGCCGCGGTCCTCCCAGACCTGGCCGAGGGCGAGGAACCGCTCGGCCTCCTCGCGCGGCAGGAAGCGGCCCACCGGCTTCGACGGCTCGGCGAAGTGCGGGTCGGCGGCGTCGACCAGGGTGCGGGTGACCAGCCCGGCGGTGCGCTGCGGCAGACCGCGGGCGGCCAGGGCGGCGTCGAGCTCGTCGGCGACGGTGAAGGCGATGGTCGCCTGCGTCTGCGCGACGTTCCAGTCCAGCGGCACGGGCGGCACGACGTGCGCCGCGAGCTCGTTCTTGACCAGCAGGTTGCCCACCTGCGGGCCGTTGCCGTGGGTGAGCACCACCTCGACGCCCGCGGCCACCACCTCGGCGACGTGGCCGGCCGCCTCGCGGATGGCGGTGCGCTGGGCCTCCGGGGTGGCCGAGCCGTCGGGCCCGGTCATGGCGTTGCCCCCGAGGGCGATCACCACGCGGCGGGACGTCACCCCGGCGACCCTAGCGGCGTTTCTCTTAGCGGTGAAGTACCTGCCGGGAGCGGGCACCTCCCGCGGGACACCCCGGTGCGGGACGATCCCCGGAGGAGCGGGGGCCGCCCGGAGGGAGTCGGCGATGCGCGTCCACTTCGGCTTCGACACCCGCGCCACCCCGGCGCAGGTCCGCGAGGCGTTCACCGACGTCGGCGACCGGCGGCTGGAGGTCTGGTCGAAGACGCTGGACCCGGCGAAGTACGAGGTCCGTGAGGCCGGCGAGGGGTGGGCGGTCGTCCGCGAGGGCAGCGCCGGCGTGCCGTTCTGGGTGCTGCTGCGCTACGAGTGGCCCGACCCGGACCGCGTCACCTGGACGCTGCTCGACAGCGACCACTGCGACCGCGGTACCGGCGACATCCGGATCACCCCGCGCGACGGCGGCGGCAGCCGCGTCGACGTCGTCATGCACCACTCCGGCGGCCGGGGACTGCGCGGCCGGGCCGTGCTGCTGGCCCAGGGGCTGCTCGCCCCGCTCGGGCTGCGACGGGTGTGGCGCGACGCCCTCGACCGGATGGCCGGCTGAGCCTCAGCGGCGCCAGAAGTCGAAGCGGTCCCGCCCGGGCCGGAACCCGGCGGCCTCCACGACGTCGACGGCGAGGTCGAAGCGCTGCCCGACCGCGCCGGGCTGGTGGGCGTCGCTGCCGAAGCTCACCGCCTCGCCGCCCTCCTCGCGGAACCAGCGCACCTGGTCGGCCGAGGCGAGCGGGCTGCTGGTGTTGACCTCCAGCGCCCGCCCGGTGCCGGCCAGCGCCCGGAACACCGCTCGGTACTCCTCCTCGTAGTCCTTCTCCACGAACCGGTGCGACCCGCCAGGCCAGTAGCGGCGCGGGAAGTCGACGTGGGCGAGGACCTGGAAGACGTCGCTGCTCTCCACCATGTCGACGATCTCGCCGAGGTAGCGGCGCATCGTGGCGTCCGGGTCGGCGTGGAGCAGCTGGCCGACGCCGTGGAGCCGGTCGCCGTCGGAGAGCGAGTGCAGCGACCCGAGGACCCGGTCGACGGGCGCGTCCTCCAGGTGCGCCGCGACGCTCGAGGCGAACAGGTGCGGCTCGCCGGCCTCGACGCCGGACCAGATCCGCAGCTCGGGGAACCGCTCGCGCACCTCGGTGAGCTCGGCCCAGTAGCCCTCGGTGTCGATCGGCTCGTGCCGCGAGGCGTGCCGGTCGACCAGGCCGAGGGTGGTGGCGCGGTCGTCGGGACCCCAGACGGTGAAGTCGAGGTGCTCGGTGAAGGCGATCGCGGGCAGTCCCTGGGCGACCGCCCGCTCGCACGCGCGGGCCATCGTGACCGAGCTCGGGGTGTCCCACGACCACCCGGTGTGCACGTGGTTGTCCGGCGGTCGCATCGTCCCCATCCTGCCCGCCGTCCCCGGGTCGCGCTCACACGGTCCCGCTGTCGGGGGACGCACCTACTGTCGGGTGCCATGAGCTCCGCCGCGCCGTCCGCCGACCTCGCCACCGAGGCCCTCGACGTCCTCCGGGAACTCACCGGCCGGCCCGACGCGGTGTTCCGCGAGGGTCAGGACGCCGCCGTCGCCGCGCTGGTCGAGCGCTCCGAGCGGGCGCTGGTCGTGCAGCGCACGGGCTGGGGCAAGTCGGCGGTCTACTTCGTCTCCACCGCGCTCCTGCGCCGCCGCGGCGCCGGCCCCACCCTGCTGGTCAGCCCGCTGCTCGCGCTGATGCGCGACCAGGTGACCGCCGCCGCCCGCGCCGGCATCCGCGCCGTGGAGATCTCCAGCGCCAACGCCACCGAGTGGGACGACGTCGCCGCGCGCCTGGCCGCCGACGAGGTCGACGTCCTGCTCGTCTCCCCGGAGCGGCTGACCAACCCGCGCTTCCGCGAGGAGCAGCTGCCCGGCCTGGTCGCCCGCTGCGGCCTGCTCGTCGTCGACGAGGCGCACTGCGTGTCCGACTGGGGCCACGACTTCCGGCCCGACTACCGCCGCATCCGCGACCTGCTGGGCACGCTCCCGGCGGGCACCCCCGTCCTCGCCACCACGGCGACGGCGAACGAGCGGGTGGTCGCCGACGTCGCCGAGCAGCTCGGCGCCGGTGGCGTCGGGGTGACGACGGTCCGCGGCCCCCTCGCGCGCGACTCGCTGCGCCTCGGCGTGCTGCGGCTGCCCACCGACCGCGCCCGCCTGGCGTGGCTGGCCGCCCACATCGGCGACCTGCCGGGCAGCGGCATCGTCTACACGCTCACCGTCGCCGCGGCCGAGGAGACGGCGGGGCTGCTGCGCGACGCCGGGCACGACGTGCGCGCCTACACCGGCCGCCTCGACGACGCCGACCGCAAGGAGGCCGAGGAGGCGCTGCGGGAGAACCGCGTCAAGGCGCTGGTGGCCACCTCGGCGCTCGGCATGGGCTTCGACAAGCCGGACCTCGGGTTCGTCGTCCACCTCGGGGCGCCGTCGTCGCCGGTCAGCTACTACCAGCAGGTGGGCCGCGCCGGCCGCGCGGTCGAGCACGCCGACGTGCTGCTCCTGCCCGGCCCCGAGGACCTCGCCATCTGGCAGTGGTTCGCCACCTCCTCCATGCCGCGGGAGGACCACGCCGCGGCGGTGCTGTCGGCGATGGCCGACGGGAAGGCGTGGTCGGTGGCCCGGCTGGAGACGGTGGCCGACGTCCGCCGCTCCCGGCTCGAGCTGCTGCTCAAGGTGCTCGCCGTCGACGGCGCGGTGGAGCGCGTGCAGGGCGGCTGGCGGTCCACCGGCCGCCCCTGGGTCTACGACGCCGACCGCTACGGCCGCGTGGCCCGCACCCGGGAGGCCGAGCAGCGGGCGATGATCACCTACGCGAAGCCGGTCGACGAGGCGCGCTGCCGGATGGCATTCCTCCAGGAGGCGCTCGACGACCCGACCGCCGCCCCGTGCGGCCGCTGCGACGTCTGCGCCGGCCCCTGGTACCCCACCGACGTCCCGGAGGGCGCCGCGGAGGCCGCCTCGGCGGCGCTGGACCGCCCCGGCGTGGAGCTGACCCCGCGGGCTCAGTGGCCCACCGGCGCCGACCGGCTCGGCGTCGAGGTGAAGGGCAAGATCGCCGCCGGCGAGCTGCTCGACCCCGGCCGCGCCGTCGCCCGGCTCACCGACCTCGGCTGGGGGCAGAAGCTGCGCACGCTCCTCGGCGACGACGGCGTGGGCGGCACGGCGACCCTCGACCTCGAGGCGCCGGGGATCGAGGAGGACCCGGACGCCGCCTTCGACGTCCCGGTGCAGCGTTCGGTGTCCGACGTCCCGCCCGACGACGAGCTGCTCCGCGCCTGCGCCCGCGTTCTCGGCGCCTGGGACTGGGCCGAGCGCCCGGCCGCCGTGGTCGCCGTCCCGTCGCGCCGGCGTCCGCGGCTGGTGTCCGGGGTGGCCCAGGGCCTGGCCCGGGTGGGGCGGCTGCCCTACCTCGGGGAGCTGTCGCTCGCGCACGGCGGTCCCACGGGTGGCCCGGGCGGGAACAGCGCCTTCCGGCTGGCCGGGGTCTGGCAGCGCATCGTCGTCGGACCGGAGCTGCGGTCGCGGCTGGCTGAGCTGGGGCCCGTGCCGGTGCTGCTCGTCGACGACCTGGCGGACTCGCGCTGGACGATGACCGTCGCCGGCCGGGAGCTCCGGCTGGCCGGGGCGTCCCGCGTACTGCCCTTCGCGCTCGCACTGGCGGCGTAGGGGCTCGTACACACGTTCGAACGGCGCTAGCCTGCTCGGCATGACGCTCGCGCACCAGCCGTCGATGTTCGACGTCGCCGAGGAGGCGGCGCTCACCCCGCTCCGGGGCCGGGTGCGGCGGCACGTGCTCGGCCGCGGGGCGTGGGTCGACCACCTCCCCGGCTGGGTCGCCGGCTCGGACGAGGTCCTCGACGTCCTGCTCGGCGACATCGGCTGGCGGGCCGACCGCCGGCAGATGTACGACCGCGAGGTCGCGGTCCCGCGGCTGCTGCGCTGGTACGGCCGCGGGGAGACGCTGCCGCACCCGCTGCTCACCGACGCCCGCGCCGCCCTCGACGCGCACTACGCACCCGAGCTCGGCGAGCCGTTCGTCACCGCCGGCATGTGTCTCTACCGCGACGGGCGGGACAGCGTCGCCTGGCACGGCGACCGGCTGGGACGCAGCCGCACGCAGGACACGATGGTCGCGATCGTCTCCTTCGGGTCGCCGCGGCCGCTGCTGCTGCGTCCGGCGGGCGGGGGCGGGGGCGGGGGCGGCGAGACCCTGCGCTTCCCGTTGGGGCACGGCGACCTGGTGGTCATGGGCGGCTCGTGCCAGCGCACGTGGGAACACTGCATCCCCAAGACGACGCGGCCGGTGGGGCCCCGGGTGAGCGTGCAGTTCCGTCCCGCCGGCGTGGCCTGACGCGGGCGTCCAGCAGCAGGGCCGGGGCCGGGAAGACGGGCGCGGTACGCGTCGTTGCACCTCCCGTTCGCCCGCCCGCCGGCAGCGTGGCGAGCGACACGGGGACCCCCCCTGCACGACCCCTTAGAGGCCGTGTAATGTTCTCCCTGCACCGAGCGAGAACGGACCGGGCCGCAAGGCCAGGGAAACCGCCGGGAAGGCCCCCGAGGCCAGCCCGCTGCGGAGCCGGTGTACAGTGAGGACACCGCCTCGAACGAAGGCCGAAAAGGCCGGGGTACGAGCGCGTCCGCTCCTTGAGAACTCAACAGCGTGCCGAAAGTCAGTGCCAAGTAATACCCCGTCCCGGGCCTTTGGTGGTCTGGGTGGGATTCCTTTGGTTGATTGATATCGCGATCTGTCAGGTCGCGGT
>NZ_JBJGYL010000043.1:0-28171 GCF_054049975.1 Geodermatophilus sp. SYSU D01119 | reverse complement strand
ACCGCGACGGCCCCCAGGCCCCCGCCCGCGGCGCCCCGCCCCCGGCGGCCCGCCCCGGGCCCGCCCGCGCCGCCCCCCCCCCCCCCCCCCCCCCCGGCACGCGGTGGACACCCGCGACGTCGAGGGCTTCCGGTGACCACCGTGACCCCGCGCGGCGGCGCGACGCGGGCCGTCCTGTACCTGCACGGCGGCGCGTACGTGGCCGGGGCGGCGCCGCAGCACTGGACGCTGGCCGGGCGGCTGGCCGACGCCGGTGCGCGGGTCGTCGTCCTGGCCGGCGACTCGGCCGGGGGCGGGCTGGCGCTCGGCTTCGCGCAGACCCTCCTCGGCACCGGGGAGCCGCAGCCCCGGCTCGTCGCGCTCATCGCCCCGTGGCTCGACCTGGCGCTGGCCGATCCCGCCGTCGCGGCGGCTGCGTGAGCGCGCCGCGGCCGAGGGAGCGCGGGTCGAGGTCACCGTCGTCGAGGGCGCGGTGCACGTCCACCCGCTGACGCCCGAGGGCCGCGGCGGCACACGGGAGTTCGTCGCCGCGGTCAGAGGCTAGGAGCGGTCGAGCACCGCCAGGTCGTCCTCGTGCAGCCCGGCGACGACGACGGTGCCGTCGCGCTCGGCCACCGCGGTGACGAAGCCGTACCCGGCGTCGGTGGCGCGCAGGTCGTGCACGCGGCGTCCGTCGGCGGGGTCGAAGGCCATCACCCAGGCGATCGGTGTCGCCTTCGGCCGCACGCGCTCCGGCACGTTCCACAGCGCCAGCCGCAGCACGCCCGGCAGCGGCAGCAGCCGGTCGAGCAGCGCGTTGCGCGGCGCGGCGATCGCCACCCACAGCAGCCCGTCGCTGCCGAGGGAGGCGTTGTCGGGGAAGCCGGGCAGGTTCTCCACGAGGGGCTCGGTGGTGCCCGCCCGCTCGCCGGTGAGCCAGTGCCGCAGCACCCGGTAGCGGGTGGTCTCGGCGACCAGCAGGTGCGAGCCGTCGGGCGCGCGGACCAGGCCGTTGGCGAAGCCGAGCCCGTCGAGGACCGTCGTCACCGTGCCGTCGGGGTCGCGGCGCAGCAGCCGGCCGGTGGCCGAGTGCTCGAAGACGTCGCCCAGGTGGTGCTCGACGTCCCACCGGCTGGTCGACGTCGTGAACCAGACCGTGCCGTCGGGTGCGGCGACGACGTTGCTGGCGAAGGTGACCGGCTCGCCGTCCACCTCGCCGACCAGCACGTCGACCGCGCCGTCGGGCGCGACGCGCAGCAGCCCGCGGTCGTGGTCGCAGACCAGCACGGCGCCGTCGGGCAGGGGCTCGACGCCGAGCGGCCGGCCGCCGGTGCGGCCGACCTCCGTGCGCTCCCCGGTGCGCACGTCGACGCGGACGACGCTGCCGTCGCGCAGCCCGGTGACGGCCAGCCCGGCGTCGTCGAAGACGACGTCCTCGGGGCCGGTGTCGCCGGGGTCGAGCCGGCGGGCGACGCGCAGCGGGGCGGTGGGGCCGCGGTCGGTGAACCTCGGCGGGGTCCACCGGCGCGGGCGGATCCGGCGCCGGGTGAGCAGCGGGCTGCCCACCTGCGCGGCCGCGCAGTCGGGGGTCAGTCGCTCCGCCCGCGCGATGACCCGGCGGCAGCGCAGCTCGAGCAGCCGGACGGCGACGCCGAAGGAGCGGAACGCCGGGTTCGTCGTCTGGCCGGCGCGGTAGCGGGCGTAGACCTGCTGGGCGATGACCGCGACGCGGAACAGCCCGAACACCTCGTACCAGGCCCACTCGGCGTTCGTGACCCGCTGGCCGGTGCGCGCGCAGTAGTGGGCGACGACCTGCTCGCGGGTCATCATCCCGGGCAGCGTCGTCGGCTGGCGGCTGAACCGGCGCACCAGCGGGCCGTCGTCGGCCTGGATCCAGTAGCCGAGGGCGCTCGCGAGGTCCATGAGCGGGTCGCCGACGGTGGCGAGCTCCCAGTCGAGCAGCCCGGCCGGGCGGGTGGGGTCGGCGGGGTCGAGGACGACGTTGTCGAAGCGGAAGTCGTTGTGCACGAGGGTGTGCGGCCGGTCGGCGGGCTGGTGCGCGGCCAGCCACGCCGTCACGCGCGTGAAGGAGGGCACGTCGCGGGTGCGGGCCCGCGCGTAGCGGCCCGTCCAGTTCTCCACCTGGCGGCGCACGTAGCCGGGTCCGCGGTCGAGGGCGGCCAGCCCGGCGGCGTCGACGTCGACCCGGTGCAGGTCGACGAGCAGGTCGACGACGTTGCGGCACAGCTCGGCGACCTGGTCGCGGTCGAGGTCGACGCCGGGCGGCAGGCTGCGACGGGGGATCGGCCCCTCGATCCGCCGGACGACGGAGAACGGCGTGCCGACGACGGCGGTGTCCTCGCACAGCGCGACCGTGCGCGGCACGGCCGGCAGCACCCGGCCCAGCGCCTCCTGGATGCGGTACTCGCGGGCGACGTCGTGCGCGGTGCCGGTGTGCTGCCCGCGCGGCGGCCGGCGGAGCACGAGGTCGCCGTCGGGGTAGCGCAGCAGGTAGGTGAGGTTGGAGACGCCGCCTGCGAACTGGCGCACCTCGGGGACGGCGGAGAGGTCGACGCCTGCGCGCTCCGGGTCGGCGTGCCGCGCCAGCCACGCGGCGACGGCGTCGACATCGACGGCGTCCTCGGCGCGGACGGGACGGGCGTCCACGGCGGCCCCGCTCACGTGAGCCGCCGGACGACCGACAGGGGCAGGACCCGCATCGCGACCCCGATCGGCACCCACGGCCAGGCGGGCACGTACGCCTTGGCCTTCCGCGCCTCGATCGCCTCGACCATCGCGCGCACGCCGGTCCCGGTGTCGACCATGAAGCGGGTGGCCTGCTGCACGTGCTCGTTCATCTCCGAGCGGATGTAGCCGGGGTAGACGACCGAGACGTCGACGCCGGGGATGCGCTCGGAGCGCAGGCCCTCGGCCAGCGCGGCGACGCCGGCCTTGGTGGCGGCGTAGGTGGTCATGCTCCTCCGCATCCCGCGCAGCGCCGACATGGAGCTGACGAGGACGAGGTGGCCGCGCTGCTGGCGGCGGAATACCTCGAGCGCCGCCTCGCACTGCGCCAGCGCGCCGACGAAGTTGGTCATCGCGGTCTCGCGGTTGGCGTCGGCACGGCCGGTCCCCAGCGGCGCGCCCTTGCCGAGGCCCGCATTGACGACAACCCGGTCGAGGCCGCCGAACGCCTCGTCGAACCGCCGGAAGACGGCGGGGACGGCGTCGGCGTCGGTGACGTCGAGGGCGGCGGTCTCGACGCGCCGGCCGGTCCGCTCCCGGATCTCCCCGGCGAGGGCGTCGAGCCGGTCGGTGCGGCGGGCGCACAGGGCGAGGTCCCAGCCGCGGGCGGCGAACTGCCGCGCCATCTCCGCGCCGAGCCCCGCGCTGGCGCCCGTGATGACGACGGTGCCGCTGCCCATGCCCACCCCTGTCCGATCGGTCCGGTTCCGTACCGGGCCAGCATGGGCGAGGGGAGTCCGGGTCCGGACGGCGGGGTCCGGTTGCGCCGGTCCTCCCTCTGACCTGGCCTTTCATCGGTCCACAGGCCTTGTCCGCCATCTGCTTCGAACGTATGATCGAACCCGTGACGACGGTCCTACCCGCTGCGGCGCCCGCGCCGCCGGTCGGGTGGGCGTCCGGGCCGCTGGGGCTGGTGCAGGCCGCCGATCGTGAGGTGTCGCGGCAGTCGGCGCTGCGGTACCGGGCGGTGGCGGCGTTCGCGCTGTCCCGTCCGGCGTCGGCCGATCGGCCGCAGGGGACGCGGGGGGCGATGGCGGCCGAGCGGTGGGCGGTGCGGCCGGAGCTGCTGCGCTCGGTGAGCGAGTGGGCCACCCAGGAACTGTCGATCGCGCTGTCGCTGACCGCGACGGCGGCCGAGTCCCTCCTGACCACCTCCCTCACCCTGGTGCACCGGCTGCCGGCCACCCTCGACGCGCTGGAGACCGGGGCGGTGCACGCCGGTCACGTGAGCGCGCTGGTCGACCACGTCGCCCCGGTCGCCGACGACGCCGTGCGGGCCGCGCTGGAGCGGGACCTGCTCGCGTGGGCGTGCCGCCGGGGCACCGTGTGCACGCCGGCGCAGCTGCGCGACAAGGCCCGCCGCGAGGTGCTCGAGCGGAAGGCCCGGTCCGCGGCCGACGACCTGGCGCGGGCGGTCACGCGGCGCGGGCTGTCCTGCCGCCCCGACAGCTGCGACGGGATGGCCGTGGTCTCCGCGCTGCTGACGACACCCGAGGCCGCCGCGCTGATGGCCGCGCTCGGTGCCTACGCCGACGCATTGCCCGACGACGGCCGCACGCGCGGGCAGAAGATGGCCGACGCGCTGCTCGACCTGGTGCTCCGGCCCGGGGAGAACGGGCTGTCCCCGGTCCAGGTGGTGCTCACCGTGGTCGCCCCGGTCGGGGCGCTGCTGGGCGGGGACCAGCCGTGCGAGATCGACGGCCAGGTCGTCCCCGCCGAGGTCGTGCGCGCCCTGCTCGCCGCCCTCGCCGGCGTCCGCGTCACGGTCACCGAGGAGACCGCCGCCGAGGACACCGCTGCCGAGGACACCGATCCCTCGGAGCCGACGACCTCCGGCACCGCCACCTCCGGCACCGCCACCTCCGGCACCGCCACCTCCGGCACCGCCACCTCCGGCACCGCCACCTCCGGCACCGCCACCTCCGGCTCCGCCGCCGGCGTGAGTCTCGTCAAGGGCGAGGATCCGCTGCGTGGCCTGAGCGACGCCGCCATCGCCCAGCACGTCGCCGAGATGGAGGCCGACGCCGCCTGGTGGGCGCAGATCGAACGCCGCGTCGCCACCGGTGAGCTCTACGCCGGCCTCGACCCCGCCTTCGACGACACTCCCTGGCCACCGCCCGGGTGGTCACCACCGTGGGACGACCCCGAGCCCGACCTCGACCTCGGCGACCCGGCCGATCCCCGGCCCGGCACCCCGCCGGCACGAGAACCCGTGCCCGACGGGTGGTGGCGCGCGCCGATGACGCGGTGACCGCGGCCGGCTCCGCGCTGCTCGCCGCGCAGGAGGCGGTCGGCCACGCCCGCTGCCTGGTGGCCACCGCCGAGCGCGCCGACGCGAGCGATGAGGGCGCCTGGGCGGACGGTCCGGCCGGCCGCGTGACCGCGGCGGCTGACGCGGTCACCGCCCTGGCCGCCACGACCGAGGACGCCCGTCTGGACCTGGCCGACCTGCTGCACCGCACCGCCGGCGGCGGGCTCGCCGACCGGCCCCGGATCGCGGTCACCGACGCTCTCACCGGCGCCCTCCTGGCCCTCACCGACCTGCCGGAGCTGCGCCGCGCCGCCCGCGCCAGCGCCGGCCTTCCCGCACCGCGCGAGACCGACCGCCACCGGCCCGGTGCCGCCCTCGACCGGCACGTCCGCGCCCGCGACCGCCGCTGCCGCTTCCCCGGCTGCCGCCGACCCGTCCCGAGAAAGGGCGAACTCGACCACGCCACCCCCTGGCCCCTCGGCGCGACCAGCGCGGCCAACCTCACCGGCTCCTGCACCGGACACCACCGCGGCAAGCACCAAGCCGCCGGCTGGACCCACACCCTCGCCCCCGACGGCACCCTCACCGTCACCACACCCAGCGGCCTCACCGCCACCACGCAGCCGCCGCCCTGGTGACCCGGCGCGGCCCGGAGACGCGGGAGGCAGGATCGACGTCATGACGTATGCCGCCGCCGAGAACCGCTACGACTCCATGACCTACCGCCGCACCGGCCGCAGCGGGCTGGACCTCCCGGCCGTCAGCCTCGGCCTCTGGCACAACTTCGGCGACGACGTCCCGCTCGACCGCCAGCGCGCCATCCTGCGTCGGGCGTTCGACCTCGGGATCACCCACTTCGACCTGGCCAACAACTACGGCCCGCCCTACGGCAGCGCCGAGACCAACTTCGGCCGGCACCTGCGCGACGACTTCCGCCCCTACCGCGACGAGCTCGTGCTCTCCACCAAGGCCGGCTGGGACATGTGGCCCGGCCCGTACGGCCAGGGCGGCGGGTCGCGGAAGTACGTGCTCGCGAGCCTCGACCAGTCGCTGACCCGGATGGGCCTCGACTACGTCGACGTCTTCTACTCGCACCGCCCCGACCCGACGACGCCGCTCGAGGAGACGATGGGCGCGCTCGACACCGCCGTCCGGTCGGGCAAGGCGCTCTACGCCGGCATCTCGTCGTACTCGCCGCAGGACACCGCGAAGGCCGCCGCGATCCTCGCCGACCTCGGGACGCCGCTGCTCATCCACCAGCCCAGCTACTCGATGCTCAACCGCTGGGTCGAGACCGAGGGCCTGCTCGACACCCTCGCCGACGTCGGCGCCGGCTGCATCGCCTTCTCGCCGCTGGCGCAGGGGATGCTCACCGACAAGTACCTCGACGGCATCCCCGCGGGCTCGCGCGCCACCCAGGGCAAGTCGCTGTCGACCGACCTCCTGACCGAGGAGTCGATCACGCACGTCCGCGCTCTCAACGGCATGGCGCAGGAACGCGGTCAGTCGCTCGCACAGATGGCGCTGGCCTGGGCCCTGCGCGACGAGCGGGTCACCAGCGTTCTCATCGGCGCGAGCAGCGTCGGCCAGCTCGAGCAGAACGTGGCGGCCCTGGAGAACCTGCAGTTCTCCGACGAGGAGCTCCGCCGCATCGACCAGCACGCCGTCGACGCGGGCATCGACCTGTGGGAGGGCGCCCGCACCGCCTGAGGCGCTCACCCGCGCCGGGCAGGGACCGCGCCGGGCAGGGACCGGGCCGGCCCGCACGACGCGGGCCGGCCCGGATCAGCGCCGGCGGCGGCGGACCAGCACGGCCAGCACCACCAGCAGTCCCGCGACCGCCGCGGGCACCGGCCCGCTGCTGCGCACCGCCCCGGCGGGGTGCAGCCGTGCGCGCCGGGTGCCCAGGAAGGCGGAGCCGGCCGCCGAGTCGACGTCGGCCCCCAGGCTGAGCACCCGGCCGGCCGGCCCGTCGAGCCGCGCGGTCAGCCCGTGGTCGGCAAGCGTGTCGGCCACCCGGGCGAGCTCGGTCCGTCCGGGCGATCCCTGGGTGGCGGCCCCGCCGGCCACCCGGACGGCGGCGAACAGGCGCCGGACGTCGTCGGAGGTCACCGAGATCTCCGACCCGGACGCCTCCACCCGCACGGGGACGCCGTCGACCTCCAGGCGCAGGTCGGCGGTCACCTCGAGCCGGCGGTCGTCCTCCGGGGTCATCCCCGGCTGGCGTTCTCGGCGGTCGTGATGCGCAGCGTGCCGTTGAGCTTCCACGTGGCCCGGGGCGCGGACGGCCCGGTCTCGCGCGGCACCTCGACGGTCATGTCGACGAACTCGTAGTTGATCGCCGCGCCCTTGCCGGTGAGGTAGGACCACATCTCCTTGCCGAGGTCGGCGAAGCTGGTGGTCTCGTGCGACTTGATGTCGCGCTGGCCGGTGGCGGCGTCACGGGTGGTCGTCTCGGGCGTGGTCATGGGAGCTCCCTGGTTCGGAACGTGCAGGTCGGCGGCCACCTACCCGGCCTCTGCGGGGCGCACACGACGCGCCGCGGACGGCTCCGTTCCCCCACCCGGGGCGGGATCAGACGCCGACCCCGAGGCCGTCGAGCCACCCGGTCAGCGCCGGGAGCCGGCCGATCGCGTCGCGCGCCAGCAGGAACCCGGCGATGCCGACGACCCACGCCGTCGTCTCGGCGCCCGTGCGCTCCAGCCACGACCCCACCCGCGTCAGCAACGGCTCCACCTGCCGGGCGGCCAGCAGCCGCAGGGCCAGCAGGAGCAGCGCCGGGGTCACCATCACCAGGCAGTAGCCCGCCAGCACGCCGCCCTGCTGCACGGGCGAGAGGCCCGACCCGCCGAGCAGCCCGATCGCCGCCAGGTACGGCAGCATCGTGGCCAGCTCGAGCAGCCCGGCGCCGAGGGCGAGCCCGACCAGCACCCCGGTGCCGCCGCCCTCCCCGCCGCCGACCGCCCGGTCGCGCCAGCGCAGCACCCGGCCGGGCCGGCGCCCGTCGCCGTCACGGCGGCGGCCCATCGTGAAGCTCAGGACGAACAGCGCGACGCCGAGCAGCAGCTGCACGACGGTCAGCGCGGAGGACCCGCCGAGCCCGGCGACCCGGTCCCGGAGCGCCTCGGCGCCGGCGAGCAGGCCCAGGCCCACGAGCAGGTAGAAGCCGGCGATCGTGCCGAGGAAGACCAGCAGCCGCCGCGCGCGCACCCGGCCCGGCGCCAGCAGGAACCAGATCGGCAGCAGCAGGGTCCCGACGCTGGTGCTGTCGACCAGCGCCAGCGGGACGAGGGCGAGCAGTTCGAGGTCCACGGCGCCGACCCTCGCCGTCCGCGCCGTCGCCGTCGTCGGCCGGAGGAGGTGTCCCCGGCACGCGGCGTACACCCTTCGACGGACGTCGGCCGGAGGTTGCCGTGCTGGGATGACCGGGTGGGAGCCCTCGCCGTCCTCCGGCACCTCTGGGTCACGCGGGTGCGGGGCACCGACCGCGCCCGCGACGTCAGCGACGCCGTGCTCACCGCCGCCGCCGGCCTGGTGCTCGTCGCCGCCGGCCTGTCCGGCCTGTGGAGCGGCCGGGCCGGCGGCAGCGGCTGGTGGCACGCCGTCCCGCTGGTGCTCGGCTGCCTGGCCATGCTCGGCAAGCGCCGGCACCCGGTGGCCGCGCTGGGCGCCGGCGCCGTCCTCTTCGCCGCCGACGTGGCGCTCGGCGGCAGCGTCGGGATGCTGCTCGTCCTGTTCGACCTCGTGTACTCCGCCGCGCTGCACGCCGGGCCGACGGCGGTGCTCCGGCTGCGCGCCGCGTCCTGGGCGCTGGTGTCCCTGTTGCTGGTGCTCGGGTGGACGGCGACTCGGGACGTGCGGGTCACCGCCTTCCTCGCCCTGCAGACGTTCGTCGTGCTGACCACGCCGCTGTGGTGGGGCCTGGCCGTGCGGCGGGAGCGCGAGCTGGCCGACCTCGCCCGGGCCCGCGCCGACGACCTGCGCGACCTCGCCGACCTCCGCGCCGCCGAGGCCCGCGCCGAGGAGCGCGGGCGGATGGCGCGCGACCTGCACGACGCCGTCGCCGGGAACGTCTCCGCGGTGGCCCTGCACGCGGAGGCCGCGCTCGCCCGCCCGGCCGCGCCCGGCGCCGAGCGGGAGCGCGCGGCGCTGGAGGCCGTCCGGGCGGCCGCGCTCACCTCGCTGGAGGAGATGCGGGCGATGATCCTGCTGCTGCGCGCCGACGCCGGGCCCGTCGCGGCCGCCCCCCGCCTCGACCGGCTCGACGCCCTCGTCGCCGGCGCCCGCGCCGCCGGGCTGACGGTCTCCCTCGACACCGGGCCGCTGCCGGAGCTCCCGGCGGCGGTGGAGCAGGCGGCCTACCGGGTGCTGCAGGAGGCGCTCACCAACGCGGTCAAGCACGCGCCGGGCGGCCGCGCGGAGGTCGCCGTCGGCGCGGCGGAGGGCCGGCTCGCCCTGAGGGTCGACAGCGCCGACGGCCGCCGCGGCCCCGACGTCCCCGGCGCGGGGCTCGGCCTGCTGACCATGCGCGAGCGCGCCGAGTCCCTCGGCGGCCGGTTCGCCGCCGGCTGGGCCGACGACGCCCGCACCCGCTGGTCGGTCGCCGCGGAGCTGCCGCTCGCGGTCCCCGCGGGGGTGGGCGCGTGAGCGTGCGGGTGCTGCTGGCCGACGACCACCCCGCCGTGCGCAGCGGCCTGCGCGCGCTGCTGGAGACCGACCCGGGGATCGAGGTCGTGGGCGAGGCCGCCGACGGCGCCGCCGCGGTCGGCAACGCCCGGGCGCTGCGCCCCGACGTCGTCCTCATGGACCTCCGCATGCCCGGCACCGACGGCATCGCGGCCACCCGCGCCGTGGTCTCCGAGCGGCTGGCCGAGGTGCTCGTGCTGACCACCTTCGACCTCGACGAGTACGTCGTCGGCGCCCTGCAGGCGGGCGCCGCGGGCTTCCTGCTCAAGTCCGCCGGCGCCGCCACGCTCGTCGACGCCGTCCGCCGGGTCGCCGGCGGGCAGGGCGTGCTCGCCCCGGAGGTGACGCGGCGGCTGCTCGACCGCTTCGTCGTCCCGGCCGCGGCGAGCGCTCAGCTCCCGCCCCCGGAGCTGGCCGGGCTGACCCCGCGCGAGCGGGACGTGCTCGGCTGCCTCGGGGAGGGGATGTCCAACGCCGACGTCGCCGCCGCGCTCACCATCACCGAGGCGACGGCGAAGACGCACGTCTCCCGGCTCCTGGCCAAGCTCGGGCTCACCAGCCGCATGCAGGCCGCCCTGCTCGCCCGCTCGGCCGGGGTGACCGCCCCGGTGCCCCGCCGGCCCGGGACCGTCGGTAGCGGCGCCTAGCCTCCGCGCATGACGACCCGGGTGGTGGCGTGGCGGCGGACCGACGAGGACGCCGGGCACAGCCTGGCGCGCGTGCAGCGGCTCCCGGCCGGCTGGCTGTTCCACGGCGCGGAGGTGCTCGCCGGGCCGGAGACCCTGCTGGCCTGCTCGTTCCGTGTCGAGGTCGACGACGCCTGGGCCACGCGGGCGGTGGAGGTGACCGCGGTGTCCGCGGAGGGGGAGCGGCGGCTCGTGCTCGAAGCCGGCGACGACCGCCGGTGGACCCGCGACGGCGCGCCCGACCCGGCGCTCGACGGCTGCGTCGACGTCGACGTCGCGGCCACCCCGCTCACCAACACCCTCCCCATCCGGCGCCTCGCGTCGCTGGCGGAGGGGGAGGAGGTGGTCAGCCCGGTGGCGTGGGTCGACGTCCCGGCGCTCGGCGTCACCCGCGTCGACCAGACCTACCGGCGCCTCGGTCCGCGGAGCTGGCGGTACTCCGACGACGCCCACGGCGCCTTCGAGCTCACCGTCGACGACGACGGCCTCGTCGTCGAGTACGCCGGCATGTCCACCCGCGTGGCCGGCTGACGCCCGGGGCCGGGAGTCCTCGGTCGCCGACCAGGACGACGCGGTTGCCGTCGGCGTCGCCCAGGCGGACGGCGCGGCTCCCGCCGCCGGGCTCGGGCCCGTCGTGCGCGACGCCGGCGGCGTCCAGGTCGCGGGCGGCGGCGTCCAGGTCGCGGGCGGCGGCGTCGAGGTCGCAAACGCCCAGCACGGTCGTCGACCGGCCGCTGCGCTCGGGTCGCGCCACACCTGCACGCCCGAGTCGCCGGGAAGGCGCCACTCGAGCAGCCCGTCCACGGGCCGGCTGTCGGGGTCGCGGCCGAACAGGGTCGCGTACCACCGCTCGGCGCGGTCGAGGTCGCTGACGGTCGCCTGCGCGAGCACGCTCGTGACGATCACGGGGTCCCTCCTCGTCGATCGGTCGGTCGGTCGGTTCCCGGGGGCGGCCCGGCCGGGAGGACCGGGCTCACCGGTCAGCCGAGCGCCCGCACCCGCTCGGCGACGAGGTCCGCGACGGCCTCCGGGCAGGTGGCGGCCGGGCTGTGCCCGCAGTCCCACTCGACCGTCCGGGCCGCGGCGCGGGCGGCCATCGCGCGCTGCCGTTCGGGGTGCACGGCCTCGTCGGCGGTGCACACGGCGTAGGTCGCGGGCAGGTTGCGCCAGGCGACCGCCTCGGGGATCCCGCGGAAGACCTGCCGGCCCACCGGGCGCAGCCGGGCCAGCGCGTCGGCGGCGACGTCGAACGGTGCGTCGCCGTAGAGCAGCCGCGCGCCGAGGACGGGGTCGAGGCCGATCTCGTCGCCGGACACCACCATCGCCTCGGCCAGCCGGGTGTCGGGCAGGTCGCCGAGCCGGGTGCGGCTCACCGACTCGCCGTCGTCGAGGGCGAAGGCGGCGAGGTACACGAGCTCGCGGACGAGCGGGTGCGTGCCGGCCGCGGTGACCACCGCGCCGCCGTAGGAGTGCCCGACCAGCACGGCCGGGCGGCCCGCCGCGTCCAGCGCGGACCGGAGGGCCGCGGTGTCGGCGGGCAGGTCGGTGAGCGGGAGGTCGACGGCGAGGCTGTCGACGCCGCGCTCGCCGAGGGCGGCGCGGACGCCGTCCCAGCACCAGGCGCCGTGCCACAGGCCGTGGACGAGCACGGCGAGGGGAGCGGTCATGGGCTCACCCTGCCCGACGGCGGTCCCCTCCGGGGGCGTCGCCCGGCAGGCCGGCCATCCGGCCGTCGGGGTCGAGGCGGCGCAGGACGGCGTCGGCGATGCCGGTCAGCTGCGTCACCTGCTCGGGGGTGAGCGCGTCGATGACGTGCTCGCGGACGGTGGCCACGTGCCCCGGCGCGGTCTCGCGCACCTTCGCCCAGCCGGCGTCGGTGAGCCGCGCGTTGGTGGCCCGGCCGTCGTACGGGCAGGGCGCCCGCTCGACCAGGCCGCGCTCCTCGAGCCGGCGCACGACGTGCGAGAGCCGCGGCAGCGTGGCGTTGGTGCGGGTGGCCAGCTCGGTCATGCGCAGCGTCCGGTCCGGCGCCTCGGACAGCATCGCCAGCACGTGGTAGTCGAAGTGGGTCACCTGCGCGTCGCGGCGCAGCTGGCCGTCGAGGACGCCGGGCAGCAGCTCCACGACGGCGACCAGGCGCACCCACGCCGCCATCTCGTCCTCGCTCAGCCACCGGGCCACGACACCATGGTCGCACCCGGGTACTTGTAGCTTCAACCTCCTGCGACTAGGGTCATCGGTTGTAGGTACAACCGATGCGGAGGTCGCCATGACCCTCTCCCTCGACGCGGGTGTCGTGTCCCCGGTCCCCGCGGCGACCGTGCGCACGCGCGTCACGGTGCCGCTGCGCTTCCCCGACGGCTACGCCACGACGGCCGACGTCGTCACCTTCGACGGGCTGGCCGACGGCCGCGAGCACCTGCTGCTCGGCCTCGGCGACTGGCGCGGCGCCCTCGAGCGGTCGGCCGCCGGCGGCGAGGCGCCGTTGGTCCGCCCGCACAGCGAGTGCCTCACCGGCGACGTCTTCGGCTCGCAGCGGTGCGACTGCGGCCCGCAGCTGCGCGAGGCGGCCGAGCGCATCACGACCGCCGGCGGCTTCCTGCTCTACCTGCGCCAGGAGGGCCGCGGCATCGGCCTGTACGCCAAGCTCGACGCCTACGCCCTCCAGGACGCCGGCCTCGACACCTACGAGGCCAACCGGGCGCTCGGCCACGGCGAGGACGAGCGCGACTACACCGCCGCCGCCCAGATGCTCACCGCCGTCGGCGCCGACCGGGTGCGGCTGCTGTCGAACAACCCCGACAAGGCCGCGCAGCTCGAGCTGCTCGGCGTCGCGGTGACCGAGCGGGTGCCCACCGGCGTCCACCTGTCGGCGGCCAACGCCCGCTACCTCGCCGTCAAGCGCGACCACACCGAGCACACCCTCGACCTGCCCGCCCTGGACCTGCCCGCCCTGGACCTGCCCGCCCTCGACCTGCCGCTGGCGGGCTGACCGGTGACCTCGACGACCGCCGTCGCCGACGCGCGCATCGACCCGCGCCACCCGTTCGCCGCGCACCTGCGGCACGTGGCCGGGCTGGGGGAGCACCGCGCCTGGACGCCGGACGACGGCCCGCTGCCGGCGCTGTACCTGTCCCACGGCGCCCCGCCGCTGTTCGAGGACGCCGCCTGGATGCGGGAGCTCGCCGCCTGGGCGCGGGCGCTGCCCCGGCCGCGGGCGGTGCTCATCGTCAGCGCGCACTGGGAGTCGGACTCCCTCGGCATCACCAGCTCGGTGCCGACCGAGCTCGTCTACGACTTCGGCGGGTTCGACCCGATGTACTCGCGGATGCGCTACGACACCCCGGAGTCGTCGGACCTGGCGCGGCAGCTGCTCGCCGTCCTGCCGGGGACCGCGCACGTGTACGAGCACCGCGGGCGCGGGCTGGACCACGGCGCGTGGGTGCCGCTGAAGGTCATGTACCCGGAGGCCGACGTCCCGGTCCTGCAGCTGAGCCTGCCCACCCACGACACCGCGACGCTGATGGCGCTCGGGGAGCGGCTGCGGCCGCTGCGGGAACAGGGCGTGCTGGTGGTCGGCTCGGGCTTCATGACCCACGGCCTGCCGTACCTGACCCGCGAGATGCTCGGCGGCGCGGTGCCCGGCTGGTCGGCCGACTTCGACGCCTGGGCCGCGGACGCGCTCGCGCGGGGTGACGTCGAGGAGCTGTCGCGGTTCCGGCTCCGCGCGCCCGGCCTGCGCTACGCCCACCCGACGGTCGAGCACTTCACGCCGCTGTTCGTCACCCTCGGCGCGGCCACCGACCCGGCGGCCGGCGTCACCACCGCCATCGACGGCTTCTTCATCGGCCTGGCCAAGCGCTCGTTCCAGGTGGCCTGACCGCCGGTCGTCGACCTGCTGCTGCCTCCGGGGCCGGGAGGCAGCAGCAGGTCGACGCGCCGCGGGGTCAGGCGCGCTGCGCGGCCAGCTCCGCGAAGGTGTCGGCCACCCAGTCGGCGACGAAGGTGCTCACGTACGGCAGGTGGTCCAGGCCGATGTGCTCGGTGGCGCCCTCCTCGGGCGTGAACACCCGCAGCTCCCGCTTGGGGGAGTTGACCGCCTGGTCGTAGGAGCGGTGCGCCATCTCCAGCGGGATCTGCCGGTCGTTGGCGCCGTGCGCAACGAGGAACGGCACGGTGATCTGCTCGACGACGCCCTCGAGGTTCACCTGGTCGGCGAAGTCGAGGAAGGCGTCGAGGTCGTTCTCGTCGCCGGGCTGGCCCCACACCCACAGGACGTGCTCCCAGTAGTGCGGCACCGGCCGCTCGCCCTCGCGCTGCCGGCGGCGGCGCTGCACCGCGCCCCAGTCGTGGTTGGCGCCCCACGCCACGCACAGGGCGAACCGCTTCTCGAACGCCGCCGCGCGCGGGGCGTAGTAGCCGCCCAGCGACCAGCCGACGACGCCGATCCGGGAGGCGTCGACGTCGTCGCGGGTCTCCAGGTAGTCGACGGCGGCCGCGCCCCAGGCCTCGGTGTCCACGCGGGCGGTGAGCCCCTGCAGCCGCAGCGCCTCACCGGTGCCGGGCTGGTCGAGCATCAGGCAGGAGATGCCGCGGGCGGCCAGCTCCTCCCAGTGGTTCGACGCGTACATGTGCTCCTTGGTGGAGTCCAGCCCGTTGACCAGGACGACCACCGGCACCGGGCCGTCGTCGGCGGCCGGCGCCTGCGAGAAGTAGGCCGGCAGCGTGGTGCCCTCGTAGGGGACGGCGACCCGGGTGACGCGCGGGCTGTGCGTGTCGAACGCCTTCTGCGCGATCTCCAGCATCCGCCGGTACGTGGGCACCCGGTTCGGGTCGGAGTGGGCGAGCATCCGCTCGGCCTGCGCCAGGTAGTTCGACGCGCGGAACCACAGCTGCCCGGCGGTGCGCACGTGGCCGGCCTTCTCCGCCTCCTCGGCCTGCCCGACGAGCTGGTCGGTCAGCGCGGTCCAGGCGCGCAGGAAGTCCGGCGTCCCGGCGTCCTCGCCGGCGTTCGCGGCGTCCTTGATCGGCCGGCAGGCGCGGTCGACCTCGTCGACGAGCCCGCCGGAGTTCAGCGTGGCGACCACGGACAGGTTCCAGGTGTAGGGGCCGGTGGGGAAGTACTCGAACACGGGGGAGTTCCTCTCAGGGTGCGGCCGGCGCCGCGGCGGACACGGCGTCGCTGATCGACTTCACGCCGCCGTGGGCGGTCATCCCGCCGTCGACGGGGATCTCGGCGCCGGTGATGAAGGAGGCGCCGTCGCCGAGGAGGAAGGCGACCAGGGGCGCCACCTCGTCGACGGTGCCGGTGCGGCCGAGCGGGGTCTCGGCGACGTTGGCGGCGCGGAACGCCGGCGCCGCCGAGGCGGTCATCGGCGTCTCCACGTAGCCGGGGTGGATCGTGTTGACCCGGATGCCGCGCGGGCCGAGCTCCAGGCAGGCGGCCTTCGCCAGCCCGCGCAGCGCCCACTTCGACGCGGTGTAGGCGACCGGGAAGTGCCCGGTCAGCGCGGCCACCGAGCCGACGACGACGACCGCGCCGCCGCCGGTCATCAGCGGGGTGAGCGCCTGGATGCCGAGCAGCGTCCCGGTGACGTTGACCCCGGACACCCGGGCGAGGTCGGCGGGGTCGAGGTCGGCCAGCCGCGCCCGCCAGGTCACCCCGGCGTTGGCGACCAGCCCGTGCACGCGGCCGTGCGCGGCCCGGAGGTCGTCGGCGAGCGCCGCCCAACCGGCGGCGTCGGTGACGTCGAGCCGCCGGTAGGTGGCCCCGCCGAGGTCCTCGGCGGGGCCGTCCTGCACGTCGGTGGCGACGACGACGGCGCCCTCGGCGGCCAGCAGCCGGGCCTCCGCCGCGCCCTGCCCCTGGGCCGCGCCGGTGACGACGACGACCCGGCCGCGCAGGCTCACGCCGGGCGCTTGCGGGTGCGCGGCCGCGGCCGGGCGGCCCGGACCGGCGGCAGCTCGACCCCCTCGACGACGCGGTTGCGGATGGTGCCGATGCCCTCGACGGTCATCTCCACCACGTCGCCGGGCTGCAGCGGGGGAGGGGCGAGCTCGCCGCGGCGGCCCCAGAGCTCGCCGAGGCAGCCGCCGTTGCCGCAGGTGCCCGAGCCGAGCACGTCGCCGGCGCGGACCTCCGTGCCGCGGGAGGCGTAGGCGACGAGCTCCTCGAACGGCCAGCCCATGTTCGACAGCAGGTCCTGGCCGATCTCGGTGCCGTTGACCGACACCCGCATGTCCAGGGCGAGGAACCCCTCGTCGTCGCGGTACGGCTCCAGCTCGTCGGCGGTGACCAGCCACGGGCCGAGCGTCGTCGCCGAGTCCTTGCCCTTGGCCGGGCCGAGCTTGACCGCCATCTCGCGGAACTGCAGGTCGCGGGCGGACCAGTCGTTGAGCACGGTGTAGCCGAAGACGTGCTCGCGGGCCTGCTCGGGCGTCAGCGAGGCGCCGTCGCGCCCGACCACGACGGCGACCTCGAGCTCGAAGTCGAACCGCTGCGAGCCCGGGGGCACCGCGACGTCGTCGTGCGCGCCGACGAGCGCGTACGGGTTGGTGAAGTAGAAGGTCGGCGCCTGGTACCACTCCGGCGGGACCGGCTCACCGCTCGGCGCGACCATGCCCTCGACGTGTTCCTCGAATGCGACGAAGTCGCGCACGGTCGGGGCCTGCAGGGGCGGCAGCAGGCGGACGGACTCCAGCGGCACGGCCGGCCCGCGCAGCGCCGCCGTCCCCGCCTCGAGTGCCGCGGGCAGGCCCGCGCGCACGAGGTCGAGGACCGTCGTCCCCTCCGGCAGGGCGTGCAGGCCGGTGGTGCCGTCGGGGAGGTCGGACACCACGCCGGCGGAGACGGTCCCGCCGGCGGACCAGGTGGCGAACCGCATCAGACCGGCGGGGCCACGAACAGGCCCTTGTCCGGGTCGTTGAACGACTTCTGCGCGACGAACTCGTTCATCGCGTTGGCCGTGCCCCACTGGTCGCTGACCTCGGGGTTGCTGATGTCGTAGACGTGCGGGTGCCAGGTGTCCTCGTCGAGCAGCTCGAGCTCGGTCGTGTACTCGACGGTGTTGCCGTGCGGGTCGAGGAAGTAACTGAAGGTGTTGTTGCCGGCCAGGTGCCGGCCCGGGCCCCAGATCTTCTCGACGCCGGCACGCAGCAGCCGGCCGGTGCCGCGCATGTACTCGTCGACGCCGCGCATCTCGAACGAGGCGTGGTGCAGAGAGGGGTGCGGCCCGCGGGCGATCGCCATGCTGTGGTGCCAGGCGTTGACCCGCATGAACCACATCATGTTGCCCATGCGCGGGTGCACGAGCGTGTCCGACAGCGCGAAGGCCAGGTGCTTCTCGTAGAACGCGCGGGTGCCCTCGGGGTCGGCGGAGTTGATGACCACGTGGGAGAGCCGGACCGGGATGGACTCGCCCTCCTCGATCCGCCGGTGCTGCCGGACCGCGACGTCGGAGCTGATCTCCACGGTGCGGCCCTCGTTGTCGAAGAACCGGAACCCGTAGCCGCCGCCGGGGGTCTGCAGGGTGTCGGGCTCGCCGATCAGCTGCACGCCGTCGCGGGCGAGCTGCCCGGCCAGGGTGTCGACGTCGGCGGCGGTGGCCGCGCCGAAGGAGATCAGGTCGATCCGCTTGTCGGTCGCCTCGCGCAGCCGGACGACGTACTGCTCGGGGCTGCCCTCGGCGGCCAGGAACGTCAGGCCCGAGTCGCTGTGCTCGGCCGTGAGGCCCCAGGTGTTGGTGAAGAAGTCCTGCTGCGTGCGCAGGTCCGGCACGGCGAGGTCGACGTGCCGCAGGTGGGTGATGAGGCGCTGGGTCATGGTCGTTCTCCTGGAACGGCGCCTCTCGCGCGCGAGAGGCGGGAGGGTGTCTAGGCGGGCTGGCTGGTCAGCTGGGCGATCGAGCGCATGAGGGCGGGGATGTCGCCCTGCACGTGGTCGAGCTGCCACTGGGCGAGCTGGTTGGAGGCGTCGACGACGGTCCGCGCACGGCCGACGCGGCGGGCGTGGAAGGCGTCCCACAGGTCCTGGTCGAGGGCGGACCGCTCGACGAGGAGCTCGGCGAGGACGACGGCGTCCTCCAGCGCCATCGCGCCGCCCTGGGCGATGGTGGGCGGGCAGGTGTGCGCGGCGTCGCCGATCAGCACCACCCGGCCGCGGTTCCACGGCTCGTCGAGGACGTGGGTCTCGAACCAGGTGTAGTTCACCCGGCTCGGGTCGGTGAGCGACTCGCGGATCTCGTCCCACGGGCCGTGGTAGGCCCGGGAGAGCTCCTTCATCGTCGCCAGCTGCTCGTCGGGGGTCAGGGCGCTGCGGTCCTGGGCGTCCTCGACGATGTAGGCGTAGAGGGAGTCCTCGCCCGTCGGGCAGTAGCCGGCGATGTAGGAGGGGCCGCCGTAGTAGAGGTCGGTGCGGGTCACGCTCGCCGGCCGCGGCCCGAAGGCTCGCCAGATGCCCATCCCGACCGAGCGGGTCTCCAGGTTCACGCCCAGCGCGCGGCGGGTCCACGACCGGATGCCGTCGGCGCCCACCACCAGGTCGTAGCGGCCGGTGGACCCGTCGGCGAAGGTCACGTCGACGCCGTCGGCGTCCTGCACCAGCGCGGTGTGGGTGGTGCCGAACCGCACCTTCACGCCGACCTCGGTGGCCCGGTCGACGAGGATCCGGGCGAGCTCCGGGCGGGGCATGCCCATCGCGGCGGGCAGGTCCGGGCCGCCGGTCTTGGCGTCGGGGACCTCGGCCACGACGGTGCCGTCCGGGTCGGGGGCGCGGATGCCGGTGACGTCGAAGGCGTAGCCGGCCGCCTGCACCTGGTCCCACACGCCGAGGGACCGCAGCTCGCGCAGGGCGTTGCCCTGCAGCGTGATGCCGGATCCGAGCGCGGAGGTGTCGGGCTTGATCTCGACCAGGTCGACGGCGACGCCGGCCCGCGCGAGGTGGATGGCGGTGCCGGCGCCGGCCAGGCCGCCGCCCACGACGAGGACGCTGTTCACAGCAGGCATGTCGGGACTCCTTCGTCCGGCTACTTGACGGCGATCGGGTTGACCGGGGCGCCGACGGCGCCGGTCACGCGGAGGGGGGCGGCGGTGAGCCAGAAGTCGTAGCGGCCGTCCTGCGCGCAGTCGGCGGCCAGGGCGTCGAGGTCCCACATCTCGCCGATGAACAGGCCCATGTTCGGGATGGCGACCTGGTGCAGCGGCTGGAAGGCCACGTCGAACTCGTTGGGCCGGACCTCGAAGCCCCACGTGTCGGTGGCGACGCCGGCGACCTCGGAGGCGTGCAGCCAGTCGGCGGTGGTGAAGGACAGGCCGGGGGAGGCGCCACCGGCGTAGTCGCCCCAGCCGCGCCCCTCGGCGATGTCCCGCCGCGCCCTGGTCAGCCGCCCGGTGCGCACCAGCAGGAGGTCGCCGCGGCCGACGGCCGACGACGCGCCCTGGGCCGCGATCGTCGCCTCGAGGTGCTCGGCGGTGATCGCGAAGCCGTCGGGGAGCTCCCCGTCGGTGCCGACCGCCCGGCCGACGTCGAGCAGCACCCCGCGGCCGGCGATGAGGTCGGCGACGGTCTCGATGCCGGTCACCGAGTCGCCGAGGCTGGTCACGACGTCGCCCGCGCGGCGCCCGTTCCAGGCCATCCCGTGGTCGAAGATGTGCCCGAGGCCGTCCCACTGGGTGGAGGCCTGCAGCGGCATGGCGATGTAGTCATCGGCGCCGCCGATGCCGTGCGGGAAGCCCTGCACGTTGCGCTCGGCGTCGAGGCCGGTGTCGGTCATCGTGTGCACCGGGTTGTTCCGCCGCCGCCAGCCCTTCTGCGGGCCGTCCATGTCGAAGGACTGCGACAGCGAGAAGCTCGCCCCCCGGCGGACCAGCGCCGCACCCTCGCGCCGCTTGGCCTCGTCGAGGAAGTTCAGCGTGCCCAGGACGTCGTCGGCGCCCCACCGGCCCCAGTTCGAGCAGCGCTTCGCGGCGGCGGCGATGGCGCCCTCGGGGTCCGAGCGGTCGAGGTGGTCAGGGGTGTGGTGCATGCCCTCGACAGTGGGCCAGCCCACAGGAGTGAGGGAAGACGGAATGTGTGATGACGGGCATCAACGTCGTCGATACGGTGCGCCCCGTGAACCTCGCGAGCCTGGACCTCAACCTGCTCGTGTCCCTCGACGCCCTGCTCCAGCAGCGCAGCGTCACGCGGGCGGCAGCGCAGATGGGGCTGAGCCAGCCGGCGCTGTCGGCGTCGTTGGCCCGGCTGCGCCGCCACTTCGGCGACGAGCTGCTCTCCCGCGTCGGCAACGAGTACCGGCTCACGCCGCTCGCCGTCCAGCTCCGGGAGCTCGCACGGATCGCCCTGTCGGGGGTGGAGCGGGTGTTCACCGCGCAGCCCGGCTTCGACCCGGCGTCCTCGACGCGCGAGTTCACCCTCCTGGTGAGCGACTACGTCGTCGCGGTGCTCGGCGACACCGTCGCGGGGCTGCTGGCCGAGGAGGCGCCGCACACCCGGCTGCGGCTGAGCGCGCACTCGCCGGCGATCGTGGACCGGGCGGAGCAGGCGCTGCTGACCGCCGACCTCCTCTTCCTGCCGCCGGGCTTCCTCACCGACCTGTCCCGCCGGGACCTCTACCGCGACGAGTGGGTGTGCGTGGTCGCCGCCGACAACCCGGTGGTGGACGCGGGCCTGACGGTCGGTGACCTCGAGACCCTGCCGTGGGTGGCCACCTACCACGGGCCGACGGCGTCGACCCCGGCCGCGCGGCAGATGCGCATGCTCGGGATCGAGCCGCAGGTGCAGGTGGTCACCGAGAGCTTCCTGACCGTGCCCGCGCTGATCTCGGGCAGCGACCGGATCGCGCTGCTGCAGCGCCGCCTGGTCGACCTGCTGCCCCTCAACTCCGGCGTCCGGGCGCTGCCGTGTCCCTTCGACGCCGGCCCGCTCATCGAGGCGATGTGGTGGCACCCGGTGTTCGACGACGACCCGGAGCACGCCTACCTGCGTGACCTGGTCGCCCGGGCCGCCCGGCTGGCGGTGGGTGACCAGTCGGCGGGTATCCACCCGGTCGATGGGGACCGTAACGACAAGTGATTTCCGCTCGCCCCCCGGCGTCCTGACACTGCATCGCCAGTGATGCCGGTCACCGGGACCGGCACGCCCGTCGATGGAGACGCCCGTGTCGGAGAACGTCCTGGTCCCTGAACGGCCTGCGGAGGAGCCGCTGGCCGGCGAGGTCGCCGTCGACCCCACCACGGGGCGCCCCGCGGGCCGCCCGCAGGCGCTGGTGCTGCTGCTGTCCAGTTGCCTCGCGGTGCTCGGCGCGGTGCTGCTGGCGCCCGTCCTGCCCCGCATCCAGGACGCCTTCGCGGGCACCCCCGGCGTCGAGGCGCTGGCCCCCATCGTGCTCACCGCGCCGGCCCTGGTCATCGGGCTCACCGCGATGGTCGCCGGCCGGATCGTCGACCGGGTGGGCCGCAAGCGCCTGCTCGTCGGCGCGCTGGTCGCCTACGCCTTCGTGGGGACCGCGCCGCTGTGGCTTCCCTCGCTGCAGCTGGTCGTCGCCAGCCGCGTGCTTCTCGGCCTCACCGAGGCCGCGATCATGACCTGCTGCACGACCCTGCTGGCCGACTACTTCCACGGCTCGCAGCGGGAGCGGTACTTCGGCCTCCAGGTCGTGTTCACCACGGTCGCCGCGACGGTGTTCTTCGCCGTCGGTGGCGCGCTGGGCGCCGGCGACTGGCGGACGCCCTTCTGGCTGTACGCCCTCAGCCTGCCGCTCGCGCTCGCCGCCGCGAAGCTCATCTGGCAGCCGGCCCCGCAGGCGCAGGCGGCGGCCCGTGCCGAGAAGCTGCCGGCCCTGCCCTGGCGCCGGCTCGCCGCCCCGATCGGCGTGTCCCTGGTCGGCGGGCTGGTCTTCTACGTCCTGATCGTCCAGCTGTCGTTCAAGCTCGACGACATCGGCGTGGAGTCCACGGCGGTCATCGGCGCCGCCAGCGCGGTCGCGTCGCTGGGCACCGCGGCCGGCGGGGTCCTGTTCGGCCGGCTGGCCAAGCGGGGGCCGGCGGTCCTCGTGCCGCTCGCCTTCGCGCTCTCCGGCATCGGCATCGTCGGGCTCGGCCTGTCCTCGGCGGTCCCCGTGGTGATCGCGTTCGCCGTGGTCACCGGCCTCGGCAACGGCCTGATCCTGCCGTCCCTGCTCACCTGGGCCCTCGGCTCGCTGGCCTTCGAGCAGCGCGGCCGGGGCACCGGGATCTGGACGTCGGCCTTCTTCATCGGGCAGTTCTTCTGCCCGCTCCTGGTCCTCGCGCTCACCGGGGCTCTCGGGGGCCTCGGCGCCGCGCTGGCCCTGCTCGGTGCGATCAGCGTCGTGGTCGCGGCCGCGGTGCGGCTGGGTCGCCCCGCGGTGGCCGCCGCGCACTGACGCCCGGCGCGGGAGCGCACCCGTCTAGCGGCGGGTGCGCTCCCGCACGCCGAGCGCGCCGGTGACGAGGACGAGCAGCAGGCCGACGACGGCCAGCCAGAACAGCCCCTCGACGATCCAGCCGACCACGGTGACGACCAGCCAGACGACGAGCAGCAGGCCGAGCAGCTTCAGCCACACAGGGACACCTCCGGGGTCGGTGCGGCCAGCCTAGGCCCGCAGCGCGGCAGGACGGCCCGGGTGGACGACGACCCGTGGGACCTGTTCGCCGCACCGCCCCAGCGCGGTCGGCCGGGGAGCGCGGCCCGGCGGGGACCACCGGGCCGCGCCTGGGTCACCGGCCGGGGAAGGCGGTGCTGCCCTGCGTCGAGTCGCGCAGCGTCACCGACACCCGGTCGGACACCGAGGAGAACGCCGGCACGTTGAGCACCTGCGTCTCGCCGCCGCCCCGCGGCCGCACCTCGATGCGGACGGTGCCCGCGCCGCCGGAGGCCGGCAGGAACACGTCGGCCGCGTTGAGGAACGTCAGCGTGCTGAACGGGACGAGGTCGCCCCGCGCCAGGTCGGTCACCCCGTCGCCCGGCGCGTAGAAGGGCGGGGCCGCCGACGGGAGCCGCTGCCCGACGTCGAACAGGTAGAGCGCGTTCACCTCGCCGGTGGGCACGGGCTGCCCGGTGGCGGGGTTCACCGGCCCGGTGCGCGGCGTCGTCGCCGGCGTGGCCACCTGCAGCGGCGCGACGGCGTCGCCGAGCACGTCGACGGTGATCGAGTCCGACGCCGCCCCCTGGTCGCCCCAGATCTCCCGGGCCCGGATGAGCGACAGGTTCGTCTGCTGCTGCGCGGTGCTGACGAACGCCTCCAGGCCGGTGCCCGGCCGGGAGCTGTTGAGCCGGACGAAGTGGTCGTCCCGGGTGAACGGTGACTGGTAGAAGTGGTGCACCGAGCCGTCCTCGCGGGTGAGCGCGAACTCGTAGGTGTGCCGGCCGTTGACCCGCACCGGGCCGAAGTCCCCGCCCGCGCCGAGCACCCAACTCTCCTCCGGGTGCGCTCCCACCCGCTGGCCGGTCGCCGGGTCGAGCCGCCACAGCTCCAGCGTGCGCCCGGCGTAGCCCTCGTTCTGCGGGAACAGCACCGCGCGGCCGGCCACGGTCACCTGGCCGGGCGGCTCCGGCACGACGTCGGTGGTGCGCGGGTCGGACCCGGTGAAGAAGCGGTACATCGCCGCGAAGGTGCGCGCCGACGACGCCGTCTCGGTGTGCCCGAGGTCGGGGTTGTAGGAGTTCTCCGCGCCGCCGATGGAGCCCACGGCGCCGCGCCGCGGGGCGGGCGGGGAGGTCCACTCGCCCCAGACCGCCAGGGTCTCCACGCCGCCGGGCTCGGCGGCCGCGGACCGGCCGTCGAGGTTGACGTAGCGGGCCACCTCACCGGCCTGGCCCGAGGTGTTCAGGTAGGCCTGGCTGATGCCCGTGCCGCGCGAGTGCGCGGCCAGCAGCACCTGCGGCGCGCCGGTCTCGGCGAGCACCCGGTCGATGAACGGGCCGAGCGCGGCCACCGCGGCGGCGTCCGTGCCGGCCGGGCTGGTGTCGTACTCGAAGGCGTGGAGCCGGTCCTGGCTCCAGCCGTTGCTCGCGAACCGCTGGAACTGGGTCTCGAACTGCGCGGCCGAGCCGCTGTTGCCGTGCACGAACACGATCGGCAGCTGACCGGGCGGGCCTGCGGCCGGCGGTGCGGCCGCGGCGGTGCCGGGGAGGAGCGCAGCCGCGAGGGCGGCGCCCAGGAGGGCTGTGCCGAGGGAGGCGGTCCGGCGGGACCGCCGGAGGCGAGGGGACGTCATCGTCGGGCTCTCTCCGTTCCGGGGCGCCGGGCGGCACCCCGGACGGAGTGAAACACCCAGGGTGCTCTGTGTCACACGGCCAGGTCGGCCAGCAGCCCGCACACCCGGCGGTCGAGCTCGTCGCGCACCGGCCGGGCGTCCCCGCCGGCCGGTTCCTCCACCGGCCAGTCGAGGTAGCGCGTGCCCGGCAGGACCAGGCAGCGCGGCACGTCGCCGAGCCGGACGACGACGGCGGAGACGTGCACCGCGTCGGCGGTCAGCGGCCGGGGCGGGCGGGCGGCCAGGTCGACGCCGACCTCCGCCATCGCCGCCACCGCGGCCGGGTCGAGCCGCGCCGCCGGCGCCGAGCCGGCCGACAGGGCCCGCACCCGGCCGGACGCGCGCCGGGCGAGCAGTGCGGCGGCCATCGGGGAGACCGCCGCGTCGGAGGCGGCGACGAACAGCACGGTCGGCGGGCCGACGGCCGGGTCGGGGGCGCTGGGCTGGGCGGCGGGGGAGGGGACCACGGGCACTCCGGTGCGGGTCGTGCGCCGGCGGGGCCGGTCGCGTCGGGACGTCGTCCGGGTGGGGACGGCGCCGTCCTCCGGGCCCACCGTGCCACCGTCGGCCCGCGGGCGCATCACTCCCGCAGCAGCGTGACCTCCTCCAGGTCCATCTCGTGCTGCACCCGGCGGAACACCTCGTCGTCGATGCGGCGCTGGTCGCGGTAGCGCACGAACACCTCCCGCTCGGCCTCGAGCATCGCCCGGCGCAGCCGCCGGTACACCGCGCTCGGCGTCTCCCCGCCGCCCGCGACCGGCCCGCCGAGCCGCTCCCACGCGGCGTTGGTGCGCGCCTCGATGCGCGAGCGCAGCTCGGTGACGGTCTGCGCGTGCAGCGGGTCGCCGTCGTCGAGCGCCTCGAGGCGGGCGACGGCGGCCGTCCCGGCGTCGGTCTGTGCCTGCGCCTCGGCCAGCGCGTCGGCGGAGCTCTCCGTGCCGCGCACGCCGAGCCGGCGGATGACTGCGGGCAGCGTCAGCCCGTGCAGCAGCAGCGTGCCGACGGTGACGACGAACGCCAGGTAGACGATCTCCTCGCGGCCGGGGAAGGGGCCGCCGTCGAGCGTGGTGAGCGGGATGCTGGCCGCGGCGGCGAGGGAGACCACGCCGCGCATCCCGGCCCAGGACACCACCGCGACGTGCCGCCACGACGGCGACTCCCAGTCGGCCCGGCGGCGGGCCAGCGGCCGCAGGTAGGTGGTGGGGAAGACGAACGCCACCCGCGCGACGAGCGCGACCAGCACCAGGACCAGCCCCACGGCGGTCATGCTCCACACGGACGGCCCGACGCCCTCCACCACCGCGCGCAGCTGCAGGCCGATGAGCGCGAAGACCGTGGCCTCGAGGATCGTGTCCGCTGCCTGCCAGACGGCGCGGTCCTGCAGCCGGGCGACCGGGTCGGCAGCCGGCGAGCGGTGGCCCAGGTACAGGCCGGCCAGCACGACGGCGAGCACCCCGGAGGCGTGCACCTCCTCGGCGACGACGAAGCCGACGAAGGGCACCAGCAGGCCCATCGCGCTCTCCAGGACGCCGTCGTGCAGGAGCCGCCGGATCCGGTCGACCAGCCAGCCGAGCGCCCAGCCGATCGCGGCGCCGCCCGCCGCGGCGACCGCGAAGACGCCGAGGCCCTGCGCGATGCCGTAGCCCGCGCCCGCGGCCACCGCGACCGCCACCCGGTAGGCGGTCAGCGCGGTCGCGTCGTTCACCAGGCTCTCGCCGCCGAGGATGGTCATCACCCGCCGCGGCAGACCCAGGCGGCGGCCCACGGCGGTGGCCGCGACGGCGTCGGGCGGGGCGACGACTGCGCCGAGCACCAGCGCGGAGGCCAGCGGCAGGCCGGGCACCAGCCACCACGCGGCGAGGCCGACGGCGACCGTGGTGAGCAGGACGGCGCCCAGCGCCAGCAGGCCGATCGGGCGCAGGTTGGCCCGCAGCCGCAGGTAGGAGCTGTCGAGCGCCGCCGAGTACAGCAGCGGCGGCAGCACCAGCGTGAGGATCAGCTCGGGGTCCAGCGCGTAGTCGGGGACCCCGGGCACGAACGACAGCGCCAGGCCGACGACGACCAGCAGCAGCGGCGCGGAGACGCCGGTCCGCCGGGCCAGCGCGGTGACCGCGAAGGAGCCGGCCAGCAGCGCGACGAGCGAGAGCTCCATCAGACCAGCGTCTGGTCGGGATAGCACCAGCGCCAGGACTCACCCGGCTCCACCGAACGGATGATCGGGTGGCCCGAGGACCCGGCGTGCGCGGAGGCGTGCCGGTTGGGCGAGGAGTCGCAGCAGGCCACGTGCCCGCACGACAGGCACATCCGCAGGTGCACCCACCGGCTGCCGATGGCCAGGCAGTCGCCGCACCCCTCCGTCGAGTCCGGCGTCACGTCCCGGATCTGGTCCAGGTGCCCGCACGTCGTCATCCCGCCCCCTCCTCCTGTCGCCTGCCGCCCGGGAGTCGACCACCGGCACGACGCGGGCGGCAACGTCCTCCGGCCGGTCCGGTCTTCCCGTGGCAGGGTCGGCGGCGACCGCACGGGCCGGGAGGGGGCGACGTGGACCTCGAGGAGGTCGCCGACGAGCTCTACGGGCTGCTGCCCGGCGACTTCGTGGCCGCCCGCACCGAGGCCGCCCGGCGGGCCCGCGCGGCGGGGGACCGGGCGCTGGCGAGGGAGGTCGCCGCCCTCGGCAGGCCCTCGACGGCGGCCTGGGCGTGCAACGCGCTGGTGCGCGAGCAGCCCGACGAGATCGCCGGCCTCGTCGAGCTCGGCGACCTGCTGCGCGAGGCGCAGGAGAGCCTGGACGGAGACCAGCTGCGCGCGCTCGGCACGCAGCGCTCCCGGCTGCTCGCCGCGCTCACCCGCCAGGCGCGGGCCGTGGCGGCGCGCCTCGGCCACCCGCTCAGCGACGCCGTCGCCGACCAGGTGGAGCAGACGCTGCGCGCGGCGCTGGCCGACCCCGAGGCCGGCGAGGCGCTGCTGGCCGGGCGGCTCACCGGCCCGCTGTCGGCCTCCGGGGGTCTCGGCGTGCGGCCGGACCTGCGGGTGGTGCCGCCGCCGCGGGCGGCCCGGCCCGGTCCCGAGCGGCCCGGTCCCGGGCGGCCCGCTCCCGGGCGGCCCGCCCGCACGGCGTCGCGCGCGGCGGAGGAGGAGGCCGAGCGGCAGCGTGCCGCCGAGGAGGCCGAGAGGCGG
Source organism: Geodermatophilus sp. SYSU D01119 (assembly GCF_054049975.1). Lineage (NCBI taxonomy): Bacteria > Bacillati > Actinomycetota > Actinomycetes > Geodermatophilales > Geodermatophilaceae > Geodermatophilus > Geodermatophilus sp. SYSU D01119. The sequence continues at coordinate 376 of NZ_JBJGYL010000043.1, read as the reverse complement.
CGGGCGGCCGAGGAGCGGCGGCAGCGGGAGCTGACCGATGCGCGGGAGGACGCCGAGGCGGCCGCGGACCTCGCCGAGGAGGCGGCACGCAGCGCCCGCACGGCCCGGGAGCGGGCGGGGCGGGCGGAGCGCCGCGCGGTGGACCTGGCGGCCCGGGCGGAGGAGCTGGCCGCCGAGCTCGCGCGGGTGCGCGAGGAGGCCGCCGCGGCCGAGGGCGAGGCGGGCGCCGCCCGGCGCCGGGCCGACGCGGCCGGCCGGGCGGCGGAGGGGGGGGGGGGGGGGGGGGGGGGGGGGGGGGGGGGGGGGGCGCGGGCGGGCGGGGGGGGGGGGGGTGGGGGGGTGTACGATTATTAACCGCATCAAATCTTACAACTGT
>NZ_JBJGYL010000042.1:0-29570 GCF_054049975.1 Geodermatophilus sp. SYSU D01119 | reverse complement strand
GGCGCCGGACGGCGGCAGCCCGGTCACCGGCTACACCGTGACCGCCTCCCCGGGCGGGCGCACGGCCACCACCACCGGCGCGACCACGGCCACCGTCGGTGGCCTGACCAACGGGACGGCGTACACGTTCACCGTCACCGCGACCAACGCGGCCGGCACCGGCCCGGCCAGCGCGGCGAGCGCGGCGGTGACGCCGGTCGCGCCCGCGACGGCACCGGGCGCGCCGTCGGGGGTGACCGCGGTGGCGGGGAACGGGAGCGCGACGGTGTCGTGGTCGGCGGCGCCGGACGGCGGCAGCCCGGTCACCGGCTACACCGTGACCGCCTCCCCGGGCGGGCGCACGGCCACCACCACCGGCGCGACCACGGCCACCGTCGGTGGCCTGACCAACGGGACGGCGTACACGGTCACCGTCACCGCGACCAACGCGGCCGGCACCGGCCCGGCGAGTGCGCGCAGCTCGGCGGTGACCCCCGTGGCACCCAGCCCGATCACGGTCGCGTACGAGGCGCTCGGCGGCGGCGGCGGCCGGCTCGGGGCGCCGACCTCCGACGAGCGCTGCGGCCTGCGATCCGGCGGTTGCTTCCGGGCCTTCCAGCACGGCTCGATCTACTGGACGGCCGGCACGGGGGCCCGGGCGGTCAGCGGCGCGATCGGTGAGCGGTGGGCGGCCCAGGGCTGGGAGGGCGGTGCCCTCGGCTACCCCGTCAGCGACCAGGGCTGCGGGCTGGCCCAGGACGGCTGCTACCAGCACTTCCAGGGCGGCACGGTGATGTCCGGCCCGGCGGGGGCCTGGCCGGTCACCGGGGCGCTGCGCGACGGTTGGTTCCGCACCGGCTCGGAGAACGGCGCGCTGGGCTACCCGGCGTCGGCCCAGGTCTGCGGGCTGCGCGACGGCGGCTGCTTCCAGCGGTTCGGCGGAGGCGCCCTGTACTGGTCGCCGGCCACCGGGGCGCGCGCGGTCACCGGCCCGGCCGGTGAGGCCTGGGCCCGGCAGGGGTGGGAGGGCGGCGCCCTCGGCTACCCGGTCACCGACACCACCTGCGGCCTGGCCCGCAGCGGCTGCTACCAGCACTTCCAGGGCGGCACGGTGATGTACAGCCCCGCGAGCGGGTCGTGGGCGCTGTCCGGCGTGCTCCGCGACGGCTGGTTCCGCACCGGCTCGGAGGGCGGCGCGCTGGGTTACCCGGCCTCGGCGCCGGTGTGCGGGCTGCGGGACGGCGGCTGCTTCCAGCGCTTCGAGACCGGTGCCCTCTACTGGTCGCCCGCCACCGGGGCCCATGCCGTCACCGCCCCGGCCGGGGACGGCTGGGCGCGGCAGGGCTGGGAGGGCGGCCCGCTGGGCTACCCGGTCACCGACACCGTGTGCGGGCTGCGGGACGGCGGCTGCTACCAGCACTTCCAGGGCGGCACCGTGATGTCCAGCCCGGCGGGCGGCTCGTGGGCGGTGTCCGGGGCGCTGCGCGACGGTTGGTTCCGCACCGGCTCGGAGGGTGGTGCGCTGGGCTACCCGACGGCGACCGCGGTGTGCGGCCTGCGCGACGGCGGCTGCTTCCAGCGGTTCCAGAGGGGCTCGCTGTACTGGTCGCCGGCCAGCGGCGCGCACCCCGTCGTCGGCGGCCCCGTGGGCGACCGGTGGGGGTCCCTGGGCTGGGAGTGGGGGCTCGGCTACCCGCTGGAGGCCGAGCGCGCCGTCTCCGGGGGCCGCGCCCAGCGGTTCCAGTTCGGCACGCTGACGTGGACGCAGGCCACCGGCGAGGTCCGCAGGTCCTGACGACGAGGGCCCGCCACCGGAATCCGGTGGCGGGCCCTCGTGCGTGTGCGGGGACTACTCGGCGGCGTCGGCGATCGTGCAGATGACCGCGCCGCTGGTGACGGTGGCGCCGACCTCGGCCGACAGGCCGGTCACGGTGCCCGCCTTGTGCGCGGTCAGCGGCTGCTCCATCTTCATCGCCTCGAGGACGACGACGAGGTCACCGGCGGCGACGGTCGCGCCCTCCTCGACGGCGACCTTGACGATCGTGCCCTGCATCGGCGAGGTGAGGGAGTCGCCGGACGCGGCCGAGCCGCCGTGGCCGGAGCCCCGCTTGCGCGGCTTGGCCCCGGCACCGGCCGGTGCGGCACCGCCGCCGCCGAGCGCCAGGCCCGCGGGCAGCGACACCTCCAGGCGGCGGCCGCCGACCTCGACGACGACGGTCTGCCGCGGCGCCTCCTCCTCGGCGTCGACCGGGGCGGCGGAGTACGGCTGGACCTGGTTGTCCCACTCGGTCTCGATCCAGCGGGTGTGCACCGTGAACGGCTCGCTGGTGAACGCCTCGTCGCGGACGACGGCGCGGTGGAACGGGATGACCGTGGGCATGCCCTCGACGACGAGCTCGTCGAGCGCGCGCCGGGCCCGCTGCAGCGCCTCGGTGCGGGTGGCGCCGGTGACGATCAGCTTGGCCAGCATCGAGTCGAACGCGCCGGCCACCTCGCCGCCGGTCTCGACGCCGGAGTCCCACCGGACGCCCGGGCCCTGCGGGATCTCCAGCCGGGTGACCGGGCCGGGGGCGGGCATGAAGTTGCGCCCGGCGTCCTCGGCGTTGATCCGGAACTCGATGCTGTGCCCGCGCGGGACGGGGTCCTCGGTGATCTCCAGCGGGAGGCCCTCGGCGATGCGGAACTGCTGGCGCACCAGGTCGATGCCGGAGGTCTCCTCGGACACCGGGTGCTCGACCTGCAGGCGGGTGTTGACCTCGAGGAAGGAGATCGACCCGTCGGTGCCCACGAGGTACTCGACGGTGCCGGCGCCGTGGTAGCCGGCCTCGCGACAGATCGCCTTGGCCGACTCGTGGATGCGCGCCCGCTGCTCGTCGGTGAGGAACGGCGCGGGGGCCTCCTCGACCAGCTTCTGGTTGCGCCGCTGCAGCGAGCAGTCGCGGGTGCCGACGACGACCACGTTGCCGTGGGTGTCGGCGAGCACCTGGGCCTCGACGTGCCGCGGCTTGTCCAGGAACCGCTCGACGAAGCACTCGCCGCGGCCGAAGGCGGCGACCGCCTCGCGGACGGCGGAGTCGAACAGCTCCGGGATCTCCTCCTCGGTGCGGGCCACCTTCAGCCCGCGACCGCCACCGCCGAACGCGGCCTTGATGGCCACCGGGAGACCGTGCTCGCGGGCGAAGGCGAGCACCTCGTCGGCGCCGCCGACCGGGTCCTTCGTGCCCGGCACCAGCGGCGCGCCGGCCTTGGTGGCGATGTGGCGGGCGGCCACCTTGTCGCCGAGGTCGATGATCGCCTGCGGGGAGGGGCCGATCCAGGTCAGCCCGGCGTCGAGCACGGCCTGGGCGAAGTCGGCGTTCTCCGACAGGAAGCCGTAGCCGGGGTGGATCGCGTCGGCGCCGGACCGCTTCGCGGCGTCGATGACCTTGTCGATGACGAGGTAGGAGTCGCCGGGCGTCGTCCCGCCGAGGGCGAAGGCCTCGTCGGCGGCGCGCACGTGCAGGGCGTCGCGGTCGGGCTCGGCGTAGACCGCCACGCTGGTCAGCCCGGCGTCCCTGCAGGCGCGCGCCACACGGACCGCGATCTCCCCGCGGTTGGCGATGAGGACCTTCTGCACCGGGCGACTCCCTCGTTCGTGGACCGGTCGGACTGTAGTCAGGACGCCCGGAACGCCGTCCGGACGGTCGGGTGGGTCAGCGGCGCCAGAGGTCGGTGATCGTCAGCCCGCGCCGGCGCAGCTGCTCGCGCAGCGCCGCCAGCGACAGCCCGACCACCGACGCGGGGTCGCCCTCGACGCGGCGGACGAACGGCGCCCCGAGCCCGTCGAGGGTGAACGCGCCGGCCACCGCGAGCGGCTCGCCGGTGGCCAGGTAGGCCTCGACCTCGGCGGGGGTGGGGCTGGCGAAGTGCACGACCGTGGAGATGACGACGACGTCGCGCGACTCCACCGCGCCGCCGCGCACGTCGAACAGCGCCTGGCCGGTGTGCAGGGTGCCGCTGCGGCCGGCCATCCGCCGCCACCGCTCGCGGGCCTCCTGCGCGTCGGCGGGCTTGCCCATCGCCTGGCCGCGGAACTCCAGCAGCGAGTCGGCGCCGATGACCAGCGCGTCGTCCTCCCGCCCGGCGACGGCGGTGGCCTTCGCCGCGGCCAGCAGCGCGACCTCCTCCGACACCCGCGCCGCGGTCACCGTCGTCTCGTCGACGTCGCTCACCACGACCTCGGGGGCGAGCCCGGCCTGGCGCAGCAGCGCGAGGCGCGCCGGCGAGGCCGAGGCGAGCACCAGGCGCCGGCTCACGCGAACCGTCCCGCGGCGCGCCAGCCGCCCGGGCCCGGGCGCAGTGGCTGCCGGTGGGCGTCGCCGTACGCGGCCCACGCGCCGACCGGGGCCGGCCGCCTCCGCGGCCGGCCCGGAGAGGCCAGGGCGGCGACGACGACGGTGAGCGCGGCGAGCTCCTCGGCCGTCGGCTCGCCCTTCACGACCCGCAGGAGGGGGCGCTGCTGCTCGGTCACAGCGGGATGTTCCCGTGCTTCTTCGGCGGCAGCGTCTGGCGCTTGTTGGCCAGCAGCCGCAGCGCCTTGGTGATCTCGATGCGGGTCTCCGAGGGGCGGATCACCTGGTCCACGTACCCACGGTCGGCCGCGATGTACGGCGAGAGCAGCGCGTCCTCGTACTCGGTGATGAGCTCCGCGCGGCGGGCGTCGGCGTCCGGCGCGTCGGCGAGCTCCCGCCGGTAGAGGATGTTGACCGCACCCTGGGCGCCCATGACGGCGACCTGCGCGGTCGGCCAGGCGAGGTTGAGGTCGGCGCCGAGGTGCTTGGAGCCCATGACGTCGTAGGCGCCGCCGTAGGCCTTGCGGGTGATGACGGTGATCTTGGGGACCGTGGCCTCGGCGTAGGCGTAGATGAGCTTCGCGCCCCGGCGGATGATCCCCTCCCACTCCTGCGACGTCCCGGGGAGGAAGCCCGGGACGTCGACGAAGGTGAGCACCGGGACGTTGAAGGCGTCGCAGGTGCGCACGAAGCGGGCCGCCTTCTCGCTGGCGTCGATGTCCAGCGTGCCAGCGAACTGGGTGGGCTGGTTGGCCACGACGCCGACCGGGCGGCCCTCGACGCGGCCGAAGCCGACGACGATGTTCGGCGCGAACAGCGCCTGCACCTCGAGGAACTCGCCGTCGTCGAGCACGTGCTCGATGACGGTGTGCATGTCGTAGGGGGTGTTCGCCGAGTCGGGGACGACGGTGTCGAGCTCGTGGTCCTCCTCGGTCACCCCGTCGGGCGTGGTGTCGGCCGGGGCGACCTCGACGGCCGGCAGCGGGTCGAGGTTGTTGCTCGGCAGGTAGGACAGCAGAGCCTTGACGTAGTCGAGGGCGTCGGCCTCGTCCTCGGCCAGGTAGTGGGCCACGCCGGACTTGGTGTTGTGCGTGCGGGCGCCGCCGAGCTCCTCGAGCGTCACGTCCTCGCCGGTCACCGTCTTCACCACGTCGGGGCCGGTGATGAACATCTGGCTGGTCTTGTCCACCATGACGATGAAGTCGGTGAGCGCGGGGGAGTAGACGTGCCCGCCGGCCGCGGCGCCCATCACCAGCGAGATCTGCGGGATGACGCCGGAGGCGTGCACGTTGCGCTGGAAGATCTCGCCGTACAGGCCGAGGGAGACCACGCCCTCCTGGATGCGCGCGCCGCCGCCCTCGTTGATGCCGATGACCGGGCAGCCGTTGCGGATCGCCAGGTCCAGCACCTTGACGATCTTCTCGCCGTAGACCTCGCCGAGGCTGCCGCCGAAGACGGTGACGTCCTGGGAGAAGACGCACACCGGGCGGCCGTCGACGGTCCCGTACCCGGTGACGACGCCGTCGCCGAAGGGACGGCGCGCGTCCATCCCGAAGTTCGTGGAGCGGTGGCGGGCGAACTCGTCGAGCTCGGTGAACGAGCCCGGGTCCAGCAGCGCCTCGATGCGCTCGCGGGCGGTCATCTTGCCCGCCGCGTGCTGCTTCTCGACGGCGCGCTCGGAGCCGGCGTGGACGGCCTCCTGCACCCGCCGCTCGAAGTCCGCCAGCTTGCCGGCGGTCGTGTGGATGTCGACGTCGGCCGGGACGGAGTCGCCCGCGCTCTCGAGTTCGGCAGCGCTCACGGGCCCGTAGCGTAGGGGAGTGCCCGACGCGCCCTCCGCCCGCTGGTCGGAGCTCGACCGACCGCCGCTCGACGCCGCCGCGCTGGAGGCGGCGCTCGTCCGCGACAGTCGGCTGTGGCGGTCGCTGGAGGTGGCGCCGGAGGTCGGCTCCACCAACGCCGACCTCGCCGCGCGGGCCGCCGACGACGCCCCCGAGGGCGCGGTCCTGGTCGCCGAGCACCAGGTCTCCGGCCGCGGCCGCCTCGACCGCACCTGGACCTCCCCGCCGCGCGCCGGGCTCACCGTCTCGGTGCTGCTGCGCCCCGACGTCCCCGCCGCCCGCCGCGGCTGGCTGCCGCTGCTCACCGGCGTCGCGCTCGGCGAGGCCGTCGGCGAGGTCTCCGGCGTCCGCAGTTCGCTGAAGTGGCCCAACGACCTGCTGGCCGCCGACGGCGCCAAGCTCGCCGGGATCCTCGCCGAGGTCACCGGCGCCGCCGTGGTGGTCGGCACCGGGCTCAACGTGAACACCCGCCGCGAGGAGCTGCCGCCCACCGGGACGTCGCTGGCGCTGGTCACCGGCGCGCCCGTCGACCGCGGGCCGCTGCTGCTCGCGTTCCTCCGCGCGCTCGAGCGCCGCTACCGGGCCTGGACCGCCGCGCTCGGTGACCCGGTGTCCACGGGGCTGGCCGCCGACTACCTGGCGTGGTGCTCGACCGTCGGCGCCGAGGTCACCGTGACGATGCCCGACGGGTCCGAGCTCGCGGGCACGGCGAGCGCCGTCGACTGGGACGGCCGGCTGGTGCTCGACACCGGCGCGGGCACCGTGGAGCTGGCCAGCGGCGACGTGCGCCACGTGCGGACACGCCCGCGCGGAGCCTGACCACCCGCCTCCGCTCGGTCATCCTGGCGGGGTGGCCTTCCCCGACAAGCTGCTCGCCGACGACGAGGAGGTCGTCGCGCACCTGCACCCGCACGGGCTGACGCTGTTCTGGCCGGTGGCCCGGCTGCTCGCCGTCGTCGGCGGGGCCTCCTACCTCGCCGCGCTGGTGCCCGACGGCCGCCAGCAGGGCGTCCTGCGGATGGCGCTGCTGGCCGCGGTGCTCGTCGTCCTGGCGGTCACGGTCGTGCGGCCGGTGGTCCGCTGGCGCACGACGCACTACGTCCTCACCACGCACCGGCTGCTCGTGCGCACGGGTGTGCTGACCCGCCGGGGCCGCGACGTCGCGCTGTCCCGGATCACCGACGTCTCCAGCCGGCAGACGCTGTGGCAGCGGATCGTGCAGTCGGGCACGGTCACCGTCGAGTCGGCCGGCGACGCGGGCCCGCTGGTGCTGGCCCGCGTGCCCGACAGCGACGGGGTGCAGGCGCTCGTCGCGCAGCTGGTCGAGGACGACGCGGAGCGGGGGAACGGGGAGGTCCCCGAACCCTGGGAGCCCGCCGACGACCGCTGGAGCACCAGCCCGCTGCCCTGACGCTCAGCCGGCCGGCGGTCCCCAGGCGACGGCGTTGACCAGCGAGCCCTCCTCGGCGGGCACCTGCCGCCGGTCGAGCCCGTCGGGGTCCACGACCCAGAGCTGGTCCCCGGGCGGCGCGGCGTCCCCCGCCCGGTCGCTCTTGTAGGCGAGCGCGTCACCGCGGGGGGACCAGACGGGGTCCTGGTCGAACGAGCCGGACGTGACGAATCGCGGGCCGGACCCGTCGGCGGCCATCGTGACGATGCCGCGCTGCCCGCCGACGATCTCCCGCCGGAACGCCAGCGTGCGCCCGTCGGGGGAGAAGGACGGGTCGGCGTCGGTGCCGTCCTCCTCGTCGGTGAGCGGCTCGGAGTCCCCGCCGGCCGCGGCGACGGCGAACAGCGAGCCGCCGTCGCGCTCGGGGTCCTGCCCGGCCCAGTAGACGACGGTCGTCCCGTCGGGGGAGAACGCCGGGTCGCCGAGCGCGGGCGCGGTGGCCAGCGCGGGCCCGACCGCGCCGTCGAGCGTGACCAGGTGCAGCGAGACGCCGTCGCTCCCGGCGCAGGTCAGCGCCAGCCGCGTCGGGTCGGCGGGATCCCACGCCGGCCGGCCGGGGTCGGCGCAGCCCTCGAGCGGCTCCGCGAACAGCGCCCGGTCCCCGCTGCCGTCGGCGGCGACGGCGCGCAGCTCCCCGCCGGCGTCGGTGACGTTGCCGTAGACGACGGTGCGCCGGTCGGGGGAGACGACGGCGCCGACGTCGGCCCCCGCGGCGGTGGTGAGCGGGGCCGCCGCGCCGGTGGCGGTGTCGACGGCCAGCAGGTCCACCTCGCCGTCGAGCTCACGGGAGACCAGCACCGCACCGTCGGGCAGGGGCGCCGACCGGGGCAGGGCGGCCAGCGCGGCGACGGGGCCGTCGGCGGCCGCGTCCGTCGTCCCGGCCGTGCTCGCGGCGGTCGTGCCGGTGGACGCGGCCGCGCCGTCGCCTCCGGCCGGGTCGTCGCGCCCGAGCAGCCACGCCGCGCCGCCGGCCCCGGCGAGCACGAGGGCGGCCACGCCCGCGACGGCCCACCGGGCGGTCCGCCGGGTGGCGGCCGGGCGCGGCGTCGGGACCTCCACCGGGCGGGGCGGCGGGAGGTCGGCCGGTGGCCGGACGGCCGGGCCGGTGACGGTCGTCGGCGCGGCCGGGCGGGACGGGAGCGGTGGCGGGGGCGGCGGTGCGGGGCGCACCCGGGGGCGGGTGGCGGCGACCGTCGCGGCCAGCTCCTCGAACTCCGGCGGGCGGCGGGCGTCGGCGAGGTCGGCGGTCACCCGGCGGGCCGTCGTCGCGGTGGCAATCTCGACGGTCACCGGGCGGGCGGGGCCCCGGGGGGCCGTGGCGGTGCGCGGCTCGGGCAGGTCGCCGGGCAGCACGGGCGGCAGGTCGAAGAACCGGGTGCGGCGCAGCAGGCCGGCCAGGCGCTCGTTTCAGCCGCGGACAGGTCGGCGGTGGAGACGGCCTGCCCCGACGGGAGGGTGAGCCGGTAGGGCGGCGGCGGAGCCGGCGGGAGGTCGGCCAGCGCGGCGGAGGCGGCCGCCGCGAGCGCCCGGCAGGTGGGGAACCGGCCGGCGGGGTCCTTGGCCATCGCCCGGGCCACGACGTCGTCGAGACCCGGGGGCAGCCACGGCGCGAGGGCGGTCGGGCGGGGCGGCGGGGCGGTGAGGTGGCCGTGCAGCGCGGCCATGACCGACGCGCCGGGGAAGGGCACCTGCCCGGTGAGCAGCCGGTGCAGCAGGCAGCCGAGGGAGTAGACGTCGGAGCGGGCGTCCAGCGGCCGGGACTCGATCTGCTCGGGCGAGGCGTACTCGAACGTCGCGAGCACCATCCCGGTGCGGGTCAGGGCGGTCCCGCCGTCGAGGGCCTTGGCGATGCCGAAGTCGGTGAGGAACACCTGCTCGGGCTCGCCGTCCTCGCCCGGCGCGAGCAGCACGTTGGCGGGCTTCACGTCGCGGTGCAGCAGGCCGGCGCGGTGCGCGGCGTCGAGGGCCGCGGCCACCTCGCCGACGATCCGCACCGCCCGGCCGGCCGGCAGCAGCCCGCCCGCGGCGGCCAGGGCGCCCTCCGCGTCGGTGCCCTCGACGTAGCGCATGGTGAGCCAGAGCCGCCCGTCGGCCTCGCCGCGGTCGAGCACGGGGACGACGTTGCGGTGCGAGAGGCGGGCCACCAGGTCGGCCTCGCGCCGGAAGCGGGCCGCGAAGTGCGGGTCGGCGGAGTGCTCCGGGCGCAGCACCTTGAGCGCGTCGTCCCGGGGGAGCCGGGGGTGGCGGGCCAGGTGGACCTCGCCCATGCCGCCGGCGCCGAGCGTGCGGACGACGGTGTAGCCGGCGAACACGTCCCCGGGCGCGAGCGGCACGCCGCGCAGCCCCCCGCACGCGGCGGGGGGCGGGAAGGCGTCGGGACGCGGCGGTGTGTGACCGATCGGTCACGGCGAGCCTGGCCGGTTCTGTCGGTACCCCGACCTACCTTCCGCACCCATGCGCCTCCTGCACACCTCCGACTGGCACATCGGCCGGTCGCTGCACGGTGCCGACCTGCTCGCCGAGCAGGAGGCGGTGCTCTCCGGCCTGGCCGACGTCGTGGCCGCCGAGCGGGTCGACGCCGTGCTGGTGGCCGGCGACGTCTACGACCGGGCGGTGCCCTCGGCCGACGCGACGGCGGTGCTCGACCGGGTGCTCACCCGGCTGCGCGCCGCCGGCGCCACGGTGGTGCTCACCCCCGGCAACCACGACTCCGCCCGCCGCCTGAACTTCGCCGCGGGTCTGCTCGCGGTCTCCGGCGTGCACGTGCGCGCCACCGTCGCGGGCCTCGACGAGCCGGTGCTGCTGTCCGACGCGCACGGCGACGTCGCGGTGTACGGGCTGCCGTACCTCGAGCCGGAGATCGCGCGGCACGAGCTGGGGCTGGCCGACGGGGACGGTGGGCGGGGGGCGAGCACGGCGAGGAGCCACGAGGCGGTGCTGCGCGCGGCGATGGACCGGGTGCGCGCTGACCTGTTCCTGCGCCCGGGCGCCCGCTCGGTGGTGCTGGCCCACGCCTTCGTCGGCGGCGGCCTGGCCAGCGAGAGCGAGCGCGACATCTGCGTGGGCGGCGTCGACATCGTCCCCGCGTCGGTCTTCGACGGCGTCGACTACGTGGCGCTGGGCCACCTGCACCGGCCGCAGTCGCTCAGTGACCGGCTGCGCTACAGCGGCTCGCCGCTGCCGTACTCGTTCGGTGAGGCCGGGCAGGACAAGCAGGCGTGGCTGGTCGACCTCGACGGCGGCGGGCTGGCCGGGGTGCGCGAGGTGCCGCTGCCCCTGCCGCGCGCGCTCACCGTGCTCACCGGCACCCTGGAGGAGCTGCTGGCCGATCCCGCGCACGCCGCGGCCGAGGAGGCGTTCGTGTCCGCCCGGCTCACCGACGACGTCCGCCCGGCCGACCCCATGCGCCGGCTGCGCACCCGCTTCGCGCACTGCGTGCACCTGGAGTGGTCGGGCGGCGGCACCTCCGACGGGCGCAGCTACCAGGAGCGGCTGCGCGGCCGCGGCGACCTCGACGTCGCCGGGGAGTTCGTCACCCACGTGCGGGGCGGGGTGGGGGCCAGCGCGGCCGAGCGCGACCTGCTGGGGAGGGCGCTCGGCGCGGCCGCCCGCGAGGAGCTGTCCCGGTGAGGCTGCACTCCCTGACGATCACCGCGTTCGGGCCCTTCGCCGGCACCGAGACCGTCGACGTCGACGACGTCGCCCGCGACGGGCTGTTCCTGCTGTGGGGCCCCACCGGCGCCGGCAAGACCACCCTGCTCGACGCCGTCGTGTTCGCCCTCTACGGCGTCGTGCCCGGCGCCCGCGGCGAGGCCCGGCGGCTGCGCAGCGACCACGCCGACGCCGCCACCCGCACCGAGGTCAGCTGCGAGCTCACCCTCGCCGGCGAGCGCCTGCTGGTCACCCGCCGGCCGGAGCAGACGCGGCCGAAGAAGCGCGGCGCCGGCGAGACCACCGAGCAGGCGAAGCTCACCGTGCAGCGGTGGGCCGCCGGCACGTGGGAGCCGGTGAGCACCCGCATCGACGAGGGCTCGGAGTACCTGCGCGTGCGGCTGGGCCTGTCGGCCGAGCAGTTCTGCCAGGTCGTGCTGCTGCCGCAGGGCGACTTCGCCCGCTTCCTGCGCGCGGAGCCCGAGGACCGCGCCAAGCTGCTGCGCACGCTGTTCGACGTCGACCGGTTCGCCCGCGCCGAGGAGTGGCTGGCCGGCGAGCGGCGGGCCGCCGAGGAGGCGCTGCGGTCCGACCGGCACCGGGTCAGCACGCTGCTGCACCGGGTCGCGCAGATCGCCGACGTCGAGGTGCCCGAGGAGCTCGCGCCCGAGCTGGTCGGCGCGCGGCCGGGCGCCTCGGTCGGCGCGTGGGTGCGCAGCGTGCGGGCCGGCGCGGCGCAGCGCCTCACCGCCGCCGAGGCCGCCGCCGCGGCCGCCGCGGAGGAGAGCGCCCGCGTCGACGCCGAGCTCGCCGCCGCCCGCGCGCTGGCCGACCGGCACGCCCGCCGCGACCGCGCCCGCGCCCGGCTGGAGGAGCTCACCGCCCGCGAACCGGAGCTGGCGCCGCTGCGCGCCCGCGCCGACGGCGGCCGCCGGGCCGAGGTGCTGCGCGACGCGCTCGAGGCCGCGGGCCGCGCCGCGCTGGCCGCCGAGCGCGCGGCCGCCGCGCGCGGAGCCGCCGACCGGGCCTGGGCCGCCGTCGGCGACGGCCGCCCCGCCGACGCGGTCACCGCGCGGGAGCTGCGCGACGCCGCCGCGCACGCCCGCGCCCTGCTGCCCGACGCCGCGCGCGCCCGTGAGCTCGCCGCGGAGGCCGCCCGGCTGGCCGGCGAGGTCGCGCGGCTGACCGCCGCCTGCGCCGACGGCGCGCGGGCCGTCGAGGAGGAGCCGGCCCGGGTCGCGGCCGCGCAGGCCCGCCTCGACGCCGCCGCGGCCGCCGCCGCCCGGCTGCCCGGGCTGGTCGCCGCCGAGGAGGCCGCCCGCGCCGCGCTCGACGCCGCCACCCGGGCCGAGGCGCTCACCGGCCGGCTCGCCGCCGCCCGCGCCGAGGCCGAGACCGCGCGAGCCGCCTGGGTCGACGCCCGCGAGCGCCTCGTCGAGGTGCGCACCGCCCGGCTCGACGGGATGGCCGCCGAGCTCGCCGCCGGGCTCACCGACGGCGCCGACTGCCCGGTCTGCGGCGCCACCGAGCACCCGCGCCCGGCCGAGGCGCCCGGCGCCCGGGTCACCGCCGACGACGAGGAGCGCGCCCGCGCCGCCGTCGACGCCGCCGACGAGCGGCGCACCGCGGCCGGCCGCGTCGTGGAGGAGCGCGAGCGCGAGCTCGCCGTGCTGCGCGCCCGCGCCGGCGACGTGCCTCCCCCCGAGCTGGCCGACCGGGCCGCCGCCGCCCGCGCCGAGCGCGACGAGGTGGCCGCCCTGGCCCGCGGGGTCGACGCCGCCCGCGCCGCCCTGGCCGCGGCCGAGCGGCGCCGCGACGCGGCCGTCGCCGCGCTGGCCGCCGACCGGGAGGCGCTGCAGCGGCGCACCGCCGAGCAGGCCGCCGCCGGGCAGGGCGCGGCCGAGGCCGCCGCCCGCGTCGACGCCGCCCGCGGCGAGGACCCGGACCTGCGCACGCGCACGACCCGGCTGACCGCCGCGGCCGAGCGCTGCGAGGCGGCCGTGACCGCGACCGCCGACCAGGCCCGCGCCGCCGAGGCCGCCGCCGCCGCGCAGGCGACGGCGGAGGAGCGGTCGGCCGCGGCCGGCTTCGCCGACGTCCTCGACGCCGCCGCCGCGCTGCTGCCCGCCGGCGAGCTCGCCTCGCTCGACGCGCGCCTGCGGGCGCACGACGAGGCCGGGTCGGTCGCGGCCGCCACGCTGGCCGACCCGGACCTCGCCGACCTCGGTGAGCGGCCCGATGTCGCCGCGCTGCAGGAGCGCTGCGCCGCCCTCACCGCCCGCCGCGAGGACGCCGTCACCGCCCTCGACCAGGCCCGCCGCTGTTCCGGTGCGCTCGACGGGCTCGCGGGCGACGTCGTCGCCGCGGAGGAGGAGCTCGCCGACCGCACCGCCCGCGCGGGGCAGGTGGCGGCGCTGGCCGACCTGGTCGGCGGTCGCGGCGCCAACACGCTGCGGATGCGGCTGCAGTCCTTCGTGCTCGCCGCGCGGCTGGAGCAGGTGGCGGAGGTGGCCAGCCGGCGGCTGCAGGAGATGTCGCGCGGGCGCTACACGTTCCTGCACAGCGACGCGCTGGGCCGCCACGGCGCCCGCGGCGGCCTGGGGCTCGACGTGCTCGACGAGTACACCGGCACCCGGCGGCCCACCAAGACGCTGTCGGGCGGCGAGAGCTTCATGGCCTCGCTCGCGCTGGCCCTCGGCCTGGCCGACGTCGTCACCGCGGAGGCCGGCGGCGTGCAGATGGACACGCTGTTCGTCGACGAGGGCTTCGGCACGCTCGACGCGCACGCCCTCGACGCGGTCATGACCGTGCTCGACGAGCTGCGCCGCGGCGGGCGCACGGTCGGGGTGATCAGCCACCTCGAGGAGCTGCGCACCCGGGTGCCCACGCGGCTGGAGGTCGTGGCCGGCCGGTCGGGGTCGCGCCTGGCGGGCTGAGCCCGCCCGGTGACGGGGCGGGTCGGGCGCCGCTGTAGATCGGGCGCCGCTGTGGGTCAGGCGCCGCTGCGGGCCGGCTCCGCGCCGCCCACCCGCCGCCCGATGGCGGACGGGCCCGCGGACGCACCGGCGGGGGACACCGCCGCGGGGGACGCCGCGGCGGGGGAGACCGCGGCGGGCGGCCCGGCCACGGCGCGGAAGACCCAGCGCCGGTAGGCGAACCAGCGGATCACCGTGCCCAGCCCGATCGAGGCGACGTTCGCCGCCTGCAGCACCAGCGCGTGCTCCTGGCCCAGCGGGTGCCGCACGAAGGCCACCAGCGCCAGCCCGATGAGCAGGGTCAGGCCGTTGACCAGGACGAACACGACGTACTCGCGCCGGTAGCCCGAGCGCTCGCGGTGCGCGAACGACCAGAACCGGTGTCCGAGGTAGGCCGCCGTCGTGGACACCACGGTCGAGCCGAGCTTCGCCGTCACCGCGCCGCTGCCGGAGGTGTAGAGCAGCTGGAACAGGCCGACGTCGAGCACGAAGCAGGCCGCGCCCACCGCGCCGAAGGCGCTCAGCTCCTTGAGCAGCAGGTGCCAGGTGCTGCCGGCGCGACGGCGGAGGGCGGGCAGCAGCGGCACGTCTGCCGACTGTACGGACCCGGGGGCCTCCGCCGGTGGCACCGACGCCGGGCGGGCCGCTCGCTACGGTGGTCAACCGTGCCTGCCCCGACCGACCCGCGCACCGGTCTGCCCGTCGTCGCCATGGTGGGCGGGGGCCAGCTGGCCCGGATGACCCACCAGGCCGCCATCGCCCTCGGCCAGTCGCTGCGCGTGCTGTCCACCGGGCCCGACGAGTCGGCGGCCCTGGTCGCCGCCGACGTCCGCATCGGCGACCACCGCGACCTCGACGCGCTGCGCGCCGTCGCCGACGGCGCCACCGTGCTCACCTTCGACCACGAGCACGTGCCCACCGAGCACCTGCACGCCCTCGTCGCCGAGGGGGTCCGCGTCGCGCCCGGCCCCGACGCCCTGGTGCACGCGCAGGACAAGCTCGTCCTCCGCCGCGCGCTGGCCGCCGCCGGCGAGCCGCAGCCGCAGTGGGCCGAGGTGCAGACCCTGCAGGGCATCACCGACCTCGGCGAGGCGGCCGGCTGGCCGGTGGTCGTGAAGACCCCGCGCGGCGGGTACGACGGCCGGGGCGTGTTCGTCGTCGGCGCCGCGGAGGAGGCCGCCGAGCTGCTCGCCGCGCACGGCACCCTGCTCGTCGAGCAGCGGGTGGAGCTGGTCCGCGAGCTCGCCGTCCTGGTGGCCCGCTCGCCGTTCGGGCAGGTCGCCGTCTGGCCGGTCGTGGAGACCGTGCAGCGCGACGGCATCAACACCGAGGTGCTCGCCCCCGCGCCGGGCCTCGACGAGGAGACCGCCGGCGCCGCGCAGGAGCTCGCCGTCCGCATCGCCGACCGGGTCGGCGTCGTCGGCGTCATGGCCGTCGAGCTGTTCCAGACCCCCGACGGCGTGCTGGTCAACGAGCTGGCCATGCGCCCGCACAACTCCGGGCACTGGACGATCGAGGGTGCCCGCACCAGCCAGTTCGAGCAGCACCTGCGCGCCGTCCTCGACTACCCGCTGGGGTCGACGGCGATGGCCGCGCCCGCCGTCGTCATGGCCAACGTGCTGGGCGGGCACGCCTCGGAGGAGGGCTGGGACGGGCCCGGCCTCGACGAGCGCGTCCACCACCTCATGGCGCACTGGCCGGACGTGAAGCTGCACTGGTACGGCAAGGGCCAGCGCCCCGGCCGCAAGCTCGGCCACGTCACGGCGCTCGGCGAGGACCTCGAGCAGGTCCGCGCCCGCGCCGTCGCCGCCGCGCGCTACCTCGCCGACGGCGTGGTCGACCCGGCGTTCGCCTTCCCCGAGGAGCACTGAGATGAGCGAGCCACTCGTCGGCATCGTCATGGGCAGCGACTCCGACTGGCCCACGATGGAGCCGGCCGCCGCCGCGCTCCGGGAGTTCGGCGTCCCGTACGAGGTCCACGTGCTGTCGGCCCACCGCACCCCGCAGCGGATGCTCGACTACGCCACGTCGGCGGCCGGGCGCGGCCTGCGGGTGCTCGTCGCCGGCGCCGGGGGAGCGGCCCACCTGCCCGGCATGCTCGCCGCGGCCACGCCGCTGCCGGTGATCGGCGTGCCGCGCCCGCTCGACCGGCTCGACGGCCTCGACAGCCTGCTCTCGATCGTGCAGATGCCCGCGGGCGTGCCGGTGGCCACCGTCTCCATCGGCGGCGGGCGCAACGCCGGGCTGCTCGCGGTACGGGTCCTGGCGGCCGGCGACCCGGAGCTGCGGGCCGCCGTCGAGCGGTTCCAGGCCGACCTCGCCGACTCCGTCGTCGCCCGCGACGCCGCCCTGCGGGACCGCCTCGCCGCGGAGGGTGGGAGCAGCTCCCGGGGAACTGCTGGGACGTCCTAACATCTGGTCGTGAGCACGAGCGGGCTGTACCAGCTGACCGAGGAGCACGACGCGATCCGGGCCGCCGTCCGGGACATCGCGGAGCGGGAGATCGCGCCGTACGCGGCCGAGGTCGACGCGGACTCCCGCTACCCGATCGAGGCGCAGAAGGCGCTGACCGCGGCCGGGTTCCACGCCACGCACATCCCCGAGGCCTACGGCGGCGAGGGCGCCGACGCCGTCGCCACCTGCATCGTCATCGAGGAGGTCGCCCGGGTCGACGTCTCGGCGTCGCTCATCCCGGCGGTCAACAAGCTGGGCTCGATGCCGATCATCCTGTCGGCGGACGAACGCCTCAAGCAGGAGGTGCTGCCCTCGATCGCCGCCGGTGACGCGATGATCAGCTACGGCCTGTCCGAGCGGGAGGCCGGCTCCGACGCCGCCGCGATGAAGACCCGGGCCCGCCGCGACGGCGACACCTGGGTGCTCAACGGCACCAAGGCCTGGATCACCAACTCCGGCGTCTCCGAGTGGTACACGGTCATGGCCGTCACCGACCCGGAGAAGAGGGCCAACGGCATCTCCGCCTTCGTCGTGCACCGCGACGACCCCGGCTTCGCGGTGGGCCCCAAGGAGCGGAAGATGGGCATCAAGGGCTCGCCCACCTGCGAGCTCTACTTCACCGATTGCACCATCCCGGCCGACCGGATCATCGGCGCGGAGGGCACCGGCTTCAAGACCGCGCTGCGGACGCTGGACTTCACCCGCCCGACCATCGGCGCGCAGGCCGTCGGCATCGCCCAAGGCGCCCTGGACGCCGCGGTGGAGTACACCCGCGAGCGCAGGCAGTTCGGCACGGCGGTCTCGGACTTCCAGGGCGTGCAGTTCATGCTCGCCGACATGGCCATGCAGATCGAGGCCGCCCGGCACCTGGTCTACGTCGCCGCCGCCCGCGGCGAGGCCGCCCACGACGGCGGGAAGACCGATCCCGACCTGGGCCGGCTGTGCGCCGCGGCCAAGGCGTTCGCCTCCGACGTCGCCATGAAGGTCACCACCGACGCCGTCCAGCTGTTCGGCGGCGCCGGCTACACGCAGGACTTCCCGGTCGAGCGCATGATGCGCGACGCCAAGATCACCCAGATCTACGAGGGCACCAACCAGATCCAGCGGATGGTCATCGCCCGCAGCCTCCTGCGGTAGGCCGCGCTCTCGGGGGCGGCCGGAGACCCGCCGCCCCCGAGGAGGCCGCTACCGGCGCCGGCGCAGCGCGACCGCGAGCACGGCGGCGAGCAGCGCGGTGGCGACCAGAGCGTGGGGCAGCGGCGGGGCGCCGGAGAGCAGGCGGTCGACGAGGTCGTCCTCGGAGTTGGCGGCGTTGAACGTCGCGTGCAGGACGGCGACGGCGAGGACGCTGCCGCCCGTCGCGGTCAGGAGCACCCCGGCCAGGAACCGCACCAGCACCCCGGCGGCCACGAGGATCCCGATCCCCACCGCGGCGGAGGCCGCCGTCGTGCCCTCCCCGAACTGCAGCGGGACGTGGATCCCGGCGAACGCCAGACCCGTGAGCAGGGCGGCCCGCCAGGCGCCGGACCGCTCCTGCAGGCGGGTCTGCAGGAAGCCGGCCCACACGGTCTCCTCCCACAGGTTGACCAGCAGGAGTGCGCTGCCGGTCGACAGCACGGCGTCCACGAGGACCGGCCTCACGTCGTCCAGGACCAGGGACCGGCCGGTGAGGAGTCCGACGGCGACGGTGGCGGCGGGCAGTCCGAGGACCGCGGCGGCCCACCAGCCGGCGCCGAACCGCCAGGCGAGGGTCCGGGCCAGGAGGGCACGGACGCCGGTCCGGCCGTCGACGACGGCGGTGACGCCGACGGCTGCCGGGAGCATCACCAGCACGAGCGCGGCCAGGACGAACGGCTCGGCCGGCAGCGCTCCGCCCGGGAGCAGCCCGTGCGCGGCCAGTGCCGGGACGGCCATGACCGGCCACCCGCCCCCGAACACGAGCAGGGTGAACGCGGTGAGCGGCCGCCGGGCCACCCACCGCCGGACGGGGCCGGCGGCCGGCCCCGCCGGGACCGGCGGCGACGCCTGGGCGGTCACGACTCGTCCTCCCACGCCCCGCGGGGCGGGAGCGCGACGGCGTTGCCGGTCACGCGGACGCCGGCGCCCGGGTGGGCCGGCACGTCCACGGTCAGCCGGCTCGGCCGTCCCATGTCGTCGCCCTGCAGCACGGTCAGCCGTGCCGGCAGGGGCACGAGGCCCTGCTCGCGCAGGTACCCGCCGAGCGCGGCGGCGGCCGCGCCGGTCGCCGGGTCCTCCACGACCCCGCCCGGCGGGAAGGGATCGCGCGCGTGGAAGGTCGTCGCGTCCTCCCGCCAGACGAGCGCGACGGTGGTCCAGTCCCGGCGCGCCATCAGCTCCCCGAGGGCGGCCAGGTCGTAGTCGAGGTCGGCGAGCCGTTCCCGCGTGGCGGCGGCGAGGACGGGGTGCCAGGCGCCGGCGTGGGCCACGCGGGCGGGCAGCGCCGGGTCGAGGTCCGCCTCCGACCAGTGCAGTGCCGCCAGCAGGTCGCGGCGGTCGGCGGCGTCGAGGGCGACCGTCCGCGGCGGGACGCTGGTCAACGTCGCCTGCCAGGCGCCGCCGGCCCGGCGCGTCGTCACCTCGACGGGGCCGGCCGCGGTCTCGTAGAGCAGCCGGCCCGGGCCGGAGCGCTCGGCGTGCGCCACCGCCGAGGCGATCGTCGCGTGCCCGCAGAAGCTGACCTCCGCCCGCGGGCTGAAGTAGCGGACCGCGAACCGGCCCTCGCCGCGCGGCACGAGGAACGCGGTCTCGGAGAACCCCACGTCGGCGGCGGTCGCGAGCATCTCGCCGGGGGTCATCCCCGTGGCGTCGAGCACCACGCCCGCCGGGTTGCCGCCGCGCGGGTCGGTGCTGAAGGCGGCGTAGCGCAACACCTCGGGTGCTGCGGGCCCCTCCTCCTCCCGCACGTCGATCCAGTACCCGGTGATGCGCCCGTCTCGGACCGTGTAGCCGGCGCGGCCGTGCTCGACGACCCGCCGTCCGCGGTCCGGGCCGGCGGCGACGGTCCCCGTCTGCCGCCAGGTGGCCGTCACCTCCCCGCCGGTGTCGACGACGCCGGTCACCTCGAAGGCCCACGGGCCGACCGCCCGCAGCATGTCCCGGACGTGGTCGGCGTACTGCGCGGGGGTCCGCCGGACGACGGCGCGGACCGCCCCGGGTGGTCCCTGGCGGGCCTCGACCCGCGGTGCGAGGTACCGGCCGGCCCGGTCGGGCCGGGCGCCGGACCGGACGTCGTCGAGGAACCCCCGGACGACGTCGGTGGCCGTGGGGACGGGTGGGGTGGGCATGGCGGACCTCCGGGAGGGCTCGGGGTGGACGGGCTCGGGGTGGGCGCGGTCCGGCCGGGGCGGGGGCAGGGCCCCGGCCGCGACGCGGCTGCGTCAGAACTTGGCCGCCACGCGGCGGGCGTCCTCGTGCGCGCGCTCCCGGCCGGCCGCGGCGTCGGGGGTGGCCAGGTCCGGGCGGAAGTGCACCTCCTCGACCTCGGAGACGCCCGCCCAGGCGAGCCAGTCGCGCAGGTAGGGGGCCTGGAAGTCCGACCCGAAGGCGGGGCCGCGGCCGGGCCCGTAGACGGCGCTGGTGAGGACGAGCGCGGCCTTCTTCCCGGTCAGCAGGCCCGTGTAGCCCTCGGCCGGGTCGAAGGAGAAGACCATGCCGGGCTGGCTGACCACGTCGATGAACTGCTTGAGGACGTAGGGGATCCCGGCGTTCCACATGGGCACGCTGAACAGGTAGCGGTCGTAGGAGTCGAACCGCCGGAAGGTCTCGACGGCGCGGTCCCACGCGCGCGCCGCGTCGCCCTCGGGCTGCTCGCCGGCGAAGACGGCCATCTTCGCCGCGACGGCGGCCGGCCCGAAGTCCGGCAGCGTGCCGTCCCACAGGTCGAGGGTGTCGACGTCGTCGAGCGGGTTGGCCTCGCGGTAGGTGTCGAGGAACGTCGCCGCGAGGGCCAGCGACTCGGACCGGGACCCGCGGGGGGAGGCGGAGACGTGCAGCAGACGGGACATCGGTGCTCCTGGGAGGCGGTGGCGCGGCCCTGTGCCGCGTCCGGGCCGACCCTGCGGCGCCGTCCTGTCACGGCGCTGTCGGACGGGTGTCACCGGGCGTCCCGGGCGGGGTAGCTTCCCCGCCGCTGCCCTCCCGTCCGTCCCCGAAGGAGCGCCACCGGTGGACCTCCTGGTGCTCGGGCCGCTGGAGGTCCGGCGGGACGGCCGCCCGGTCGAGGTCCGCCGGGGCCGGCCGCGCCGGCTGCTGCTGTCGCTGCTGCTGCGCCGCGGCGACCCGGTGCCCCAGGACACGCTCATCGACCAGCTGTGGGGCGACGCCCCGCCGGTCAACGCGGACAACGCCCTGCACCTGCTGGTCTCCTACCTGCGCCGCACCGTCGCGGGGGAGGGGCTGCGCATCGACCGCGGGCCGGCCGGTTACCGCCTCGTCGTCGACCCCGGTGGGGTGGACGCCGCCCGCTTCGAGGAGCTCGTCCGGCGGGCGGCGGCCGCGGAGGACCCGGGCACCCGGCTGCGGTCGGCGTCCGAGGCGCTGGCCCTGTGGCGGGGGCCGGCGTTCGCCGAGGCGGCCGACGACGCCTTCGCGCAGGCCGACATCGCCCGGCTCGACGAGCTGCGGGTGCAGGCCTCCGAGAGCCGCGCCGACGCCCTGCTGGCCCTCGGCCGCCACGACGAGGCGCTGCCCGACCTCGCCCAGCTCGCGCGGGAGCACCCGTTCCGGGAGCGCCTGCAGGGGCTGCTCGCGCTCGCGCTCTACCGGGCCGGGCGGCAGGCCGAGGCGCTGGCGGCCCTGCACCGCGCGCGGACGGTGCTCGCCGAGGACCTCGGCCTCGACCCCGGGCCGGGGCTCACGGAGCTCGAGCGGCAGGTCCTGCGGCAGGACCCGCGGCTCGACGTCCCCCCGGCCGCCCGGCCGGTGCGGGCGCCCGACCCTCCGCCGGTCCCGCGCCCGCAGGCCGCGCCGGAGGTCCCCGGCGTCCCGGCCGCCCTCACCTCCCTGGTCGGCCGCGACGACCAGGTCGCCGCCGTGCGGCGGGCACTCGCGGGCTCCCGGGTCGTCACGCTGACCGGGCCCGGGGGAGCGGGCAAGAGCCGGCTGGCGGCGGAGGTGGTCCGCCCGTCCGCCGGCCGGGGGACGGTGTGGTGGGCCGACCTGGGCGCCGTCGCCGGCGGGCCCGGCGTCGGCGCCGCGGTCGCCGCCGCGACCGGCACCGGCCTCGCCTCGGACGACGCCGCGGACGAGCTCCGCCGCTGGATCGGCGCCCGGGAGGCGGTGCTCGTCCTCGACACCTGCGAGCACGTGGTCGCGGAGGTCGCCCGCCTGGTCGCCGTCCTGTCCGCCGGCTGCCCGGGGCTGCGGGTGCTCGCCACGAGCCGCCGGCCGCTCGGCGTCGCCGGTGAGCTGGTCCGGCCGGTCCCGACGCTGCCCGTCCCCGCCGCCGGCGAGGGCGACGTCGAGGTGGTCGGCGCCTCGCCCGCGGTGCGGTTGTTCTGCGACCGCGCCGCCGCGGTGCGCCCCGGCTTCGTCCTCGACACGGGCAACGCGGGCGACGTCGCCGCGGTGTGCCGGCTCCTCGACGGGCTGCCCCTGGCGATCGAGCTCGCGGCCGGCCACGCGGCGGCGCTGAGCCCCCGCAAGATCGCCGCCCTGCTCGAGGACCGGCTGCGGCTGCTCGGCGACGGCGGGCTGCGCGCGGCCATCGACGGGAGCTACGGCCTGCTGACCGAGGACGAGGCCGCCTTCCTCGACCGGCTGGCGGTCTTCGCGGGCGCGTTCCCCCTGGAAGCCGCCGTCGAGGTGGCCGGGGCGGGCCTGCCGGCCGACGGGTTGCAGCTGCTGCTCAGCCTCGTGCGCCAGTCGCTGGTCGTGGTGGGGGAGGCCGACCACTTCCGCCTCCTCGACACCGTCCGCGCCTACGCGGGCGCCCGCTTGCGGGCCCGCCCGGACGAGGCGTCGGCGGCCGCCGACCGGCACGCGGGCTGGTACGCCGCCTTCGCCGAGGAGGCCGACCGCTGCATCCGCGGCGCGGACCAGGCGGGCTGGCTCGCCGAGTTGCGGGCCTCGCGCGCCGACCTGCGGGCGGCGCTGACCCACTGCCTGCGCGGGCCGGGACACCGGGCGGACCTGGGCGCGCGGATGGTGTGCTCGCTGTCCTGGTTCTGGTCCCACGAGGGCTCCTTCGCCGAGGCCCGGGCCTGGATCACCGAGGCGCGGGCCGCCGGTCCGCACGGGGCGCGCGTCGACGCCGAGCTGCACCTGGCCGCCGGGATGCACGCGGAGTCCGTCGGCGAGCTGTCGGTGACCGAGGACGAGTGCACCCGGGCCGCCGCGGGCTTCGCCGCCACCGGGGACACGCGCGGCGAGGCCCGTGCGCTCCTGCACCTGGGCACCGCCCGCTGGGCGCTCGGCCGGCTCGACGAGGCCGCCGCGGCGCAGGACCGCTCCGTCGGGCTGTACCGGTCGGTGCGGCACGACAGCGGCGCGGGCCTCGGCCTGGTGCTGCGCGCCCGCACCGCCCTCGACCAGGACGACCCCCGGCTGGCCCGTGAGCTGCTGCTCGAGGCCCGGCACGTGCTGCGCCGGGCGGGGGACCCGCACCTGGGCGCGCTGTGCCTCGACCAGCTGGCCCGGACGTGCCTGGCCGACGGCGCGGTGGCGGAGGCCGAGCCGCTCGCCCGGGAGGGCCTCGCGGTGTTCGAGGCGGTCGGGTACCCGGAGGGCGTCACGGCGTCGCTGCAGACCCTGGGGCAGGTGCGGCTGGCGCTGGGGGACCCGGCCGCGGCCACGGACCTGCTCCGGCGCGCCGCCGGGAGTGCGCTCGGCCTCGGCCAGCCCGCCGCGCTCGCGGAGAGCCTCGAGCTGCTCGGCGAGGCCGTCGGGCACGTCGACCCGGAGTCCGCCGCTCGCCTCCTCGGTGCCGCCGACCGGCTGCGCGAGGAGGGCCCGCTCCCGCGGACGCCGTCCCAGCGACGCCGGCTCGCGGCGTGGCTGCCGCGTCTGCGCCGAGCGCTCGGGCAGCGGTACGAGGCCGCCGTGGCGGAGGGACGCCCGGAGGCGCCCGCGGACCTGCTGGCGGCGCTCCCGGCGGCCGGCCCGCCGCGGTAGCCGGGGTCAGGACAGCGCGACCTCGGGGGCGGGGGACACCCGCCCGGCCACCAGCGCCAGCACCGAGCCCGCGGCGGTCACCGCCGCCGGCTCGTGCGTCGCGTGCACGACGACGGCGCCCCGGGCGGCCTCGCCCGCCAGCGCCTCGAGCACCACGGCCTGCGTGGCGGCGTCGACGCCGGCCGTCGGCTCGTCGACCAGCAGGACGTCGGCCTGCGCCACCAGCCCCTGTGCCACCAGCGCCCGTTGGCGCTGCCCGCCCGACACCGCCGACAGCGGCGCGTCCAGCAGCGCGGTCAGCCCGAGCCGGCCGGCGGCGTCCGCGACGGCGGCGCGGTCGAGCGCGCGCATCCGCCGCCACGGCCCCAGCCGGCGCCAGCGGCCCATGGCCACGGTGTCGCGCACGGTGAGCGGCAGGTCGTCCGGGACGGCGCTGCGCTGGGGGACGTAGGCCACCGCGGCGCCCTCCAGCCCGCGCACCCGCCCGGCCGCGGGGCGCAGCACGCCGGCCAGCACGTCGAGCAGGGTCGACTTCCCGGCACCGTTGGGCCCGACCAGGGCCGTCACCGTGCCGCCCGGCAGCAGCGCGGAGACCCCGTCGAGGGCCACGGTCGCCCCGCGGCGGACGGTCAGCTGCTCGAGCGCGACGGCGGGGACGGGCACGGGGGACACCCTAGCAATAGCGATAATCGTTCCCATTAGGGTCGGCGTGTGGCCTGGCTGCTCGACCCCTTCGTCCTCCCGTTCATGCAGCGGGCGCTCCTCGGCGGGCTGCTCGCCGCCGTGACCTGCGCGGTCGTGGGCACCTGGGTCGTCGTCCGCGGCATGGCCTTCCTCGGCGAGGCGCTCGCCCACGGCATGCTCCCGGGCCTGGCGGTGGCCACCCTGGCCGGCTGGCCGCCACTGGCCGGAGCCGCGGTGAGCGCCGGGCTGATGAGCGTCGGCGTCGGCGCGGTGGCGCGGCGGGCGCGACTGTCCTCCGACACCGCCATCGGCCTGCTGTTCGTCGGCATGCTCGCGCTCGGCGTGGTGATCGTGTCCCGCTCCCGGTCGTTCGCCACCGACGTCACGGCCATCCTCTTCGGCGACGTCCTGGCCATCCGGCCGGCGGACCTGGTCCTGCTCGCCGCCGCCCTGGTGGTCCTCGTCGGCGCCTGCGCCGCGCTGCACCGGGCCTTCGTCGCGGTCGCCTTCGACCCGCGCACCGCGGCCACCCTCGGCCTGCGCCCGCGTCTCGCGCACGCCGCGATGGTCCTGGCCGTCACCGGCGCCGTCGTCACCTCCTACCAGGCGCTCGGCTCGCTGCTGGTGGTCGCGCTGCTGCTCGCGCCGGCCGCCGCCGCCCGCCAGTGGACCCACCGGCTGCCCTCGACCATGGCGCTCGGCGCGGGTCTGGGCGCCCTGGCCGTCCTCGGCGGCCTCCTCCTGTCCTGGCACGCCGGCACCGCGGGCGGGGCGTCCATCGCCGCCTGCTCGGTCGCCCTCGTCGCCGTCTCCGTCGCCGCGCGCTCCGCGGTGCCCCACTGACCCCGACCCCTGGAGGACCCGTGTCCCGCCCGTCCCGCCGCGTGTCCGCGGCGGCCACCTGTGCCGCCGCGCTGGCGCTCACCGGCTGCGGTGCCGATCCCGCCCCGGCCGGCGCCGCCGCCGCGTCCGCCACGCCCCACGGCTACGTCGAGGGGGCGGAGGAGCTCACCGAGCCGCAGCTCCGGCTCGCCCACGTCGACGCCGCCGGCTCCGTGCACGTCACCGACCTCGTCACGGGGGAGACCGCCGGGCTCGGCGAGGTCGGGGAGGTCTCCGCCGTCGACGACGACGGCCGCTTCCTCTTCGCCGCCTCCGAGCGCGCCGGCGAGCTCACCGTCGTCGACACCGGCACCTGGACGGTCGACCACGGCGACCACGTGCACTACTACCGCGCGCCGGCCCGCGTCGTCGGCACCGTCGAGTGGTCCGGCGACGTCCGCGCGGCGTCCTCGGAGACGCTCACCGCGCTCTTCTCGCCCACCACGGGCGCCGGCGTCGTGCTCGACCGGACCGCGCTCGGCCGGGGCGAGCTCGAGGAGGTCGCGCAGCTGGAGTCGGCGCCGCACGACGGGGCGCTCGTGCCCCTGGGCGACCGGCTGGTCGCCACCGGCGGGGACGAGGTCGTCGTCCGGGACCGGTCCGGCGACCCGCTCCCCGGCGCCGCCGCCGGGTGCTCCCGGCCCGGTGGCGGGCTGGCCACCCGCGTCGGCGTCGTCGTCTCCTGCGCCGACGGCGCGGTGCTCGTCACGGAGAGCGGTGACGGAGTGGCCGTCGAGCGGATCCCGTACCCGGAGGTGGTCGCGGAGGGCGAGCGGGCGGTGGGCCTGGCGAACCGCCCCGGCCGGCCGTCGGTCGCCGCCCCCGCCGGCGACCGGGGGGTGTGGCTGCTGGACAGCCGGGCCCGGACCTGGCAGCTGCTGCCGACCGAGCGGCCCTGGGTCACCGCCGTGGCGGCCGACGACGAGGCCGACCGGGTGGTCGGCGTCGACGCCGACGGGCGCGTCGTGGTCCTCGACCCCCGGGACGGGACGGCGGCGGCCACCGAGCCGCTCGTGCCGGTGGCGGAGCTCGGCCTCGTGGACCTGCAGGTCGACGCCGACCGCACCTACGTCAACGTGCCCGGCCGCGGCGAGCTGGTCGAGATCGACCACGCCGACGGCGCCCGCGTGGCCCGGGTCCTCCCGGCCGCGGTCGCGCCCGTGCACCTCGCGGAGACGGGCCGGTGAGGCGCGTTCTCGCCGGCCTGCTCGTCCTGGCCGCGCTCGCCGGCTGCGGCGCCGCCGCCGACGACCGGCCGCTGGTCGTCGTCACCACCGACGTCCTCGGCGACGTCGTGGGCGAGCTCGTCGGCGGGCAGGCGGAGGTGGTGACCCTCATGCCGCGCGGCGCCGACCCGCACTCCTTCGAGGTCTCCGCGCAGGAGGCGGCGCGGATGCGCGAGGCCGACCTGCTGGTGGCGAACGGCCTGGGCCTGGAGGAGGGCCTGGCGGTGCACGTCGAGGCCGCGCGCGAGGACGGCGTCCCGGTCGTGGAGGCCGGTGACGCGGTGGAGACCGTCGAGTGGACGACCGAGGACGACACCGGCGTCGACCCGCACTTCTGGACCGACCCGCGGCAGGTGCTGGCCGTCGTCGACGCGCTGTCGGCCGCGATCGGCGAGCGGGTGGAGGGGGTCGACGGCGACCGGCTGGCCGCGGACACCGAGCGCTACCGCGCGGAGGTGGCCGGGCTCGACGCCTGGATGGCCGAGCAGTTCGGGCGGATCCCGGCCGGGCGGCGCGCGCTGGTCACCGATCACCACGTCTTCGGCTACCTCGCCGAGCGCTTCGGCTTCACCGTCGTCGGCGCCGTCATCCCCAGCGGCTCGACGCTCGCCTCGCCGAGCGCCGGCGACCTCGAGGAGCTCGCCACGGCCATCCGGGAGACCGGCGTGCGGACCGTCTTCGCCGACGCCGCGCAGCCCGAGCGGCTGGTGCAGGTGCTCGCCGAGCAGGCCGGCGTCGAGGTGGCGGTGGTCCCGCTGTTCACCGAGTCCCTGACCGAGGAGGGCGGCGGCGCGGAGACGTACTTGCAGATGATGCGCGCGAACACCGAGGACATCGTGGCGGGGCTCCGGTGACCCCCTCCGTGACTTTGAGAATCATTCTCAGTAAGGTCCTCGGCATGAAGACCTCCCTCACCCCTCCGCGCCTGCTGGCGCTGGGCGCCGCCGGCCTGCTCGTCGCCGGCTGCTCCTCCGACCCCGAGGCCGACGCCGCCGCCGGCACGTCCTCCTCCGCCTCCCCGTCCGCCTCCGCCGAGGAGGTGTCCGAGCCGCAGCCGCGGATCGCGCTCACCTACGACGGCGGGGTCCTGGTGCTCGACGCGGACACCCTCGAGGTGGTCGGCGACCACGCGATGGACGGCTTCCTCCGCGTCAACGCCGCCGGTGACGGGCGACACGCGCTGGTCACGACCGAGGAGGGCTTCCAGGTCCTCGACGCCGGGGTGTGGACCGACGGCGGCACGTCCTGGGCCGGCGACCCCGAGCTGACCGACGACGTCTTCGAGGCCGACACCGCCGGGCACGTCGTCGTCCACGGCGACCGGACCGTGCTGTTCGCCGACGGCACCGGCGACATCACCTCCTTCGCCACCGCCGACCTGCTCACCGCCGACGGGCTGCCCGAGACGCAGGAGTGGACCTCGGAGGCCGCCCACCACGGCGTGGCCATCGAGATGGAGGACGGGCGCCTGCTGTCCACCCTGGGGGACGAGGAGGGCCGCTCCGGCGTGCGGGTGCTCGACGCCTCCGGCGCCGAGGTCGCGCGCTCCGAGGAGTGCCCGGGCGTGCACGGCGAGGGCACCGTCGCCGGCGAGGTCGCCGTCTTCGGCTGCGAGGACGGCGTGCTCGTGTACGACGGCGCCTTCACCAAGCTCACGGCCCCCGACGCCTACGGCCGCACCGGCAACGTGTTCACCAGCGAGACCTCGCCGGTCGCGGTGGGCGACTACAACTCCGACCCCGACGCAGAGGGCTACCTGCTCTCCGACGTCGCGCTGGTCGACACGGCCGCCGGGACGCTGACGATCGTGCCGCTGCCCGACGGCGTGCAGTACACCTTCCGCGACCTCGGCCGCGGTCCGCAGGACGAGGCGGTCGTGCTGGGCACCGACGGCAGCCTGCACCTCCTCGACGAGCGGAGCGGTGAGCTGCTGGCCAGCCACCCGGTCATCGACGCCTGGGAGGGGCCGGCCGAGTGGCAGGACCCGCACCCGGCGCTCAGGGTCCACGACGGCATCGCCTACGTCACCGAGCCCGCCGCCGACGCCGTGCACGCGGTCGACCTGGCCACCGGCGAGGTGCTGGCCACCGGCGAGCTCGAGGTGACCCCGAACGAGATCGCGGTCGTCGCGGGCTGAGCGGTCGCCGCGGCCGGCCCACGCGCGGCGCTCCCCGGGAACCCGGGGGGCGCCGCCCGCGCGGGTCACGGACCCGTCCCGGGACGCGAACGGCCGACGGGCGTGTCCATCCCCGTACTGCGGGTGACCGGTCCGTAACATCGGGACATCGCTGTCCCGTCCCGGGCGTGAACGCCGGGGGACCTCCGGGGACGGCCCCGACCCCTCCGGAGTCATGCCGCCACGCAGTCTCTGGCCGTCCGCGCACGGCCTGGCCTACGAGTCCGCCGACGTCGCCGGGCGTGTCGTCGACGTGCTGCTCGACGACCGGCGCGTCTGGTCGTTCCGCGACCGGCCCGAGGGCGTCGCCCCCGAGCCGCCGCCCGGCGTCGACGAGGGGACCCGTGTCGGCTTCGAGCCCTGGCCGCCGGCCCTGCTCCCGCACCTGCGGGGCACCTTCCGCGTGGCGCTGCGGACCGTGGGCGAGGACGCGGGGGCCTGGGCGGAGGCGGAGACCTCGCTGGACGGCGACCCGGGCCCGCTGCGGCTGACCGACCGGCACGGCCGCCCGCTCGTGGTCAACAAGTGGGGGCGGCTCGGGCACGCGCTCGGCGACGCCGGCCCCGCCATGGTCGAGCGGATGCTCGACTCGATGGACGAGATCCGGGCCCTCGTGCAGGCGCACCTCGGCGACCGGGTCTACGTGACCGGCGGCAGCCTGCTCGGTCCGGGGGGGGGGGGGGGGGGGGGGGGCCCCCCCCCCCCCCCCCCCCCCCCCCCCCCCCCCCCCCCCCCCCCCCCCCCCCCCCCCCCCCCCCCCCCCCCCCCCCCCCCCCCCCCCCCCCCCCCC
>NZ_JBJGYL010000041.1:0-31937 GCF_054049975.1 Geodermatophilus sp. SYSU D01119 | reverse complement strand
CAGCAGCCCCAGCCACGCCAGACCCCCCCCCCCCCCCCCCCCCCCCCCCCCCCCCCCCCCCCCCCCCCCCCCCCCCCCCCCCCCCCCCCCCCGGGGGCCGCTCGCGCCGCTGGCCGGGGTGCCTGGCCTGCCCGGCGCCCTGGCCCGGGCGGCCGCCGCGGCCCTGGGGTCGACGGCGGGGCTGGTGCTGCTCGCCGCCGGCCTCGCGCACGCCCTCGCCCGCGCCGCCGGGTCCGCCGACGGCACCCTGGCCGGCCCGCTCGCGCTGGCCGCCGCCGGCGCGGTGCTGCGCGCGGTCGCCGGCACCCTCGGCGAGCGGGCCGCCGCCCGCGACGCGCGCCGTGCCGAGGACGCGCTGCGCCGCTCCCTGCTCGAGCGGCTCGCCGCCTCCCCCGCCGCGGTCGCCGCCGCGGGCGGCCCGGCGCCGGCCGCGGTGCTGGCCACCACCCGGCTCGCCGACCTCGCCCCCGGCCTGGCCGGGTACCTGCCCGCGCTCGCGCAGGCCGTCGTCGTGCCGCCGGTGCTGCTCGTCGTGCTGGCCGCCACCGACCTGCTCTCGGCCGGCCTGGTCGCGGTCACCCTGCCGCTGGTCCCGCTGTTCATGGCGCTGGTCGGCCTCGCCACCCGCGACGGCACCACCGACGCCGCCCGCGCGCTCGACCGGCTCGCCGCGCACGTCGCCGAGCTGGTCCGCGGCCTGCCCGTGCTGGTGGGCCTGGGCCGCGCCGC
Source organism: Geodermatophilus sp. SYSU D01119 (assembly GCF_054049975.1). Lineage (NCBI taxonomy): Bacteria > Bacillati > Actinomycetota > Actinomycetes > Geodermatophilales > Geodermatophilaceae > Geodermatophilus > Geodermatophilus sp. SYSU D01119. Next base: position 31,208 of record NZ_JBJGYL010000041.1, on the reverse strand, counting down.
CGAGCAGGTGGCCGCGCTCGCCGAGCTGGGCGAGGCCTCCCGCCGCCGCACCCTGGCCACGCTGCGGCTGGCCTTCCTCTCCGCGCTGGTGCTCGAGCTGATCGCCACGCTGTCGGTGGCGCTGGTCGCGGTCACCGTCGGCCTGCGCCTGGTGCACGGCGACCTCGGCCTCGCCGTCGGGCTCACCGCGCTCCTGCTGGCGCCCGAGGCCTTCGCCCCGCTGCGCGCGCTGGGCACCGCGCACCACGCCGGCGAGGCCGCCACGCTCGCCGCCGCCGAGGCCCGCGCCGTGCTCGCCGCCCCGGCACCCGCCGGGGTGCCGGCGGGCGGGGGCGACCCCCGGGGCGCCGACGTCGCCGTCACCGGGCTGACCGTGCGCCACCCCGGCCGCGCGGTGCCCGCCCTGCCGCCCACCGACCTGGCGCTGCGGCCCGGCGAGCTGGTCGTGCTGCGCGGCGCCAGCGGCTCGGGCAAGTCGACGCTGCTCGCCGCGCTGACCGGCTCGCTCGACCCGTCCGCGGAGGTCGCGGGCGCCGTGACCGGCGTGCCGGCCGGCGCGGTCGCGCTGGTCCCGCAGCACCCGCGGACGACGGCGCCCACCGTCGCCGACGAGCTGCGCCGGCACGCCGCGCCGTCGCCGGGCCCGGACGCCGTCGTCGCCGAGGCGTTCGTCGTCGAGGCGCTCGACCGCGTGGGCGCCACCGGCCTGGCCGGCCGCGACTGCACCACGCTGTCCCCCGGCGAGCTGCAGCGCGTGGCCCTGGCCCGGGCGCTGGTCCGCGTCCGCCGCGGCGCCCGCCTGCTGCTGCTCGACGAGCCGACCGCGCACCTCGACGACGTCGCGGCCGCCCGCGTAGCCGCCGCTCTGGCCGGCCTGCACGGCACGGTCACCGTCCTGCTGGTCACCCACGACCCCGCGCTCGAGGCGCTCGCCGACCGCACCGTGACGCTCGGCGCCCCGGCCGTGCCCGCCTCCCCGCCGGCCTCCGCCGTCCCGGGGCCGCCGGCCGCCGCCGAGCGCCCCGAGGACGCGGGTCCCGGCGCGCCGGCCGCGACCACGGCGGCCGCGGCGCCCACCGCGCTCGGCTGGCCGCGCCGCGCCCTGCTGCGCGCGGTCGCCGCGGGCACCGCCTCGGCCGGCGCCGGCGTCGCGCTCACCGCCCTCTCCGGCTGGCTGATCGTGCGCGCCGCGGAGATGCCGCCGGTGCTCACGCTGCTGGTCGCGATCGTCGGCGTCCGGGCCTCCGGGCTCGGCCGGGCGCTGCTGCGCTGGACCGAGCGGCTCACCGCCCACGACGCCGCCCTGCGGATGGCCGCCGACCTGCGGGTGCGGGTGTGGCGCGCGCTGGCCGCGCAGGGCGTGGCCGCCGACCGGACGCCGGGCAGCGCGCTGGCCCGGGTGGTCGGCGACGTCGGCCTGGTGCAGGACCTGTCGGTGCGCGTGGTGCCGCCCGCGCTGGTGGCGGTCACCGTCCCGGCGCTCACCGTCGCCGTGCTGGCGCTGCTGTCCCCCGCCGCCGCGGGCGCGGTCGCCGTCGTCCTCGCGCTCACCGCCGCCGGGGTCCTCGCCGTGCACCGGCGGGTCGACGCCGGAGCCGCCCGGGCCGAGGGCACGCTGCGCGTGGCCGCGCTGCGGGAGGTCACCACCGCGCTCGAGGGCGCCCCCGACCTCCGCGCCCACGGCCTGGCCGGCACCACCGCCGCCGACCTCGCCGCCGTCGCGGGCCGCCGCTCGGCCGTGGCCGCCACCGGCGCGCGGGCCGGCGCGCTCGGCACCGGCCTCGTCGTCCTCGGCACCGGCCTGGCCGCCGTGCTGGCCACCGCGGCCGGCGCCGCGACCGGCGTCACCGGCCCGCTCGTCGCGGTGCTCGGCCTCGCCCCGCTCGCGCTGGCCGAGCCGCTGACCGGCCTGGTGTCGGCGCTGCAGCGGCGCGGCGCCCTGGCCGACGCCCGCGCCCGGCTCGACGCCGTCCTCACCGCCCCGGTGCCCGCCGACCCGGCCGACCCGCTGCCCGCTCCGGCGCCGGTGCGCGACCTCGCCGTCACCGACCTCGTCGCCGGCTGGCCGGGCGGCCCCGACGTGCTGCGCGGCCTGTCCGCGCGGACCGGCACCGACGGCTGGCTGGTCGTGCGCGGCCCGTCGGGCGCCGGCAAGTCGACCCTCCTCGCGGTCCTCCTCGCCGCGCTGCGCCCGCGGGCCGGCGGCTACGCCCTCGGCGGCACCGACACCGCCCGCCTGACCGGCGACGCGGTCCGCTCGCGGACGGCCTGGCTGCCGCAGGAGTCGCACGTGTTCGCCTCGACCGTCCGGGCCAACCTCGCGCTGGCCGCTCCCCGCGGCGCGCTCGCCGGCCCCGAGGGCGAGCGGCGGATGACCGGGGCGCTCACCGCCGCCGGCCTCGGCCCGCTGGTGGCCGGCCTGCCCGACGGCCTCGACACCCCCGTCGGCGCGGGCGGCACCGCGCTGTCGGGCGGCGAGCGGCGGCGGCTGGCGGCGGCCCGCGCGCTGCTGGCCGACCGCGACGTCGTCCTGCTCGACGAGCCCACCGCGCACCTGGACCCGCCCACCGCCGCCGCGCTGGTGGCGGACCTGCGCCGCGCCCTGGCCGGCCGCGTGGTCGTCTGCGTGACCCACGACGACGCCGTCGAGCGGGCCGGCGACACCGTGCTGCGGCTCGGCGCGGCCGCCCCGGTGGCGGTCAGCTGACGAAGCCGGAGCGGTAGGCCAGCACCACCGCCTGGGTGCGGTCGCGGGCGCCGGTCTTCGCCAGGACCGCGGCCACGTGGCTGCGCACGGTCTCCACGCCGACGACGAGCGCGGCGGCGATCTCGGCGTTGCTGCGGCCGTCGGCCACGAGCCGCAGCACCTCGGCCTCCCGGGCGGTGAGCCGGGACAGCCCGGGCGCCACCGCCGGGTCGGGGGCACCCACCCGCCCCAGGACCAGCCGGCGCACCGCGTCGGGGAACAGCAGCGACTCCCCGCGGGCCACCGTCCGGATGCCGTGCAGCACCTCCTCCGGCGTCGACCGCTTGAGCAGGAAGCCGTCGGCACCGGCGGCCAGCGCGTCGACGACCGAGGCGTCGTTGGCGAAGGTGGTGAGCACCAGCACGCGCGCCGCCGAGCCCGCCCGCACCAGCGCCCGGGTGGCGGCGATGCCGTCGAGGCCGGGCATGCGCACGTCCATGAGGACGACGTCGGGCGCCGTGCGGCCCACCAGGTCGAGCACCTCCGACCCGTCGCCGGCCTGGCCGACCACCTCGAGGTCCGGCTCGGCGCCGATGACGGCGGCCAGCCCGCTGCGGATGAGCGGCTCGTCGTCGACCAGCGCGACGCGGACGGTGCTCACCGCGCGTGCACCGGCAGCCGGACGTCGAGCACGAAACGCCCGTCGTCGTCGGGGCCGGCCGCGACCGTGCCGCGCAGGTCGCGCACCCGCTCGCGCACCCCGCGCAGCCCGCGGCCCCCGCCCGCGGCACCCGGCACCGAGCCGGGGACCGTGTCCGCCACCCGCAGTGCGAGGTCCGCGCCGGCGTCGACCTCCAGCCGGCAGGCCGCGCCGGGGGCGTGCCGCAGCACGTTGGTCAGCCCCTCCTGCACGATCCGGTAGGCGGCGCGGGAGACCACGGCCGGCAGGGCGCCCGGCTCGCCGCTGACGTGCACGTCCACCCGGACGCCGGCGTCGCGGGCGGTGGCCACCAGCGCGTCGAGGTCGCGCAGGTCGGGCGCCGGGGCGGCCGGGCCGGCGGCCTCCTCGCGCAGCAGGCCGAGCACGTGGTCGAGGTCGACCAGCGCCCGCCGCGCGGCGTCCTCGGTCGCCCGGATCGCCGCCTCGGCCGCGGCCGGGTCGCGGGTCATGAGCCGCCGGGCGGCGCCGGCCTGGACGCTGACCAGGCTCAGCGAGTGGCCGACGCTGTCGTGCAGCTCGCGGGCCAGCCGGTCGCGGCCGGCCAGCTCGGCCACCGCCGCCTCGGCCGCGGCCAGCCGCTCGGCGGTGGAGCCGGCCAGCAGCCGCGGCGCGAGCACGGCCAGCCCGCGGCCGAGCAGGTCCCCGGCGACGACGGCGGCGACGGCGAGCCCCGCGGCCGCCGCCAGCCGCAGCGCGGGGTCCCCGGGCACCGGGAGGCCGTCGAGGAGGGCGTCGTCCGGGGCGGCGGCCATGACGACCGCCGTCGGCAGCCCGACCACCAGCAGGCCGCCGGCGAGCCCGCCGGCCAGGACGTGTCCCACCACGAGGACGGCGGTGCGGGCCCGCTGCGCCGCCGTTCCCGACGGGCCGACCCGGTCCTCCGCGCGGCCGGTGAGCAGCGCCCCGACCGCCACGCCCTCGATGGAGCGGGACTCGGCGAGGGCACCGAGGGCGGCCACGGGGGCGGCCACCACGGCGAGGGCCAGGAGGACCGCGAGCGGCCCCGGCAGCCCCGCGGTGAGCAGCAGCTGGGCCGGCCAGGCCAGGACGACGCCGACCGCGAGGGCCAGCGCCCCACCGAGGAGCAGGTACACCCAGCGGTGCAGCGACCTGCGCAGCGCCGGCGAGGGGTGGACGCGCACCACGGCGTCATCCTGGCAGGCCGGCCGGCTCACCGGCCGCCGCAGACCGGGCAGGTGCCACGACGGCGCAGGGCGTACGCCAGGACCGCGAGCCCCAGCGCCACGCCCCACAGCAGGGTGGGGAACAGCAGCAGGAACGCGGCCTCGAGCGGGTCGCCCGAACCGAGCCCGGCGATGCCCACGGCCAGCATGGACGGGCCCGACGCGAGCAGCACCACCGCGACGGAACCGCCGGCGAGCACCGGCACCCGCACCGGCACCGGCCGGCCGCGCAGCACCGGCACCCAGGACGGCCAGACCTCGCCCCACGGCCGGATGAGCCCGAGGGTGGCCACCGCGCCGCCGAGCGCCGCGACGCCCAGCGCCAGCCCGAACAGCCGCAGCGCCGGGTCCGAGCCGTCGGGCAGGCCGACCTCCCACGGCGTCAGCCAGGTCATCCGCAGCAGGCCGTAGGGCAGCGGGCAGGCCGCGGCCACCAGCGTCGCGACCCGGCCCCAGCGGGCGGCGGCCTCCGGGCGGGTCCAGGCCGGGCCGGGCCGCCCGCAGGCGCCGCAGGCCCCGCGGGCGGCCCGCAGCACCCGCACGCCGAGCCAGGCCATCAGCACCGTGCCGCCGAGCAGCAGGGCGAGGTGTCCGCGCGAGGGCAGCTCGCGGGCCAGCGGGCCGCGCATCTCCCCGGCCAGCCGGGCGACGGTGCCGGGGTCGAGCACGCCGCTGAGCAGGCCCGCGACCACCACGGCGGCGACGGCGAGCAGCCACGGCCGCGCCCGCCGGCTGCGCACGGCGCCGACGGTGAACACGACGAGGAAGGCGGCCGGCGCGACGAGCGCGCACAGGTAGCCGAGCAGCACCAGCACCCGCATGTCGGCGGTGAGCGCGGCGAGACCGACGGCAACGGCGAGGGCGAGGGCCGCGCCGCCGGCCGACGGGCGGCGCCACGCGGCGACCGCCGTCGCGGCCAGCCCGCCGGCGGCGAGGCCCAGCACCAGCCAGGCGGTGAGGTCCGGCGGCAGGACGGTCAGCAGGCCGGCGCCGCCGTTCTCCCCGTCGCCGTCGAGGCCGGGGCGGCTCGCGGGGTCGAGCACCCAGCGCAGGCCGAGGGCCAGGTGCGCGACGCTCCACGCCGCGGCGGCCAGCAGGAGGGGTCGCGGCGGCCCGCCGGTGCGGGCAGCGGGGGCCAGGGGCGGGGACGCGGTGGCGGGCACGGGGACCTCCCGGGGACGGCCCGGGGGCTCCCGGGCGGACGCCGTCCAGCCTCGGGACGCGCGCGGCCCGGGTGCTCCCCCGCGCGGGGGATCCCGCTCCCCGCCGCGGGGGACCCCGCCGGCGGTCAGCGCGGGGGCACCCGCCGCACCTCGAAGCCGGGGTGGCGGGGCAGCGCCGGGTCGACGACGACCGGCACGCCGGCCGGGTCGCCGAGCAGCGGCCGGCCGGCGGTGTCGGGGGCGGTGTGCAGGCGCTGGAGCACCTCGGGCCGGACGCGGATCTCCCGGGGCGGCGCGGCGCCGGGCGCCCAGGCGACGGCGAGGAGGTCGTCGCCGGTGCGCGTCCGGGCGGGCGCCGCCAGGGGCGGGCGCGCGGGCGGGCGGGTCGGGAGGGTGGTGGTGGCCATGTCGAGCCTCCTGGGCGGGTCCCCGTGCTCTGCGCCCTTCCTACGCCGGGGGTGTGACGGTCCCGGGCAGCCGCCGCGGGCGGTCGTGCTCTGCCCCGCCGGGGTGGGCAGAGCACGACCCGGCCGGGACCAGGAAGCGTCAGCCGGCGGCGGGGACGTCGACCGGGATCTCCGGCCCGAGCGTGGCGCCCTGCAGCAGCCGCAGGTCGTCGCCGGACCAGAAGCTGCCCGGGTCGTACCAGTTGCGCGGGCGATCGGCGGGCAGCAGCCCCATCGCGGTGTAGGTGGCCGCGACCAGCTCGGCGCAGAACACCGTCTCCGCGGCGGTGCCCCGGCGCAGCCGCCCGTTGACCCAGCCGCGCACCAGCCCCGGCGTCGTCGGGAAGGGCCGGCCGTCGAAGCGGGCGACGGTGCGCAGGACGGCGTCCTCCATCTCGCGGGTCACGCCGCCGTCGTCGGCCGGGCCGACCAGCTGGCGCAGCCAGGCGCGCTGCCCGTAGCGCTGCCGCCAGGTGGCGACGGCGTCGCGCAGGTCGTGCAGCTGCACGCCGCGCTGGTGCTTCCCGGTCCACGCGTCCGGCAGCGAGCGGCCGAGCTCGGCGTGCCAGAGCAGCGGCGGCAGGTCCTCGAGGACGACGGCCATGCCGACGTGGTTGACCGGCGCGTTGGTGAGCGCCCGGATCGCCCGGTCGGCCACCGACGCGCCGCGGAACACCCAGACGTCGCCGGTGCGGGTCAGCTCGACCGCCTCGTCGAGCGGGAGCGCGCGGGGCGGGGTCACGCGGCTACGTTAGGCGACCGTGCGCCCCTCCTCGCGAGCGTTGAAGCTGCTCGGTCTCGCCGGCCTCGCCGGTGTCGCCGCCACCGGAGCGGTGCTGGTCCGCGGCGAGCGGCAGCGCCGGGCGCACACCCCCGACGAGGTGCGCGCCCGGCTGCACGAGCGGCACGCCGCCGCGGCCGCCGTCGTCCCCGTACCCGAGCCCGGGAGCGAGCCGCCGGGCCCGGTCCCGGTGGGCCGCCTCGCGCGGTGGCGGGGGCGGTTCCGCCGCCGCGGGTGACCCGCCAGGTCGCCGCACGGACGGACGGCGACCGCCACACCGGACCGCGCCGCGCTCCCCTCCCTCGCGTCCCCGCCGGGTCGACACTGCTCCCGCCCGTCACGGGGGAACCGTCCTCGGGAGGGAGAGCACCATGACCGAGCACCCCAACGTCGCCCGCATGCGCGAGGGCTACGAGGCCTTCGGCAAGGGTGACCTCGACCGTGTCCGGGAGCTGTGGCGCCCGGACATCCGCTGGCACGAGCCGGGGAGCAACCCGCTCGCGGGTCACTACACCGGCGTGGACGAGGTCTTCGCTCTCTTCGGCCGGCTGTTCGAGATCACCGAGGGCAGCTTCCGCGCCGAGGTGCGGGCGACCTTCGCCGACGACACCGACGGCGTCGCGGTCGTCCGGCTCACCGCCCACCGCGGGGACCGGGACCTCGACGTGGTCGCCGCCCACCTGTTCCGCTACGAGGACGGTCTCGTCGCCGAGTTCCACGAGGCGCACACCGACCAGGCCGCGGTCGACGCGTTCTACGGCTGATCCTCAGCCGGAGGGGAGCGCCGGGCCCTCGTCCTTGAGCGCGACGCCCGACGCTCCCAGCTCGCGCGCGGCCGACAGCAGCGCGGTGACCGTGTCGGCGGCCTGCGCGTAGGACAGCCCGTGCGGCGGCCGCACGTTGGAGACGCAGTTGCGCTCGGAGTCCGCGCGCCCCGGCCGCGGGTCCCAGGTGAGGTAGACGCCGAGGGAGTCCGCCGAGGACAGCCCCGGCCGCTCCCCGATCAGGACGAGCACCGCGCGGGCGCCGAGCGCCTCCCCCACCGCGTCGCCGAGCGCGACCCGCGCCTGCGTGGCCACCACCGGCGGCGCCACCGACCACCCGCCCAGCCGCTCGCGCAGCGCCGCCACCAGGCCGGGGCCGTGCTCCTGCACCGCGCGCGGGCTGAGCCCGTCGGCGAGCACGAGGGCGAGGTCGGCCCCTGTGTGCGGCAGCGCCGTCCCATCGGCGGGCACCCGGCCGAGGTCGGGGCGCTGCAGGTAGGTGGCCCGGTCGGGCGCGGCCGACGCCACGGTCAGCACCTCGCCGCCGAGCGCGGCCCGCAGCGCCTCGACGTCGAGCGGCGAGTGCACCGCGTCGCGGGCGGCGGCGTGCGCGACGCGGAACTCCAGCTCTCGGGAGGTGGGCAGCGCGTCGCCGGCCCGCCCGAGCGCCACCCGGGCGCGGGTGGCCGACCGCAGCACCGCCCACGGGTCGTTCCCGGCGACCTCCGGGGTGCTCACGACGACGCCGCCGCGAGCAGCGCCCGCGCCGCCGGCGCGTCGGGGGCGAGCTCGCGCACCCGGCCGCCGTCGTCGAGCAGGTCCATCCGGGCCAGCCACGCCTCGAACTCCGGCGCCGGCCGCAGCCCCAGCACCGAGCGGGCGGTGAGCACGTCGGAGAACGCCAGCGACTGGTAGTGCAGCATCACGTCGTCGGCGCCGGGCACCGCGATGAGGAACGAGCAGCCGGCCGCGCCGAGCAGCAGCATCAGCGAGTCCATGTCGTCCTCGTCGACCTCGGCGTGGTTGGTGTAGCAGACGTCCACGCCCATGGGCAGGCCGAGCAGCTTGCCGCAGAAGTGGTCCTCCAGGCCGGCGCGCAGCACCTGCTTGCCGTCGTAGAGGTACTCGGGGCCGATGAACCCGACGACGGTGTTGACCAGCAGCGGGTCGAAGTGCCGGGCGACGGCGTAGGCGCGCGCCTCGAGCGTCTGCTGGTCGACCGGCCGCCCGCCGACGCCGAGGTGCGCGCCGGCCGACAGCGCCGACCCCTGCCCGGTCTCGAAGTAGGTGACGTTGTCACCGACCGTCCCCCGCCCGAGCTCCAGGGCCCCGGCGCGCGCCTCGGCCAGCAGCCCGAGGGTGACGCCGAAGCCCCGGTTGGCGCCCTGCGTGCCCGCCACCGACTGGAACACCAGGTCCACCGGCGCCCCCTGCTCCATCGCCCGCAGCGTGGTGGTCACGTGCGCCAGCACGCACGACTGCGTCGGGATCTCGTAGCGGGTGATCACCGCGTCGACCAGCTCGAGCAGCGCCACGGTGCGGGCCGGCGAGTCGGTGGCCGGGTTGATTCCGATGACCGCGTCACCCGAGCCGTGCAGCAGCCCGTCGAGGATCGAGGCGGTGACGCCGACCGGGTCGTCGGTGGGGTGGTTGGGCTGCAGCCGCGACGCCAGCCGGCCGGGCAGGCCGATCGTGCTGCGCAGCGCCGTCACCACCCGGGTCCGCCGGCCGACGGCGACCAGGTCGGCGTTGCGCATGAGCTTCGACGTCGCGGCCACCATCTCCGGCGTGAGCCCCGGCGCCAGCGCGGAGATCGACGCCTCGTCACCGGCCGCCGTCCAGGCCAGCAGCCGGTCGCGGAACTCCCCCACCGTCAGGGAGGCGACCGGCGCGAACGCCGCGGCGTCGTGGGTGTCGAGGATGAGCCGGGTGACGTCGTCCTCGTCGTAGCCGACCACCTGCTCGTCGAGGAAGGTGGCCAGCGGCAGGTCGGCGAGCACGGTCTGCGCGGCCACCCGCTCGGCGGCCGACCCCGCGGCGCAGCCGGCGAGCACGTCACCGGAGCGCAGCGGGGTCGCCTTGGCCATGAGCTCGACGAGGGTCGGGAACTCGTACGTGTGCCCGCCCAGCGTCGCGGTGCGTCTCACCGGACGTCGTCCTCGGCCTCGGCCAGCAGCTCGAACTCCTCCTCCGGCGCGGAGGCCACCAGGTGGTGGCGGCTGTAGAGGGCGAACCAGGCGAGGAAGACGACGTAGGCGGCGAGCGTCCACAGCGCCGCCTCCCGGTCGACGAGGAACGTGGCGACGACGGCCGCGGCCGCGAGCACCAGCGCGATCCCGGTGGTGACCGTGCCGCCCGGCGTCCGGTAGGGCCGCGGCAGCGACGGCTCGCGGCGGCGCAGCACGATGTGGCTGACCATCATGAGCACGTAGGAGACCGTCGCCCCGAAGACGGCCATGTTGAGCAGCATCGCGCCCTCGCCGGTCAGCGAGAGGACGAACCCGATCGCGCCGGGCACCAGCAGCGCGAGCACCGGCGCCTTCCGGGCGTTGGTCACCGACAGCGCCCGCGGCAGGTAGCCGGCGCGGGAGAGCGCGAAGGTCTGCCGCGAGTAGGCGTAGATGATCGAGAAGAAGCTCGCGACCAGCCCGAACAGGCCGGCGTAGTTGACCACCCGGGTCAGGCCCTCGGAGACGCCGGCACCGGCGAGCGCGTCGACCGGCGGGTTGCCCGACCCCGCGATCGCCGAGGAGCCGGCCGCGCCGGGGGTGAAGACGAGCATGAGGACGGCGAGCACGACGAGCACGCCCATCGCCGCGACGATGCCGCGCGGCATGGACCGGGCGGGGTCGCGGGCCTCCTCGGCGGCCAGCGGCACGCTCTCCACGGCGAGGAAGAACCAGATGGCGAACGGGAACGCCGCCCAGATGCCGATCAGGCCGTAGGGCAGGAAGGAGGAGGCGCCGGCCGCGTCGGTGGGCGCGATGTCGAGCAGGTTGCCGGCGTCGAACTGCGGCACGGCCCCGACGAGGAAGACCACCAGGCCCGCGAGCGCGACGACGGTGACGGCGAACATCGCCTTGAGCGCCTCGCCGACGCCCATGAGGTGGATGCCGATGAACAGCGCGTACACCGCGAGGTAGACCCACCAGCCGTCGGTGATGCCGAACAGGCCGAGGGACTCGACGTAGGCGCCGATGAACGTGGCGATCGCCGCCGGGGCGATGGCGTACTCGATGAGCACCGCGACGCCGGTGGCGTACCCGCCCCACGGGCCCAGCGCCCGCCGGGCGAAGGTGTAGCCGCCGCCGGCGGTCGGCAGCGCCGAGCCGAGCTCGGCCAGCCCGAACACCATCGCGGTGTACATGACCGCCATGAGCACGGTGGCGATGAGCAGGCCGCCGAACCCGCCCTCGGCCAGGCCGAAGTTCCAGCCGGCGTAGTCACCGGAGATGACGGCCGAGACGCCGAGCCCGGCCAGCAGCAGCCAGCCCGCCGTGCCGGTGCGGAGCCTCCGCTTGTCGAGGTAGCCGGCGTCGACGCGCTCGGCCTCCACCCCGGCGTGGTGCCCGGCCCGAGGGGGCGTGGGACGGGCGGTGGGTTCGGCGGTCATGGGCGCTCCCGCGGTCGGCCCCGCCGGGCGGCGGAGGGCGCCAGCCTCGACCCGCGGGAACGCCGGGGTCAACGGCCTGCGCCAGCGGCAACAGACCGTTCACGCCGCCGACTCAGGGGATGCCGTGCCAGCGCCCCTTCTCGGCGTTCCCGGCGGGCTTCGACTCGAAGACGTTGCCCGGGGTGGGCTGCGTCCTGTGGTCGTCGGCGAGGGCGAAGACCCGCAGCAGCGGCCCGACGAGCGCGTCGTACACGGCCGGGAACAGCCGGAAGCCGAGGATGACGACGGGGTTGGCGAAACCGGACTGGACGAGCCGCCGGGGCCGGTCGAGCCGGGCGACGACCGAGCGGGCCACGCGCTCCGGCGAGTAGATCGGGATCGGCGGGCGGCCCTTGAGGCCGATGTAGCTGCCGGCCTGCGAGTAGATGGGCGTGTTGACGCCGCCGGGCGCCACCGCGGAGACGGAGATGCCGGGGACGTCGCGGGTCTCCTGCTGCAGCACGCGGATCAGGCCGAGCTGGCCCCACTTGGCGGTGATGTAGCTGCCCATGAGCGGCGTGGCCACCGAGGCCAGCAGCGAACTGACGATGACCAGGTGGCCCTCGCCCTGGCGGCGGAACTGCGGCAGCACCACCCGGGCCAGGTTCGCCGTGCCGTGCAGCGCGGTGTCCACGACCCGCTCGAAGACCTCCTTGGGGACCTCCTCGACCTTCCCGTAGGCGACGACCTGCGCGGAGTGGACGACGACGTCGAGGCTGCCGAACCGGCGGACCGCGCCGTCGACGGCGGTGCGCAGCGCGTCCTCGTCGAGCACGTCGGCGGGGCACACGACGACGTCGGCGGCGCCCTGCGCGCGCACCTCGGCGGCGGTCTCCTCCAGCGCCTCGCGGCCGCGGGCCAGCAGCACGAGCGACGCGCCCCGCTGGGCGAACAGGCGGGCGGTGGCGCGGCCGATGCCGCTGGAGGCACCGGTGATGAGCACGGACTGGCACATGCGGGGAGGCTCCTCGGCTCGGGGTCCCCGACCGCCTACCCGGGTCCGTTGCCCGCCATGCGATCGAGCACCGCGAGCAGCCGCCCCGGGCCGGTGACCTCCGTCCCCTCCGGCAGCCGCGCGCGCAGCCCCCGGTCCGCGGTCACCACGAGCACCCGCCGGCCGGCGGTGGCCAGCGCGGCGGCCTCCGCGGCGAGGGCGTCGTCGCCGCTGCCGGGTGCGCGCACCAGCCGGACGCCGTCGGGGGCGGGCACCCCGCGCGCGGCGCCCTCGACGACGACCACCACCTCCCCGACGTCCTCGAGGCCGCTGCCGGCGGGCAGCGGCCCGGCGGCCAGCCGCTCGAGCAGCCGGCGGGTGGCGCCGGCCCGGTCGCGCCACCAGCCGTCGGGGCGGGCGCCGACGACGTTGGCCGCGTCGACGAGCAGGACGGTCACGTGCCCCCGATCGGGTGAGCCGGTTCGCGGTGATCATCCGCGGGTATCCGCAGGTCAGCAGCGCAACGAGTGGAGATGCGCACGGGACGAGGAGGTCCGATGGCGAGCACCGACGGTACCGGGCACGGGCCGGGCACGACGGCGACCGGCGAGGGGGCGCACGTCACCCGGGGAGCGGCGCGCGACGCCGTCGCCGCCCAGCGCGACCGCTTCGGCGGGATCAAGTGGGGGGCGGCCTTCTTCGGCTGGCTGTCGGCCAACGGCCTCGCGGTGCTCCTGGTCGCACTCGTCTCGGCGGCGGGCGTCGGCCTCGGCCTCGCGCAGGGCCTCGACAGCGTCGACGAGGCCACCGAGCAGGCCACGGGCATCGGCCTCGGCGGCGCGGTCGCCGTCGTGGTGGTCCTGTTCCTCGCCTACCTCGCCGGCGGCTACGTGGCCGGGCGGATGGCCCGCTTCGACGGCCCCCGCCAGGGCCTGGCGGTGTGGCTGGTCGGCCTGCTGGTCGTGCTGCTGCTGGCCGTCGCGGGCGCCGTGCTCGGGGCGCAGTACAACGTCCTGCAGCAGCTCGACCTGCCGCGCATCCCGGTCGACGAGGGGACGGCCACCACCGCCGGCCTGGTGACGCTGGGCGCGATCCTGGTGGCCACGCTGGTCGGCGCGCTGCTCGGCGGCGCGCTCGGCACCCGCTACCACCGCCGGGTCGACCGCGCCGGCTTCTAGTCGGGACGCCGTCCCGGGCCCGCCTCCCCGCGCGCGGAGGCGGGCCCGGTCGTCGTCCGGCAGCCATACGCTGCCGGGCATGTGCCGCAACATCCGCCCGCTGTCGAACTTCGAGCCGCCGGCCACCGAGGACGAGGTGCACGCGGCGGCCCTGCAGTACGTGCGCAAGATCAGCGGCTCGGCGAAGCCGTCGAGGGCCAACGCCGAGGCCTTCGACCGGGCGGTCGCCGAGGTGGCCGCCGCCTCGGCCCGGCTGCTCGACGCCCTGGTGACGACGGCCCCGCCGAAGGACCGCGAGGTCGAGGCGGCCAAGGCGCGGGTCCGCGCCGCCGTCCGGTACGGCAGCTGACCTGGGCGTCCGGGTCGCGCGACCGGAACGCTCACGTCGAGCACCGCAGGGGGCATGGCAGGGGGCGGAACGGGTAGGTCGGGGACTCCGCGAGACCCGATCCCCTTCCCCCGAGCACCTGGAGTCCTGCCATGGCCCGCAACACCCTGTCCCGCGCGCTGCACGACCTCGGCCTGTCGGCCTGGTTCGGCGGCACGCTCGCCAACGCCGTCGCACTCAACGCCGCCGCGAGCGAGGCCGGCAAGGACACCGGCCGGGTCGCCAACGAGGGCTGGAACCGCTGGACGCCGATCAACGCCGTCGCCATCGGGGCGCACCTGGTCGGCAGCGTGGGCCAGCTGATCGGCAACCGCGGCCGCGTCGCCCAGCAGCAGGGCGTGGCGAGCATGTCGGCGACCAAGACCCTGCTCACCGCCGCCGCCCTGGGCGCCACGGCCTACAGCCGCTCCCTCGGCATGGTGGTCAACAGCCAGGACAACCCGTCGTCGAAGTCGGGCACCAAGCCGACCAAGCGCACCAAGGCCGAGATCGCCGCCGCCCAGGAGCAGCTCGACACGCTGCAGTGGGTCATCCCCGCGCTGACCGGCGCGCTCGTGTGGGTGAGCTCCTACGCCGGCGAGCAGCAGCGCGCGAGCGAGGTCATCTCCGGCGTCCGCCGCTGACCTCCCGCCCGACCGCGCCACCGCGCCACCAGGAGGTCCCCGTGACCCCGGCACGCAGCGTCACCTCCTCCGGCAACCGCGCCGTCGACCCGCACGCCGAGCACGGACCGGAGGGGCCGGGCGCCACCCGCTGCCCCGAGTGCTCCGACGGCCTGGGCGCCCCGGCGCCGGTGCCGCCGGACTCGTGGCGCGGGCGGATCCGGGCCGACCCGGGCCTGCACCTGGCGTGGCGGGTCGGCGTCTTCGTCGTCGGGCTGCTGTTCGTGCTGCTCGGCCTGGCCCTCACCGTGCTGCCCGGGCCGCTGACCATCCCGCCGGTGCTCGTCGGCCTGTGGGTGTGGTCGACGGAGTTCGACTGGGCGCGGCGGTTCTCCGCCGCGTTCCGCCGCAAGGCGGTGGCCGCCTGGCGGCACGCCGAGCAGCACCCGGTCAGCTCGGCGGCGATCACCGTCGGCGGGCTCGCGGCGGCCGCACTGGTGTTCTGGGCGGTCGGGCACTTCCAGCTCGTCGACCGGGCCACCAGCGCCCTCGGCCTCGGCTGATCCCGGCGCCCTCCACCGGCCGCCGTCCGCGCCCGCGGACGGCGGCCGGTGTGCGTCCGTCGCCTCCCGGACCCCGCCCGTGAGCACCCCCTCGCCCCGGCCGGCACCGCAGCGGTCGTCCCGGCTGCTGCGGCGCGGCCGCACGCCCGGTCTGCGCACCGCGAAGACCGTGCTGGCCGCGGTGGTCGCCTTCCAGGTGGCCACCTGGCTGGACACCACCAGCTCCCCGATCCTCGCGCCGCTGACCGCGCTGCTGGTCGTCCAGCTCACCCTGTACGAGACGCTGGCCACCGGCTGGGAGCGGGTCGCGAGCGTCACCTCCGGGGTGCTCATCGCGGTGCTGTTCGCCTCCGTCGTCGGCCTGACCTGGTGGAGCCTCGGCCTCGTCGTCGGGCTGTCGCTGGTCGTGGGCCGGCTGCTGCGCCTGGGGCCGCATCTCGCCGAGGTGCCGATCAGCGCGATGCTCGTACTGGCCGTGGGCGGCGCCGAGGACGCGGCGCTCGGCCGCATCACCGAGACGCTCATCGGCGCCGGCGTGGGGGTGCTGGTCAACCTGCTGGTCGCTCCCCCGCTGTACGTGCAGCCCGCCGGGGAGGCGATCGCCGAGCTCGCCGAGCGCATGGCCCGCCTGAGCGAGGACCTCGCGGCCGCACTCGGCGGGCCCTGGTCGCGGCGCCTCGCCGACGACCTGCTCGACCGCGCCCGCGGGGTGGGCGCGGAGGTGGCCCGGGCCGACCGGCACCTCGCCCGCACCGAGGAGAGCGCCCGCCTCAACCCGCGCGGGCGGTCCGCCCGCGAGGCCCGGCCCCGGCTGCGCAGCACGCTGACCGCCCTCGAGCGGGTCCACGTCACGCTGCGCACGCTCACCCGCGTGCTGCTCGACCGCACCTACTTCGTGCCCGAGGACGAGGCCGACCGGGCCTGGACGCCGGCGGCCCGGGCGGCGCTGGCCGACGTCCTGCGCGCCGTCGCGAGGACGCTGCGCGAGGCCGGCGCGGTGGCCGACGGCACCGCGGTGCCCACCGGCGTCGACGCCGGGCGGCTCTCGGCGATGCTCGACCTGCGGGCGCGGCTCGCCGACGCCCTGCTCGTGGACCCGGCGCACGACGCGGCCGCCTGGGCGCAGCACGGGACGCTGCTCGACGCCGTCGACCTGCTGCGGGTGGAGCTGGCCGCCGCGCTGCAGCCGTCGTCGGCTCCCTGGGCGCCGCCGCCGCTCGGGCAGGCGCAGGTGCGCGCGGTCCGGCGGGCACTCACCCGCCGGCGCCGCCGGGACCGACCGGGGCCGGGCTGAGCCGTCAGGCGAGGGTGAGGACCACCGGGCCGTCGTCGGTGACCGCCACCGTGTGCTCGACGTGCGCCGCCCGGGCGCCGTCGGCGGTGACCACCGCCCAGCCGTCCTTCTTGTGCCGGTAGCGCTCGCCACCGGCCAGCAGCATCGGCTCGATCGCCAGCGTGCTGCCGGCGTGCAGCCGCACCCGGTCCAGCCCGGTGGCCGGCCGGTTGGGTACGAACGGCGGCTCGTGCATGGCCCGGCCGATGCCGTGGCCGCCGTGGTCGGGGAGGTGGGCGAAGCCGTAGCGCCGGGCGACGGCGTCGACCGCGGTGGCGACGTCGAGCAGGGTGGCGCCGGGGACGGCGGCGGCGATCCCCGCCGCCAGCGCCTGCTCGGTGGCGGTGACCAGGCGCGCGTCGTCGGGGCGCTCGGCGTCGCCCACCTGCACGGTGATCGCCGCGTCGCCGTTCCAGCCGTCGACGATCGCGCCGCAGTCGATGCTGAGCAGGTCGCCGTCCTTGAGCCGCTGCCCGCTGGGCCGGCCGTGCACGACGACCTCGTTGGGCGACAGGCAGGTGACGCCGTTGTAGGCCGTGGGCGCCCAGGCCGGCTTGTAGCCGAGGAACGACGACGTCGCGCCGGCCTCGTACATCGTGGTCTTGGCGAGGTCGTCGAGCTCCCGCAGCTTCACGCCCGGCCGCGCCGCCCCGCGGACGGCCGCCAGCGACAGCGCCACCGCGCGTCCGGCGGCGCGCATCGCGTCGAGTTCGGCGGTCGTCCGGGGCGGCAGCACGTGCAGGTCCACGCCCCCGACGGTACGAGACCGCCCGGCGTCAGCCGGCGGGGTCGCGGCGGACGTCGGCCGGGTCCGGCGTCCGGAAGGCGGTGTCCGGCCCGTCGGCCACCGGCGAGGCCTCCGCGGTCTCCTCCGGGCGGTCGGGCTCCTCGCCGCCCACCCCGAAGCCCTCCGCGGGCGGCGGCGCGCCCGCTCCCGGGTCGGCGGCGGGGATCCCGTCGTCCTGGCCGTTGCCCAGCTCGGGCGTCATCGGTTCCCACATCGAGGTCATGCCGCTCCCCTACCCCGCCGGCACCCCGGTAGGTGGACGCCAGGTGACACACGGGTTGCGGCTGGGCATACGGACCGGATCGGGACGGGTCACCGGATCCGCTCACGGACGGCAGGAGGAGCCGACGATGGCCACCACGGGATCGGGACAGCGGGCACGGCGCGGCACGCGGCCGGTCCCCGCACAGCGCGACGGTCGCGACGACCGCCGGGGGGACGACGGGCGGGACGAGAGCCGGGCCGAGCGGATCGACCGGGAACTGATGGAGCTGCTCAACGAGCTGCGGGTGGCGCTGCCGGGCGTGCAGTTCCTCTTCGCGTTCCTGCTCGTCGTGCCGTTCCAACAGGCGACCGAGCGGGCCACGGACTTCCAGCGCGACGTGTACTTCGTGACGCTGGTGGCCGTCGTCGTGGCCACCGCGCTGCTCATCGCGCCGGCCGCGCAGCACCGGGCGCTGTTCCGCCAGCACGACAAGGAGGACCTCCTGCGGCGCAGCAACCGGTTCGCCTTCCTCGGCCTGTGCGTGCTCGCGATCGCCATCGTCGCGGCGGTGGTGCTGGTGGTCGACTTCCTCTTCGCCCTGCCCCAGGCACTGGTCACCGGCGGCGTGGTGGCCGTGCTGCTCGGCTGGCTGTGGATCGGCAGCCCGATCGTGCAGCGGGCCCGCGGGGGCGCCGACGACGAGTGAGGCTCACGCCTCACCGCTGGACCCCGGTGGCCCGCTCCCGCCCCCGGGACGGGCCACCGGGGTCCGCTCGTCCCGCGGAGCCGGTCGGCCGAGCACCGCGCGGATCGCGTCCGCCTCGCCGCCGGTACCGACGGTCGGGGGTCGCGCTCGCCTAGGCTGCAGCCCCGTGGCGGCGACGGCGGAACGGGAGGCGCCGGCCACGAGGCCCGGGCCGCCGCGCTGGTCGCCGGTCGAGCTGCTCCCGCCCGCCGTGCTGGCCCTGCTGTGCGCGGTCCTGCTGGCGCCGGGCCACGGACTCTGGTTCGACGAGGCGTTCACCTCCGAGGTCGCCCGCCGCCCGCTCGCGGAGATCCTGCGCGCCGTCGCGACCGGCGAGGGCGTCACCAGCTACCTCGCCGACGTCCCGCCCTCCTACAACGCGCCGTACTACCTGGTCGTGCACGCCTGGATGGCCCTGCCCGGGATCGGCGGCGACACGTCCCTGCGGGTGCTGTCCGTGCTGGCCACCGCGGGCGGTCTCGCCCTGGTGACCCGGGCGGTCACCCGGCTGGCCGGCCGCGCCGCCGGCGTGCTCGCGGGCGTGGTCCCCGCCACCGCCCCGCTCCTGCTCGAACAGGCCGTCGAGGCGCGCAGCTACGGCCTGGTGGTGCTCGCGACCGGCGCGGCGCTCCTGGGCCTCGTCCGCTGGCTCCAGGACGACCGCGGGCTCCTGCTGTTCGGCCTCGCCGGCGCGGGCATGGGCCTGGCGCACTGGTACGCCGTCACCGTGCTGGCCGCGTTCGTCGTCGCGGCGCTGCTGCTGCGCGGCCGCGGCGCCGTCCGGGTCGCGGTCGTCGGCGGCCTCGCGGTCCTCCCGGCCGCCGGCCTGGTCGGCGTCAACCTGCTCAACGGCACCGGCGCCCGCAACGCCGAGCACCTGCGCGACACCGGCGGCACGCTGGCCGACCTCGCCGTCGAGGCCTGGGCCGGGGGCCGCACGCCGCTGCTGTACCTGACCGTCGGTCTCGCCGTCGTCGGCGCCGTGCGTGGCGCCGGGGCGCGGGTGGTCGGCGCCTGCTGGGTGCTGGTGCCCCTGCTGCTCCTGCTCTCGGCCGAGCTGGTCCGCCCCGTCTACCACCCCCGGTACCTGCTGGCGGGGCTCGTCGGGCTCGGCGTGCTCGCCGCGGTGGGGGTGACCGCGCTGCCCCGGGGCGCGCGTTCGGCGACGGCCGCCGCCCTGGTGGGCCTCTCGCTCGTGGCGAGCGCCCCGCTGGCGGTGCGGGAGCCGCGCGAGCGCTCCGACGACGTCGTCGCCCTGCTGCTGCAGGAGCAGCGTCCCGGCGAGCCGGTGGTCGCCGCCGACCAGCGGTCGGCCATGGGGCTCGACCACTTCGTCCGCACGCTGGGCCCGCGCCTGCGCGCCGACGTCGTCCTGCCGCCCGACGACGCCCCCGCGGACGCCGACCGCGTCTGGCTGGTCCGCCGCCTGGTCGACGGCGAGCCGGTCCCCACCGACGACGACGCGGTGCTCAGCGAGGCCGGCCTCTCGCTCGCCGCCGGGTACGCCTTCCCGGCGTCGAAGACCGACCTGGTCCTCCAGCTCTGGACGCGGTGAGTCAGCGCGCGCGGACCGCCCACGCCAGCGACCGCGCCGACTGCCGCAGCCGCGCCCGGGCCGTCCACGCCGAGGATCCCGCCGGCCGGCGGTCCCGCGTCACCGGCACGCTCGCCGACCGGACGCCGGCGCGGCCGACGGCGAGCACGACGCTCGGCGCGCCGCCGTCCAGCACGAGACCGACGACGGCCGACCGCACCGCCGGACCCATCGCCAGGAAGGCCCCCGCGTCGGGCGGCAGGCCGGTGAGGCGGGCGGCCACCCGCCGGTGCAGCTCCCCGGTCAGCCGGCGCGCCGGCGACTCGTAGCGGCCCCGCCGGCCGGCGAAGACCGCGCCGACGTCGCCCTGGGCGAGCCGGTCCAGCAGCAGCGGCACCGCCTCGGGTGGGTCCTGCAGGTCGGCGTCGAGGCACACCCACGCGTCGGCGTCCTCGGCCGCCAGCCCCGTCGCCAGCGCGCGGTGCTGGCCGACGTTGACCTCCAGCGCGGTGACGGCCACCCGCGGGTCGCCGGCCGCGACCTCCCGCGCGACCGCCAGGCTGGCGTCGGGCGAGGCGTCGACCACCAGCCGCAGACGCCAGTCGCGCCCGTCGAGCGCCGCGGCGAGCCGGGCGGCGAGCGGGCGCAGCGTGGCCTCGTTGCCGTACACGGGGACGACGACGGCGACCCGGGGTCGGGTCACCGCGGCTCCGCCGCCCAGGTGCGGGCCAGCCCCTCCGCCAGGTCCACCGTCGGCGACCAGCCGAGGCGCTGGCGCGCGGCGCGGGGGTCGCACACCCAGTCGGCGGTGTCCCAGTCCCGGCCGGGGTGGGCGCCGAGGGCGGTCGCGATCGGCCGGCCGGTGACCCGGGACGCGGCCGCGACCAGCTCCTCCACGCCGGTCTGCACGCCCGTGCCGACGTTGAGCACCGTCCCCGGCGGGAGGTCGTCGGCGAGCGCCGCCCGCACGCACGCGTCGACCACGTCGCCCACCCACACCCAGTCCCGCCGGCTGACGGAGGCGGGCAGCGGCACCGTCGCCCCGGTGCGGGCGGCGGCGAGGACGACCGGCACCAGCCGGGTGGGGTGGTCGCCCGGCCCGTAGACCTGGAAGGCGCGCAGGACCGCCGCGCGCACGCCGCGCTCGCCGGCCGCGGCCTGCAGCAGCAGCGAGCCCGCCGCCTTGGTGGCGCCGAAGAACCCGCGGGGCCGCAGCGGGGCGTCCTCGTCCAGCGGCCGCGGCCCGGCCGCGTACTCCGTCGACGAGCCGAGCCGGACGACCGCACGGCAGCGCTCCGGCAGGGCGTCGACCAGCCAGGGGGCGGTGTTGACCGCCACCGTCGCCGCGCGCTCGGCCGGGGTCGCCCCGGCGCGGCCGGCGGCCAGGGAGAAGACGACGTCGGGGTCGGCCGCGCGCACCGCCGCGGTCCCGGCCACCGGGTCGGCGAGGTCGACGTCGGCGCGGGTCAGCCCGGTGACGTGCCAGCCGTCCGCCCGCAGCCGTGCCACCAGGTGACGGCCGACGAAGCCGCCGGCGCCGGTGACCAGCGCCCGGCCGCTCACGCCGGCACGCCGACCGGGACCACCTCGGGCGCGGCGGCCTCGACGGCGGCGACGAACCGCGCCCGCCGCTCGGCCGTGGTCCCGGGGTCGGCCGCGGACAGCTCCCCCAGCGCCGCGAGCAGCCGCGGGACCTCGACGAAGGGGTCCCGCCCGGCCATGTCCGCGGTGAACGAGCGCCGCAGGAAGGTGAAGTCCGTGCGCAGCCGGACGAGCTCGGCGGCCAGCAGCGTCCCGGGCACGGGGAAGCCGCCGCCGGGCAGGGTCAGCCCGCCGACGCCGAACGGCACCGTCACGGCGGCGCGCACCTCCTCGACGGTGCCGTCGACCAGCGGCCGGAACAGCTCGCGCGACCGGCGGTCGATGCGGAGGTCGTTGAGGCCGACGTAGACCCGCGACAGGGGGCGGGAGGCGAGCTCGGCGGCCCGGGCGACGGCGTCCTGCGTCTCGACCAGGATGCCGAGCCCGCACCGGCCGGCGACCAGGTCCAGGACGCGGTCGACCTCCTCGGGGGTCCGCACCATCGGCAGCAGCACCTCGTCGGCGCCCGCCGCGACCGCGTCGGCCACCTCGCGCGCTGTCCACGGACCGGCGGCGTTCACGCGGCACAGCAGCCGGCCGTCGGTGGCCGCGCGCATCCGGGCCAGGTCCTCGACCGTGTCGGCGTTGATCTGGGTGCCCTCGCCGGCCTGCCGCCGGTGCTTCCCGCGGCGCTCCCAGTCGACGACGATGCCGGCGGCGCCCGCCGCGACGACGTCCCGGCCCCAGGCGCCGTCCACGGTGAAGAGGAACAGGTCCACGACGGTGAGCTTAGGCACACCTAACCCGCGGTCGGCGTCCAGGTGCCTCCCAGGTCCGCCGGGCCGGACGGCACGGACGCCACGGCCGCTCCCGGGGAGCGGGCGGGGAAGGGCACGGCCTGCCCCTCCACGCTCACGGTGACCTCCGTGCCGGTCCGCGGGAGATCCCCGCCGCCGGTCCGGGCTCCCACCCGCAGTCCCGAGGGCAGCTCCAGTTCCACCCGCGCGTCGTGGCCGTAGAAGTCCACGCCGCGGACCCGGGCGCGGGCGCCCGGGCCTCCCGACAGCCGCAGCTGCTCGGGACGCAGCAGGACCCGGACCGGGCCGTCGCCGCACGGCCGCGCCAGCGGCAGCTCCCCCAGCTCGGTCCCGACCCGCCCGGCGACGGCCTCGCCGTCGAGGACCACGGCCTCCCCGACGAAGGCGGCCACGTCGAGGTCGGTGGGCTCGCGGTACAGCGTCCGCGGATCGGCCAGCTGGGCGAGCCTCCCGCCGCGCACCACGGCCACCTGGTCGGCGGTGGACAGCGCCTCCCCCTGGTCGTGGGTGACCAGGACGGCGGTGGCCCCCGTCGCCCGCAGCGCGTCCGCGACGGCCCGGCGGGTGTCCTCGCGCAGTGCGGCGTCCAGGGAGGAGAACGGTTCGTCGAGCAGCACGAGGGAGGGCTCGGGCGCCAGGGCGCGGGCCAGCGCGACCCGCTGCTGCTGGCCGCCGGAGAGCTGGTGCGGCGCCCGGTCGGCCAGCGCGGCGTCGAGGCCGACGAGCGCCAGCAGCCCGGCGATCCGCGTGCGGTCACGCCGCAGCCGACGGGGCAGTCCGAAGGCGACGTTGCCGGCCACGCTCAGGTGGGGGAACAGCCCGCCCTCCTGCGGCACGAAGCCGATGCCGCGCGAGCGCGCCGGGACCCCACGGCCGAGGCCGGCGACCACCCGTCCCCCCAGCTCGACGGTGCCGGCGTCCGGGTCGTCGAACCCGGCGACGATGCGCAGCAGCGTCGTCTTGCCGCAGCCGGAGGGACCGAGCAGGGCGGTCGTCGTCCCGGACGGGACGTGCAGGTCGATCCCGGCGAGCACCGGGGTGCCGCCGTGGGACTTCACCAGGCCGCTGACGGTCAGCGCGCTCATGCGGTCAGACCTCGCCGGACGTCTCGGGACAGCAGGAGTGTGGCCGGTGCCGACAGCAGGACCATGACCACGGCGTAGGGGGCGGCGGCGCCGAACTCCAGGGCGCTGCTCGCCGACCAGAACGCGGTGGCGAGGGTCTCGGTGCCCGTGGGCGCCAGCAGCAGCGTGGCGGTGAGCTCGGTGACCACCGCGAGGAACACCAGCGCCGCTCCTGCGCCGATCCCGGGAGCCATCAGCGGGAGGGTCACCCGCCACAGCCGGGCAGGGGCGGACACGCCGAGGGAGGCGGCGACGTCGTCGTGCACCGGCGGCGACTGCTCGACCGCGGCGCGCACCGTCACGATGGCGCGGGGCAGGAACAGGATCGCGTACGCCGCCAGCAGGACCGGCACGGTCTGGTAGAGCGAGGGCACCAGGCGGATGCCGAGCGCGACCAGCGCCAGGGCGACGACGATCGCCGGCACCGCGCTGCCGAGGTAGGTGGTGCGCTCCAGCAGCGTGGCCAGCGGCCCGCGGCGGCGCACCGCCAGCCACCCGGTGGGCAGGGCCAGCACGGTGGTCACCGCCGCGGCCGCGGCCGCCAGCGCGAGCGTCGTCCCGGTGGTGCCGGCCAGAGCCGCCCAGTCGGCCCGGGCCGAGGCGCCGGTGAGGAACCACGACGCCAGCGCGCCGAGCGGGACGAGCAGCGAGAGCCCGACGACCGTGCCCAGGAGGAGCAGGGCGGGGCCGGTGAGCGGGCCGAGGCGGGCCGGGCGCACCCGCCGGGCGGTGCCCGACCCGGTGCGGGCGTAGGCCCGGGTGCCGCGCAGCCGGACCTCGGCCAGCAGCAGGACCAGGCACAGCAGCACGAGGACGCCGGCGAGCATCGAGGCGGCGGGGCCGTTGAACGTGGCCCGGTACTGGTCGTAGACCGCCGTGGTGAAGGTCGGGTAGCGCAGCATCGCCAGGGCACCGAACTCGGCCAGCACGTGCAGGGCGACCAGCAGGGACCCGCCCAGGACGGCCACCCGCAGCTGGGGCAGCTGCACCCGGCGGAACACCGCCCAGGTCGACAGGCCCAGGCCGCGGGCGGTCTCCTCCAGCGCCGGGTCCAGCCCGCGGAAGGCGGCGACCACGGGGAGGTACACGAACGGCGCGTACGACAGCGACACGACCAGCAGCGCACCGCCGTAGGTGTCCAGCCCCGGCAGCAGCGAGATCCACGCCGAGCTGGTGACGAAGGCCGGCAGGGCCAGGGGCGCGACCAGCAGCACGTGCCACACCCGGCGGCCGGGCAGGGCGGCGCGCTCGACCAGCCAGGCCGTGCCGACACCGAGGACCGCGGTGACCGCGACGGTGCCGCCGACCAGCCGCAGGGTGTTGCCGAGCAGCTCGGCCACCCGCGGCCGGAACACCAGCTCCGCCACGCCGCTCCAGCCGACCTCGACGGCGGCCGTGGCGATGTGCACCAGCGGCAGCAGCGCGAGCCCGGCGACGGCGGTGGCGAGCAGCACCGTCACCGGCGACCGGCGCAGGGAGGCCCTCCGCCGGGCCCGGAGCGCCGGCGCGGGCGGGGTGGCGGGGCGGCTCGGGGCGAGGCTCAGAGCAGCCCCACCTCCTGCATGAGCTCGGTGACCCGTTCCTGGTCGAGGGAGCCGGGGTCGACGGCCGGGGCACCCAGGCTCTCCAGCGGGGGCAGGACCTCCGCGGAGGCGACACCGGTACCGACGGCGTACTCGAGTGCGGTGCTCTCGGCCAGCCGCTGCTGCGCCTCCGGCCCGGTCAGGTAGGCCACCAGGCGCTGGGCGGCGTCCTGCTGGTCGGAGGAGGCGAGCACGCCCGCGCCGGAGACGCTGAGGAAGGCGCCCGGGTCGCCGTCGCCGAACAGGTGCAGCCGGGCGTCGTCGCCCTTGAGGCCGCCCTCGGCCTGGTCGCGGTACCAGTAGTAGTGGTACATGACGCCGGCGTCGATCTCGCCCTCGTCGGCGGCGACCATGACGGCGGTGTTGCTCTGGTAGACGCCGGCGTTGCGCTCCAGGCCCTCCAGCCACGCGCGGGTGGCCTCCTCGCCCTGGGTGGCGAGGACGGCCGCGACGATGGCCTGGAAGTCCGCGCCGCCGGCGGCGATGCCGATGCGGCCCTCCCACGCCGGGTCGGCCAGTTCCATGATCGAGCCGGGGAGCTGCTCCTCCGTCAGCGCGGAGGGGTCGTAGACGAGGACGGTCGACCGGGCCGCGAAGCCGGTCCACGTGCCCGACGACGGCCGGAACTGCTCGCCGACCTGGTCGAGGGTGGCCTGGTCGAGCTCCTGCAGCAGTCCCTCGCGGTCGAGGACGGCGATCGACGGGCTGTTCTCGGTGAGGAAGACGTCGGCCGGTGAGGCCTCGCCCTCCTGCACGATCTGGTTGGCCAGCTCCGCGTCGTTGCCGTCGCGGAACTCCACCTCGATGCCGGTCTCCTCGGTGAAGCCCTCGAGCATCGTGCGCACCAGGCTCTCGTGCTGGGCGCTGTAGACCGTGAGCGTGTCGGCGTCCGACGCCCCGGCGCTGCCGCAGGCGGACAGCGCCCCGGCGAGGCAGACGGCGGACAGAGCGGCGGGGACTGCCCGCAGGGGCCTGGTCACGGGTCCTCCAGCGGACGTCGACGGGTGCCGGGAGACAGGGTAGGCACACCTAAGCGCGGATGGGGGCGGGGCTCCGCCGATGAGTCCGCGCCCCGGGCGCCGTCTGCCCGTCAGACCCGTGCGCACCGTGCGGGCACCCGGCGCGGGAGCAGGGGGTGGGGCAGGTGACGGCGCATCTCGGCGACACCGTGCCGGCCGGAGGGCGGGCGGACGGGGGCGGCGACGTCCCGGCGGTCGAGGCCGTGGGCCTGGTCAAGCGGTTCGGATCGACGACGGCGGTCGCGGGGGTGGACCTGCTCGTCCCGCAGGGCGGCGTCCACGGCCTGCTCGGGCCCGACGGCGCGGGCAAGACCACCACCCTCCGTCTGCTGGCCACGGTGGTCCCGCCCGACGGGGGGCGGGCGCGGGTCCTCGGCCACGACGTCGCGCGCGAGCCCGGCGCGGTGCGCGCGCGGGTCGGCCTCACCGGCCGGTTCGCCTCGCTCGACGAGGACCTCACCGGCGCGGAGAACCTGCTGCTGCTCGCCCGCCTGCTCGGCTACTCGCGGGCCGCGGCCCGCCGGCGCACCGATCAGCTGCTGAGCGCCTTCGGCCTCACCGAGGCCGCCGGCACACAGGTCGGGCGGTACTCCGGCGACATGCGGCGGCGGGCCGACATCGCCGCGAGCATCGTCGTCCGGCCCGACCTCGTCCTCCTCGACGAGCCCACCACCGGGCTCGACCCGCGCAGCCGCAACCAGGTGTGGGACGTCGTCCGCGCGCTGGTCCGGGGCGGGACGACGGTGATGCTGGCCACCCGCCACCTCGACGAGGCCGACCTGCTCGCCGACCGCGTCTCCGTCATCGACGCCGGCCGGGTCGTCGCCGAGGGCAGCCCGGCGCAGCTGAGGGCGTCGGTGGGCCCGGGCACGCTGCACGTGCGGGTGCTCGAACCGGAGCGCCGCGCCGAGGCCCGGGCACTGCTCGAGCGGGTGCTCGGCGTGCCGGTCGAGGCCGACGCCGACCTCACCGCGCTCACGGCCCGGGTGCCCGGGTCCGCGCCGGCCACCCGGGCGCTCGCCGCGCTGGGCGACGCCGGCATCGACCTCGCGCAGTTCGCGCTCGACCGGCCGGGCCTCGACGAGGTCCTGCTCGCCCTGACCGGCCGGCCCGCCGGGCCCGAGGCGCCTCCGGAACCGCGGCGGGCGGTGCGCTAGAACGGTCGGATGCCGCCCGTCCTGCGCACCGCCCGCTTCGCCGAGCTCACCCCGTTCGAGGTCTACGCGCTGTGCCGGCTGCGGGTCGACGTGTTCGTCGTCGAGCAGGAGTGCCCGTATCCCGAGCTCGACGGCCGCGACACCGAGCCGGGGACGCTGCACCTGTGGATCGAGGAGGACGGCGCGGTCCTCGCCACCATCCGGCTGCTCGACGACGGCGGCACGCGGGCGATCGGCCGGGTGGCCACCGCCGCCACCGCCCGCGGCCGGGGCCTGGCCGCGCAGCTGGTCGAGGAGGGCATCGCGCGCAGCGGGGGGCTGCCGGTGACGCTCGGCGCGCAGGCACACCTGCAGGGCTGGTACGAGCGGTTCGGGTTCCGGCTGTCGGGCCCGGGCTACGTCGAGGACGGCATCCCGCACGTCCCGATGCGGCGCGAGCCCGCCTGAGGCCCCTCGACAGCCGACCCGTTCTGCTACATGCTCTAGCCGTGGCTACACCGTCGAGCCATCCTCCTCCCGCCGGCCGCGTCGCCCGGCGCCGGGCCGCGGTGGTGGTCGAGGCGCTCGACCACGCCGAGGCGCTCATGGCACAGGAGGGCGTCGGCGCGCTGACGGTGAGCGAGGTGGCCCGGCGGATGGGGATCCGCGGCCCCTCCCTCTACAAGTACTTCCCGTCGCGGCACGCGGTCTACGACGCGCTCTTCGCCCGGGGCCTGGCGGGGCAGCAGGACGCGGTGACCGCCGCCGTCGCCGGGGTCCCCCGCGGCGTGCCCCGCCTGCGGGCCGGTGGCGCGGCCGTGGTCACCTGGGCCGTCGAGCACCCCGCGCTGGCGCAGCTGCTGTTCTGGCGGCCGGTGCCGGGCTTCTCCCCGTCCCCGGAGACCTTCGCCCCCAGCGAGCGCGAGATGGCCGACGTCCGGGCCGAGCTGTCCGAGGCGGTCCGCCTCGGACAGCTGCGTCCCGGCGCCGACGCGGACGACGCCGTCCGGCTGTGGACGGTCGTCCTGGCGGGCCTCATCTCCCAGCAGCTGGCGAACCAGCCCGGCGTGCCCGCCGCCGACGGCGCCTTCAGCCGGCTGACCGACGCCGCCATCGACCTCTTCCTCGCCGCCCACGCACCCTGAGGAGCCGCCGTGCAGACACTCGACCACGACGAGGTGAGCACCACCGTCGCCGCCCCCGCCGAGCGCGTCTACGCGCTGGTGGCCGACGTGACCCGGATGCCGGAGTTCAGTCCCGACGTCGTGCGCTGCCGGTGGCTCGGCGGCGCCACCGGCCCGGCCGTCGGAGCCCGCTTCGAGGCGGTCAACCGCACCGCCGAGGGACGCACCTGGCGCAACCGGCCGGTGGTGACCGCCGCCGTCCCCGGCCGCGAGTTCGCCTTCGCCCGCACCGAGCCCTTCGCCGGCACCATCGCCTGGCGCTACCGCCTCGAGCCGGCGGACGGCGGCACCCGGGTGGTGGAGAGCTACCGGGTGGAGCGGCCGATCACCCGGCTGGGCTGGTTCGTCATCGAGCGGGTGTTCCGGGCCGGCGACCGGCGCACCGCCCTGCGGGCCGGCATGCAGACCACCCTGGAGCGGCTGCGGGCGTGCGCCGAGCGCGGGGCCTGAGCGCTCACGCCGCCGTCGCCGGCACGAGGTCGGCGGCGCCGAACGCGGCGTCGAAGCGGTCGCACCAGATCACCACGCTGGTGTAACCGGTGGCGTCGACACCCGCGGGCACGACGTAGTTCTGGTCGCCGACGTTGCCCTTGAGCGCCCCGAGGTCGACGGCCTCGTCGTCGAAGGCCGCCTCCTCGCCACCCGCGGGGTTCCGCGAGAGGTAGACGAACAGGGCGGGGCCGTTCGAGGTCTCGAAGCCCTCGAGCCGCACGACCACCTGCCCGTCGGGGAGCTGCACCAGCCGGGCGGTGCCGACCGTCTCGTGCTCGCGGGAGACGAAGGTGCCGGCGGCCAGGTCGACCGGGCCGGCCGGCGCGGCCGGGGCTCCCGCCGACGGGGAGGGCGGCACCTCCGCCGCGACGGTGGGCAGGGCCTCGTCCACGCGGCTGTCGTAGAGCAGCTTCTGCGGCTGGAACCACACCAGGGTGACCACCGCGAGCACGACGGCGACCACCGCCCCGAGCAGGACCCACGTCCGCAGCCTCACCGTCACGGCGGCGGACCCTAGACCGGACCGCGCGGTCCGTGGGGTGTCCCGGACGCGGCCCCGGGTACCGGCCCGGCATGGCGGACGACGGGGACGTGGGCGGCTTCGCGGGCGGGCTCGGCGCCCGGGTGCGGGAGGGCGACGACGGCGCGGCCGTCCTCGACTTCGAGGTCCGCGACGAGCACCTCAACCCGGCCGGGACGCTGCACGGCGGGGTGCTCGCGACGCTGGTGGACACCGCCATGGGCCAGGCCGTGCGCAGCACGACCGGCGAGGGCGAGGTGCCGGCCACCAGCCAGCTGACGGTGACCTACCTCCGCCCGGGGAAGCCCGGGCCGCTCGAGGTGCGCGGCCGCGTGCGCACCCGCGGGGAGCACCTGACCATCTGCGAGGCCGACGTCGAGCAGGAGGGCCGGGCGCTGGCGCACGCGGTCGCGACCTTCGCCGTCCTGCAGCGCTGACCGGCCGGGAACGCACGAGCGCCCCGCCGGATCGACCGGCGGGGCGCTCGCGAAGTCAGGCGACGGCGGTCAGGCGACCGGCTCGGCGCAGTAGACGGTGCCCTCGCCGCCGACCTCGCCGCTCCACAGCGCCTGGACGGTCGGGGACTCCTCGCACGGCCAGTAGCTCGGGTCGTTGAACTCGGGCTCGGTGACCTGCTCCTCGACCACCGACACCACGCGGGCCTGCGCGGTCTCGTCGGAGCAGTCGACGGTCTCCCAGCTGCTGCTGCCCTCGGCCGCGATGCAGTCGCCGACCTCGGGGGCGCCGAAGTCGACCAGCCGGAACGCCGCGATGCCGCCGGCGATCGCGACGGCGCCGACGATGCCGCCGATCTTGCGGGCCTTGCCCGACTTCGGGGCCGGCGCGGGCTGGCCCGGGCCGCCGAAGGGCGTGGCGCCGAACTGGCCCGGTGCGCCCTGCGGCGGGAAGGGCTGACCCGGCTGCGGCTGGCCCTGCGGCGGGTACGGCTGACCCGGCTGCGGGGCACCCTGCGGCGGGAAGGGCTGACCCGGCTGCGGGGCACCCTGCGGCGGGAAGGGCTGGCCGGGCTGTCCCGGGTTGGTCATGACGTGCTCCTCGGTGTGCCTGACGGTCACCGGGCGGCGCCGTCCGACCGGCACCATCACACGCGACGTCCGCGCAGGTCAGGAGGACGCGCGCAGACCTCCCCCCGTGGGGTCAGGCGGGCAGGAGTGCCGCGAGTGGCCCGTCGACGACCAGCGCGGCGCCCTCGATGTCGTCCTCGTAGACCTCGTCGTCGTCGCCCGTGCCGCACTGGCTGACCAGCAGGATGATCGCGAAGACGAGCACGATCAGGCCGAGGAACGTGCCGAGGAACATCGCCCGGCCCCGCTTGGGACGGGGGTTCATGCCGCGGCGCGGGTCCTGGGGATCGGGTGCGGAGGCGGGCTGGGACATGGCGGTGCTCCTCGTGGCGGGGAGGGACGGCGGTGGGTCCGGGTCTGGACCGCTCTTCCGACACATGCCCAGCCGCCCTGCCGGTACGCCTGTCGCGGGCACCCGGATGGCACGCGACGGGGTGACGCCGCGGTCAACGGCGGAGGACGATCACCGCATGACCACTGCGACCTGGAACGGCACCGTCATCGCCGAGTCCGACGACATCGTCACCGTGGAGGGCAACGCGTACTTCCCGCGGGAGTCCGTGCGCGAGGACGTGCTGCGCCCGTCGTCGACGCACACCACCTGCCCGTGGAAGGGCGAGGCGTCCTACTTCTCCCTCGAGGTCGACGGGCGGACCAACCCCGACGCCGCCTGGTACTACCCCGAGCCGAAGGACGCGGCGAAGGAGATCACCGGACGGGTGGCCTTCTGGCGCGGCGTCGAGGTGCGCTGACCGCTCCCGGACACGGCACGGGCCCGGCCGCAGCGGCGGCCGGGCCCTCGCGGCCCCTCCGCAGGGGCCCGCCGCGAGCCTGCGAGTGGTGGGGAGCGGAGGGGTCCTTCGTCAGGCGGGGCGGGCGCCCGCGAGCTCGCGGGCGGCGGCCGGGGCCGCGGCCTCGAGCTCGGCGCAGAGCTCCAGGGGGGCGATTACCCGGGGGTTGGCGCCCCCGTGGACCGCCCCCGAGTACTCGACGGCTGCGC